>DASUYL010000154.1:0-2841 GCA_036377395.1 Jiangellaceae bacterium
GGCCGGGACCGTCGACAGGGACCTCTGACCCGACCCGGTGTCGCCCACGATCGCCAGGCTGCCGAGCGCCACTGCGAGAAGCATCACACCCAGGCCGCCGCCCATCGGCACTCCACGCCGTCCGCCACCCATCCGGCACCCTCCGTCCGTGCGGCACTCGCCTCGGGAACCCGGACGGGCGGCACCCCTCCCGCCGCCCGTCCGCCCCGTGCGGCACAACGAGCAGGATCACTCGAACGTGAGTGGGCCGAACGAGTGAGCCCGGTGAACGTGCTGATCGACGGGTACGACACCGACGGCACGGCGCGCAACAGAGGCTTGAGCGCTGACTTGGGCCCGGGCAAGTAGGGCATCGGACGGCCGGTCGGATGGTGCCGTGGGACGGTCCCAGCGGCCTAGTGTCAGTTTCGACTGGACCGTCCCCTGGCAAGGAGGCCGAGCGGGTGGATGACAAGATGCGAACGTATGAATCAGTGTTTCGGGCCAGCGTGGACGATCCGGAGGCGTTCTGGCTCGACGCGGCCCGGGCGATCGACTGGCAGACGGCACCGACCAAGGCTCTCGACGCCCGGCCTCCCTTCTACAGATGGTTCCCCGACGGGGAGCTGAACATCTGCGCGAACGCGCTGGACCGCCACGTCGAGGCCGGGAACGGCGACCGCGCGGCGCTGATCTACGACTCCCCCGTCACCGGCACCAAGCGCACCTACACGTACGCGCAGCTGCTCGACGAGGTGGCGCGCTTCGCCGGCGTGCTGGCCGGCCTCGGGGTCGGCCGCGGTGACCGAGTGGTCGTCTACATGCCGATGGTGCCGGAGGCCGCGATCGCGATGCTCGCGTGCGCCCGCCTCGGCGCCGTGCACTCGGTGGTGTTCGGCGGCTTCGCGTCGCCCGAGCTCGCGATCCGGATCGACGACGCCACCCCCAAGGTGATCGTGTCCGCGTCCTGCGGCATCGAGGGCAAGCGGGTGCTCCCGTACAAGCCCCTGCTGGACGAGGCGATCAAGCTGGCCGATCACACGCCCGACAAGCGGGTCATCCTGCAGCGTCCCCAGGTGCAGGCGGAGATGGGCCCGGACGACGTCGACTGGGCCGAGGCGTTGGCGAGCGCCGAGCCGGCCGCGCCGGTGACCGTCGCGGCGACCGACCCGCTCTACATCCTCTACACCTCCGGCACCACGGCGAAGCCCAAGGGCGTGCTGCGCGACACCGGTGGCTACGCGGTGGCGATGGCCTGGACGATGGCCAACCTCTACGACATCGGACCGGGCGAGACGATGTTCACGGCGTCCGACGTCGGCTGGGTCGTCGGGCACTCCTACATCGTGTACGCGCCGCTCATCGTCGGCGCGACGACGATCATCTACGAGGGCAAGCCCGTCGGCACGCCGGACGCCGGCCAGTTCTGGCGGGTGATCGCCGAGCACGGCGCGAAAGCGATGTTCACCGCCCCCACGGCCTTCCGGGCGATCAAGAAGGAAGACCCGAAGGGCGCGCTGTTGGGCCAGTACGACCTGTCGCACATGCGCTACCTCTTCCTCGCGGGTGAGCGCCTGGACCCCGAGACCTACAGTTGGGCCTCGGACCTGCTCGGAATCCCCGTCATCGACCACTGGTGGCAGACGGAGACGGGGTGGGCGATCTGCGCGAACCCGGCGGGGCTGGAGCTGCTGCCGATCAAGCCGGGCTCGCCGACGAAGCCGATGCCCGGCTGGGACGTGCGCATCGTCGACGCCTCGGGGCGGCCGGTACCGCCCGGCGAGGACGGCGCGATCGTCATCAAGCTGCCGCTGCCGCCCGGCGCGCTGCCGACCCTGTGGAACGACGACGAGCGCTACGTGCGGTCGTACCTCACGGCGTTCGACGGCTTCTACCTGACGGGCGACGGCGGGCGCATCGACGAAGACGGTTACGTCTACGTCATGGGTCGCACGGACGACGTCATCAACGTCGCCGGGCACCGGCTCTCGACCGGCGGGATGGAGGAGGCGCTCGCCTCGCACCCAGACGTTGCCGAGTGCGCCGTCATCGGTGTGGCGGACACCATGAAGGGGCAGGTGCCGCGTGGGTTCGTCGTGCTCAAGGCGGGCGTGGACCGGCCGGACGAGGAGCTGCGGGCCGAGCTCGTAGCGATCGTGCGCGAGCGGATCGGCGCGGTGGCGTCCCTCCGGGAGGTCGCCGTGGTGGCGGGGCTGCCGAAGACCCGTTCGGGAAAGATCCTCCGCAAGACGATGCGAGGAATCGCCGACGGGTTGGACGAGCCGATTCCGTCGACGATCGACGACGTGGCAGTGCTCGACGCCCTGCGGCCGGTTCTCCGGCGGGAGTAGCGGCCGGCTCGAACCGAGCGAAAGCGGCGTTGGCTCGAATCAACTGAGCGAACGCCGCTTTCGCTCCGTCGCGCACGCACCTCCCGCGCGCCCGTGGTGTCGGTCGCTTCCGGGCGATTTCGGTCGGCCAAACCGTTAGCATGGGTCAAGTGACGCTGACCGCCTCGCCGACCCGCGACGTCGGCGCCGTGCGGGCGGCGGCCGGAGCGATCACCGTCACCACCGTCTCCGTGCTCCCGGTCTTCCTCACCGGTGCGCTCGCCGTCCAGCTCGGCACCGAGCTCGGCTTCGACCCTGTCGGCCTCGGGCTGGTGGTGGCGCTCTACTTCGGGGTCAGCGCGCTGTGTTCGCTTCCCGTCGGTCGGCTGGTCGAGCGCTGGGGCGGGGCGGTGACCAGCCGGATCGCGGTGCTCGGCGTCGCCGTGGTGATGCTGGTGCTCGCGGTGTTCGCCGACTCGTACGTCTCGCTCGTCGTGATCCTGCTCTGCGGGGCGTGGTGCAACGTCATGGG
>DASUYL010000155.1:0-2359 GCA_036377395.1 Jiangellaceae bacterium
GAGACCAACCTGGAGCTGATGGACCGGCTGGGGGAGCAGCTCTACCTGGCCCAGCTGGTCGACCAGCCGCCCACTCCGGGCTGAGCCGTCGGCGTCACCGGCCGAGCGCTGCGCTCGGCCGTGCTGACCAGGATGCGGGACCACCTCCTCGGCGGTCCGGCTGCGCCCGGTGTAGAGCCGGTCGAAGGCGTCGAAGCCGGCCAGCGGCCAGAGCATGTCGGCGGCCTGGTCGGCGGTGACCCGGCCCGGTTCTCCTCGATCCACGCGATCGCCCCGCTGGCGGCCGACGACCCGGCGTTCGCCGCGACCCGCGCCCCACGCCTGGCCGGCCCGCCGCACTCGACGTTACGACAAGTTGTCAGCGACGCCAGAAGAAGTGATGCGTCACGCCGCTGTCGCTCGACACGCGCTCGAGGTGGTAGCGATCGGTCAGATCCTCGGGCGTCTCCCACAGCCGGGCGTGTGACCGAGCTCGACCGGAGCGACCGCCACGTGCATCTCGTCGACAAGACCGGCGTCGATGAACTCACGAATCGTCGTCGCTCCGCCGCCGATACGGACGTGTGGGTGCCGAGAACCGTGTCACGCGTCCTGACCAGCGCCTTCGTGCTGGCCCAGGTGCGACGACGACCGCCATGGCCGATCAGCATGATCGGTCACTGTGGCCCTCCGACTCGCCTACCTCATGCTCGGACGTGTCCTGAGCTGGCTTGTGCTGCTCGCCCGGGCCGACGCGGCCAAGGACGCCGAGATCCTCGTGCTGCGGCATGAGGTCGCGATGCTGCACCGTACCAATCAGCGCCCGACGCTGACGTGGGTCGACCGGGCTTTCCTCAGCGCCGTGGCCAGGCTGCTGCCCTGTCGGTGCCAGTAACGCCGCACACCTCATGCGACCTGCTGGTACTCGTGAAGCAGTCCACCGAGCCGGTCGTACCGGTGGACGGTGTTTGTCTCGGTCGTCGTCGGCTGGGGGAGTGGTCGTAAGGGAGCGGCCTGGCCGAGCGTGCGGTGCGGCCGGTGGCTGTTGTAGTTGCTCGGCGTACTCGATCAGCACGGCTGCGGCCTGCCGCTGGTTCATGATCAGAGTGCGGTCGAGGAGTTCGCGGCGGACGGAGCCGATGAACCGCTCGGCGATCGCGTTGGCCCGCGGCGCCCGCCCGGTGTCCGGAGGATGCGGATGTCGGTGGCGGTGAACACCGCGTCAAACGCGGCCGTTCGTCGTCACCGTCAATGGCGGGAATCGACCCCCAGACCGTCATCCTCGGTGGCGGTCAACAGGCAGGACCTCGCCTGCGGGCGTTGCCCGTCCGGCACCTCTTGCGTAGCGCGTGGTGCTCGACGAGCTCGCCCTACACGTGCGGGACCTGCGCCCTGAGGTCCGGGAGCAAGTCGTCCGTGATGGGCCCGGCCGTTCCGGCGACACCAAGCCCGGCGACCGGCGGAGCAACGCAGTAGGGCTGCGTGCGCCCTGACGATCCCGCCGGGCACACCGATGATCAGTCCGGCGGCGGGGTTTCGAGCCCCCTCACCCCGCCGTCACCCCCCGCCTGCGCCGGTGCGCTCGACTGTGTGGACCGCGGCGTCCGCGCCGACTCATCCCGCTGATCCCACCTGCGGGTCACGAACGTAAGCACCGCGACCAGTACCAGGACTGCGGGGAGGAAGATCGTTATCGTCCAGTACTCGAGGATCCAGGCGAGAACCGGGTGGCTTTGCGCGAGCATCAGCTCACCGACCCGCCGGCAGCGCCCGCACCTGCGCGTCGCACACCCGGATCCGCAGCGCCAGCCCACCGGCACCCTCAGGTACCGCATCGAGCTTCCCGACCACCAGGGCGCGGCCGCCGTCGGCCTGCACGATCTCGACCTCGAGGCGGTCACCGGGGCGGATGCGGTAGATCGGGACGGTGGGCACGAGCCCACCCTGCGCCCGCCTCGCACGGAATTCTAGCGATGTCGCTAGATTCACACGCCGCGCCTACCTGCGGTTACGCGTCCATCTGACGAGGTGACCGTCGCCCTCTTCACCGTGACGAGCGCGGCGAACGGCGACGGCCCCGACGACCGTGCGCGACCGGCTCGCAGCCGCAAGTTTGTCCGCTGAGCGGATCGAGCAGCACCGCGCAACCGGCCGTATCCGGGTCAACGGCGAGTTCGTCACCGACCTGGACACTCCCCGCGCCGCCGCCCGCACGCATCGTCATCACGGCCCCCTAAAGCGGTTATCACGCCCGTAGGGCAATCGCGCAGCTCGTCGACGTAACAACTGCGGCATGTCACGCGACGGTAACGATCGACCGGGTACGCGAAGCATCCCCTCCCGCTTCTAACCCGGTCGAGTCCCCGACCGTGTGTCGGGG
>DASUYL010000156.1:0-3987 GCA_036377395.1 Jiangellaceae bacterium
CCTCGGCGCACTGCGCGGCGAAGACCGGACGATGGTCTTCTTCGAATCGAGACACCGCCTGGCGGCGACGCTCGCCGCGATGGTCGACGCGTTCGGCGCCGATCGGCGCGCGGTCATCTGCCGGGAGTTGACCAAGATCCACGAAGAGATCCGCCGCGGGCCGCTCCGAGACCTCAGGTCCTGGGTGGCCGATGGCGGAGTCCTCGGCGAGGTCACGCTGGTCGTTGCCGGCGCGGCCGCCGCCGGGCCCGTCGCGACGGTGACGGAGGCTGCGGCCCTCGTCTCGCGCCGCGAACGCGCCGGTGTTTCGCGCAAGGAGGCGATCGCCGCAGTCGCACGTGAGTCGGGCCTGCGCAGGCGTGACGTCTACGCCGCGGTCGTCACCAGGCCGGACGAGCGCACCGGCGGTCAGGCCGGTGACGACGCCGAGCCCTGACCGGTGGTCCGAACCGTGACCGACGGACCACGGCTCGCGGAGAATCCGTGCGAACACGGCGTTACCCGCCCTCTACGATCGGGACCCATGTCCCGTCACGTGCTCACGGCCGTGGCCTGGCCCTACGCCAACGGGCCCCGCCACATCGGCCACATCTCCGGCTTCGGCGTCCCATCCGACGTGTTCAGCCGGTATATGCGCATGGCCGGACACGACGTGCTCATGGTCAGCGGTACGGACGAACACGGGACGCCGATCCTGGTGCAGGCCGAGCAGGAGGGCGTCGGCCCCCGAGAGCTCGCCGACCGCTACAACCGGGTGATCGTCGACGACCTGCGTGACCTGGGACTGGCCTACGACCTGTTCACGCGAACCACGACCCGCAACCACTACGCCGTGGCGCAGGAGATGTTCCTGACCTTGTACCGCAACGGGTACATGGTCGAACGGGCCACGCTGGGGGCGATCTCGCCGTCGACCGGCCGGACGCTGCCGGACCGGTTCATCGAGGGCACCTGCCCGATCTGCGGGTACGACGGCGCCCGTGGCGACCAGTGCGACAACTGCGGCAACCAACTCGACCCGACCGACCTGGGCAACCCGCGCAGCCGCATCAACGGCGAGACGCCGAGGTTCGTCCAGACCCAGCACTTCTTCCTCGACCTGCCGGCGCTGGCCGACGCGCTCGGTGCCTGGCTGCAGACCCGGACCGACTGGCGCCCGAACGTGTTGAAGTTCTCACTGAACCTGCTCGACGACCTCCGGCCGAGGGCCATGACGAGGGACATCGACTGGGGCGTGCCGGTCCCGCTGCCGGGCTGGCGCGACAACCCCGGCAAACGGCTCTACGTCTGGTTCGACGCGGTCATCGGCTATCTGTCGGCGTCGGTCGAGTGGGCCCGCCGGAGCGGGGACGACGACGCCTGGCGGGCCTGGTGGTGCGATCCGGCGGCGTCCTCGTACTACTTCATGGGCAAGGACAACATCACCTTCCATGCCCAGATCTGGCCGGCCGAACTGCTGGGGTACGACGGACGTGGTTCGCGTGGCGGGCAGCCGGGAAGGTTCGGGACGTTGGAGCTGCCGACCGAGGTGGTCTCCAGCGAGTTCCTGACCATGGAGGGGCGCAAGTTCTCCTCCTCGCGGGGAGTCGTCATCTACGTGCGGGACTTCCTCGCGCGCTACGACGCCGACGCGCTGCGGTACTGGATTGCCGCCGCTGGGCCAGAGAACCAGGACACCGATTTCACCTGGGCCGAGTTCGTCCGGCGCAACAACGACGAGCTCGTCGCCGGCTGGGGCAACCTGGTGAACCGGACCGCGTCGCTGATCGCAAAGAACGTCGGCTCCATCCCGGACCGTGGAGAGCTGACCGACGCCGACCGAGAGCTTCTGACGACGACCCGCGCCGGCTTCGAGACCGTCGGCGCCCTGATCGAGGGGCATCGGCAGAAGGCGGCGGTGCAGGAGGCCGTGCGGGTCGTCGGCGAGGCCAACGCCTACCTCTCGCACCAGGCGCCGTGGAAACTCCGCTCCGAGGACCCGGAACGGATGCGGACCGTTTTGCACGTCGCTGCCCAGGCGATCGACGACTGCAAGACGCTGCTCACGCCCTTTCTCCCGCACTCGGCCCAGCGCGTGCACGAGACGTTCGGGCGCGACGGGCAGTGGTCGGACCGGCCCGCCGTCCGGGAGGTCGACGACCTCGACGGCGGACCCGGTTACCCGGTGATCACGCTGGACGGCGTCCGCGGGGCCGCACGTTGGGGGTCGACCCCGATCGTCCCCGGCACCCCGATCCCGCCGCCCACGCCGGTGTTCGCCAAGCTCGACCCGTCCGTCGTCGAAGAGGAACTGGCCAGGCTGGAGCAGCGTGCCGGCGGCTAGCCCACCAGCGCCGGACCCGCTTCCGCTGCCGGTCACGGACACGCACTGTCACCTCGACATGGCGCGTGGCGAGCCGGGTTCGGCCACCGGTCCGGACCAGTCATGGGCCGGACCTGCGCATGCCCTCGCAGCCGCTGCAGACGTCAACGTCACCCGGGTGGTGCAGATCGGCTGCGATCTGCCCGGGGCGGCATGGGCGGTCGAGGCGACGCGGCGCTTCCCGAGCGTGGTGGCGGCAGTCGCGCTGCACCCCAACGAGGCACCGCGAGTGGCGGCGGAAGGGGCGCTCGACGAGGCGCTGGCCGAGATCGATCGGCTCGCCGGCTCGGGCGACCGGGTGCGCGCAGTAGGGGAGACCGGGCTCGACCACTACCGCACCGGCAGTGACGACCACGCGGTTCAGGAAGCGTCGTTCCGCGCCCACGTCGAGATGGCCCGCCGGCACGCCAAGACGTTGGTCATCCACGATCGTGACGCTCACCCGGACGTGCTGCGGGTCCTGGACGAGGTGCCGGTTCCCGAGCGAATCGTCTTCCACTGTTTCTCCGGGGACGCGGAGATGGCCCGCCACTGCGCGGCCCGTGGCTGGTTCCTCTCCTTCGCAGGCACGGTGACGTTCGCGAACGCCGCGAGCCTGCGCGACGCGCTGTCGGTCACCCCGATGGACCGCATTCTCGTCGAGACCGATGCGCCGTTCCTGACTCCTCACCCCTACCGTGGCCGGCCGAACGGCTCGTACCTGGTGCCCCTGACGGTCCGCCGGATCGCCGAGGTCCTCGGCGCCGATCTGGAGGCCGTCTGTGCGGCGCTGCAGCGCAACACGGATCAGGCGTTCGGGCCGTGGTGAGTTTGGCATCGGCCGGCGAACCCGTTACCGTCTCGTGACTGAAAGCCGGGGTCGGTCAGGCTCCAGACGGCGAACGGGGGAGCTACGCGCCGGCTGGGACAGCCGTGCCCGGGACAACTGCACACCTGGAGCACCGTGCGTCCCTCCCTGAAGACGCTGGCAATCAACGCCGTCGTCGTCTCCGCTCTCGTCGGCGGTACTACCGCCTTCACCACGTTCGACAAGACCGTCGCGCTCAGCGTCGACGGTGAGGTCGAGACCGTACACACCTTCGGCGACACCGTCGAAGAGGTCCTCGCCGACCAGGACATCGAGCTCGGCGAGCACGATGTCGTGGCCCCGTCCGGGTCCAGCCTGGTACAGGACGGCACCGAGATCGCCGTCCGCTTCGGGCGACTGATCACCGTCACGATCGACGGCGTCGAGCGCGAGGTCTGGACGACCGCACTGTCGGTCGACGAGGCTCTCGACGAGTTGGGCATCCGCGCTGCGGGAGCCGAGCTGTCCGTCTCGAGATCGCTCGGCATCGGCCGCCGCGGGCTCGACTTCGAGATCCGCACCCCGAAGGACCTGACGATCGTCGCCGACGGTGAGACCGAGCAGTTCACCACGACGGCGCTCACCGTCCGTGAGGCGCTGGCCGACGCGGGCATCACGCTCGGCGACCGCGACCAGGTCGTCCCCAGCCTGGAGGAGCGGGTCACGTCCGGGCTCACCCTGACCGTCAAGCGGGTCACCGCGGAGCAGCGCACGGTCACGGTCACGGTCGACCACGAGGTCGAGCGGCGCAACGACGACTCGCTCTACGAGGGCGACA
>DASUYL010000157.1:0-7214 GCA_036377395.1 Jiangellaceae bacterium
GGTGATCAGCTCGTCTCCCCGACCGTCCGGGCCAGCGCTGCGGCGATCACGGAGGCGTCGTGACCCGTCCACGCTGCCAGGTGCGGAGCGGGGTCGACCGGGGCGCCGGTTCGATCCTGGTCCTGTTCGGAGTCATGGTCGTGCTGACCGCGTTGCTGGTGGCGGTCGCGCTCGGCGGTGGATACCTCGCCCGGCACCGGGCAGCCGCAGCCGCGGACCTGGCGGCGCTGGCCGGTGCCGGCCGGCTGTGGGCGGGCCCGGCGGCGGCCTGCTCCTCTGCGAACGGAGTCGCCAGAGTCAACGGCGCCGTCGTGCGGTCCTGCCGGGTCGAGGGCGGGCAGGTCGAGGTCGTCACGTCGGTCGATGTCACCGGCCCGGCCGCAGTGCTCGGCGATGTTGCTCGCCGCGCGCGTGCGGGTCCGGCGGCAACTGCCGGCCTTTCCCCAGCCGGCGACGGCGCCAGATCGGATCTTTGGGATCCAGGCTGGACGGTCCCCCTGGCCGGTGGGTACGAGGTGACCGCGCGGTTCGGTGACACCGGCCGGGCCTGGTCGAGCGGACGCCATACCGGCCTCGACCTCGCCGCACCCGTCGGTACTCCGGTGGTCGCCGCCGCTGCCGGCCGAGTCGAGGTCCCGGGCAGCGACGGCCGTCTCGGTCTCGTGGTCGCGGTCGACCACGGAGGTGTGACCTCCTACTACGCCCACCTCTCGCGTGTGACGGTCGAGACCGGGCAGATCCTGCACGGCGGCCAGCGGCTCGGATTCGTCGGCACCACCGGCAACACCACCGGGCCCCACCTGCACTTCGAGGTACGGATCGGCGGGCGTACTCACGATCCGGAGGCTTTCCTCGGCCCCGTCGGCTCGGCCACGTGAGGCCGGACGGCGGAACTGCGGCTCCGCCGTCCGGGCGGGCTCATGCCTCCGCGGCCTCCGGCGGAGCGGCCGGTGACCTGGTCGCACCCAGGCACGCGGACACGACACACCCGATCGCGACCCATTCCCGGGCATGGAGTACTTCACCGAGGATCACCAGGCCCACCAGTGCGGCAACGGCGGGTTCGAGGCTCATCAGGATGCCGAACAGCTTCGCCGGCAGCCGTCGCAGGGCCTCGAGCTCGAGCGAATACGGGATCGCCGACGACAGCAGACCGATCCCGGCGCCGATCGCCAGGTACTCGGGTCGCAGCAGGTCGGCGCCGCCGGTGGCGACTCCGACCGGCAGTACCAGCAGCGTTCCCACCACGCTGGCCAGTGCCAGCCCGGACGAGCCCGGGAACCGGCGGCCGGTCGCGACACTGAGCAGGATGTACGCAGCCCATCCAGCGGCAGCCAGCAGCGCGAACCCGACGCCCACCGGGTCGAGGCTGCCGGCGTCGCCACGGGTCAGGAGCAGCACGCCGGCAGCAGCGAGCAGGACCCACACCAGGTCCAGGCGCCGGCGCGAGAACGCCACGGCCACCCCGAGCGGTCCGAGGAACTCGATGGTCACCGCGATCCCCAGCGGTATCCGGGCGAACGACTCGTAGATGGCCACGTTCATCATCGCGAGCACGGCACCGAAGGCAACGGCGACGGTGAGGTCGGCCCGGGACCATCGGCCCTTGCGGCTGTGAAGCGCGCCGCGGGCGAGCAAAACGAGCACGACGGCGGAGGTCGCAAGACGCAGCGTCACCACGGCGGTCGGTGGGAGCACGTCGAAGAGGGTCTTCGCCAGGCCGGCACCGACCTGCACCGAGACGATCCCGAGCAGCACCAACCCGGGCGCCGGCACCGCATCGAGCCTGGTCACTCCCACAGGCTACGAACGAGCACCGAGTGTCTGGCAGGCCCAGGCCTGCATGTGGACCTACGCTATTCCAGACCTCATTCGTCTGGCTTTAGCTTCGGCGGCGATACGCCGAGAGCATCCGCAATGGTTGGCACTGCGTCGATTAGCAGGCGGAGGACATCCAAGTGCCGTAATGGCGTATGGGCGGGGATCAGGCTTGCTGGAATACCAAGCGAAATGTCGATTCCTGCGGCGGTTCTGGTCTTCTCTACTATCTTGAAGTTGTCTTCCAGCCCTGGAGCACCAAAGAAGAGGAACACCGTTGCGGGGCCGTCAGGTAGCTCGGGCCATACCAGACCGTATTCAAGAAGCGCCTTCGCCCTGTTGACTGGAGCATGAAGCGCGTGAAGTCGAGAGTTCAGCGACTCGTCCGCGACCACGATGCCGTGCCATTCCACCCTGCCGCTCATCTGCAGCTCCTTCATTGGCCCGGGCCGTTCGAGGACGACATCGAATTGGACGGAAGGATCTTCACCAGCGCCCATGGGATCAGTACGACCTTGGGTGGAGCCTCGAACCGGTCCACGTCCGCCACGGCCGCCCAACGCCTCCGTCCGCACGGTGATACGACATGTGGCGGGTTATCAACGTGTCCGCGCTGTTTCAGGCGTTGCGGACCCGCCACAAGTCGGTGCCGTCAGGAGCGGCGCGGCTCCGCGCTCGGCTGGATGGCGTCAGGACCGGTGCGGCTCCGCGCTCGGCTCGGTGGCGTCAGGACCGGTGCGGCTCCGCGCTCGGATCGGTGACGTCCCGGTGCGGCTCCGCGCTCGACTCGGTGGCATCGCCGGGCTGGGTCGCCTCACTCCGGTCGGCCGGCGTGACCGGCCGGTCCATCGTGTCCTCGGCAACGTCAGCGGGCGTGGTGGAGGCGGCAGCAGCTTGCGTAGCAGAAGCGTCGGCGTCGTCGTGAGAGTCGGCCACGTCGCGCGGGTCGGATACCTCGCGGGTGGCGGCGGCCTCGCGGGTCTCCGGCTCCGTGGTGGTGTCGGAGGTGGCCGGCGCAGCTGCGGCGGCGGGAGCCGCCTCCGCGCGCCTGCGCAACTCGCGCACCTCCTGCCGGCGCTGGCGGGCCCGTCTCACTCCGATCCGGAGCAGGACCAGCGCCGCCAGGGCGAGTAGTCCTGTCAACACACCCGCGAGGAAGACCTCGGCCACGGTGGTGTCGATGCTGACGTTGAAGGTGTCGACGGTCACCGGGTCGCTGCTGCCGGTCACGGCGGCGACGATGAGCACGATCGCCACGGCGAGTAGGAGTATGGCGATGACGGTCATGACGGGTCCTCCCGCACACGAGTGTCAGGTGTCCGGCCCGGCCGGCGCCTCGGCAAGCAGCGCGTCGAGGAGTCGGACCGCCCCGGTCTTGTCCAGGGGATCGTTACCGTTCCCGCACTTCGGCGACTGTACGCAGGATGGGCAGCCCTCGGGGCACGGACAGGCCGTTATCGCGTCGCGAGTCGCACGCAACCACGCCGTGGCAGCGTCGAAGCCGCGTTCGGCGAAGCCGGCGCCGCCCGGATGCCCGTCGTGGACGAAGACGGTCAGCATGCCGGTGTCCGCATGCCTGGCCGTCGACATGCCGCCGATGTCCCAGCGATCGCAGGTCGCCACCAGCGGCAACATGCCGATGGCCGCGTGCTCGGCCGCGTGCGCGGCACCGGGCGCCGCTTCCGGGGAGACGCCTGCGGCGGCCACGACCAGGTCCGGCATCGACCACCACACCGCCCGCGTTCGCAACTCACGTGGCGGCAGGTCCAGCGGCTCCTCGCCGAGCACCTCGCTGGTGCCGAACCGCCGCTTGAGGAACCCCACGACCTGACTCGAGACCTCGACGCTTCCGAAGGCGAGCCGAGCGGCCCCCCACGTCGCCGTCCGCTCCTCGTCGAGCACCCGAAGGTCGCTCACGTCGCGTGCCGTCGTCGTGTAGTCGGGCGTCTCGGGCCGCACGACAGCGACACCGTCGTCGAGATCGAGGTTCTCGACGACGTACGTCTCGCCCTGGTGCACGTACACGGCGCCCGAGTGCACGGTGACGTGTGCCCGAGCCTCGTCCACGGTGCCGAGCAATCGCCCGGTTCCGACTTCCACCAGCCGGACCGGATCACCACCGGCTCCGCGCAGGTCGGCGAGGTCGGAGGCCCAGTCGCGACGGGTCCAGTACCAGCCCGTGCTCCGGTGACGCAGCAGGCGACGGCGCTCCAGCAGGTCGAGCACCTGAGGGGCAGAGGGGCCGAACAGCTTGACGTCGTCGTCGGTCAGCGGCGACTCGGCCGCGGCGGCACACAGGTGCGGAGCCAGCACGTAGCGGTTGTCCGGGTCGAGCACCGTCGCCTCGACCGGGTGCCCGAAGACCGCTTCGGGATGGTTGACCAGATAGGTGTCGAGCGGGTCGTCCCGCGCGATCAGTACGGCGAGCGCGCCCTGACCGGCCCGTCCGGCTCGTCCCGCCTGCTGCCACATGGAAGCCCGGGTCCCCGGCCAGCCGGCCATGAGCACGGCGTCGAGGCCGGCGACGTCGACACCGAGTTCGAGCGCCGTGGTTGCCGCGACCCCCCGAAGCGTCCCGTCCTGCAGCCTCGCCTCGAGCGCTCGTCGCTCGTGGCCGAGGTAGCCGGCACGGTACGCGGCGACCCTTTCCGGCAGGTCGGGGTCAACCGGAGCGAGAGCCGCGCGCGTGAGTGTTGCCACGGTCTCTGCGGAGCGCCGAGACCGCACGAACGCCACCGCTCGCGCGCCGGCGAGAACGAGGTCGGCGAGCAGGTCGGCGGTCTCGACCACGGTGCTGCGTCGCACCGGCGCCCCGTTCTCACCGGGCCCGGCAGCGCCTCCGGGCCGCCGGGATGCCACCGACCGTTGCGCGCGCGCAACCGGCCGAGGGGAAAGCAGTGGTGGCTCCCACAGCGCGAACGCCATCTCCCCCCGCGGTGACTCGTCGGTCGTCACCGCGGCGACCGGGACGCCGGCGAGCCTGCCCGCGCTGGCGGCCGGATCCGCGGTGGTCGCGGAGGCCAGCACGAAGACCGGTTCCGACCCGTACAGAGCGCAGACCCGGCGTAGGCGCCGGAGCACCTGGGCGACATGGGAGCCGAACACACCTCGGTATCCGTGGCACTCGTCGACGATGACGAAGCGCAATGCCCGGAGGAACGTCACCCACCGGTGGTGTCGGGGGAGTATCGAACGGTGGACCATGTCGGGGTTCGTCAACAGGTAGGTCGCGTGTGCGCGGGCGAAGTCCCTCGACTCGACCGGCGTGTCTCCGTCGTAGGTCGCGGCGAGCACGTCGGGTACGGCCAGCGCCTCCAGCGCTCGCAACTGGTCGGCCGCGAGCGCCTTTGTGGGCGAGAGGTACAGCGTGCGGGCGTGGTGCTGTCGAGCGGCGGTCAGGGCGGGAAGCAGGTAGGCCAATGACTTTCCCGACGCCGTGCCAGTGGCCACGACCACCGATCGTCCCGACCACGCATGCCTGGCCGCATCGACCTGGTGAGCCCACGGCCTGCTGATACCCGCGGCTTCCAGGCAGGTCCGGACCTGGGGGTCGAGCCAGTTCGGCCAGGCGACCGTTCGCGCGGCGCGGGCCGGGACCACCTCGACGTGCGTGACCCGCTTCCTGCGCCCGGCGGGCGCCGTCAGTGTGGCGAGCAGGTCGGCGGGCGGGCACACGTCGAAAGTCTCGCATCGTGGTTGAATGCCCCGAACCGAGGAATGCGTGGAGGGCCTGGTGGACCTGTCGCTGTCGACCCGTGCCGAGGGTGGTCGTACCGTCGTCGAGGTGACCGGCGAGATCGATGTGTACACGGCACCGAAGCTGCGCGAACAGATCGCCGAATTGGTCGAGGCCGGCCGTCACGACATCGTCGTGGACATGCGCGGTGTCGAGTTCCTGGACTCGACCGGGCTGGGAGTCCTCGTCGGCGGACTCAAGCGGATCCGTCAGCACGACGGTTCGATGCGACTGGTCTGCACTCAGGAACGGATCCTGAAGATCTTCCGCATCACCGGCCTGACCAAGGTCTTCCCGATCCACGAATCCGTCGCCACGGCGGTGGCGGCAGGCGACTGACGGCCGCGTCGTGGCCACCGTCGAGCTCAGCTTCGTTCCGCTGCCGGCGCACGTCCGGACGGCGCGACAGGTGGCTGTCGCGCTGGCCCGGCGCACTGGGCTGACCGACGACGTCCTCGACGAGATCCGGCTGGCCGTGGGCGAGGCGTGCGGCCTTGCGCTCTCGCTGCAACGGCAGAGCCGGCCCTACGATCCGGTCGTCCTCGTCTTCGACGACGACGCCGGGCTGACGGTCGACGTGCGGGCCTCCGCGCCGCTCGACGCGGCGTCTGGTGACCACGCACTGAGCGTCCTCGCCGCGGCCGTTCCACGCCCAGCGGTCACCGCCGAGGAGCTTCCCGTCGGCGCAGCTCTGGCCGTGCTGGCCGAGTTCGCACCCAGGCTCGAGGTGACAACGTCCGACGCCGGGATGCGCCTGGAACTGAGCTGGCCGGCGGTGGCGGTGGCGAACCGGTGAGCCGGACTGCGTAGACTCCGCCTTCAGTCGGGCCGATCATTCGGTCGGCCCTGGATGGACAACCACGGTCGGGTACCCGCCGCGAGGGCAGCGAGCGGGTAGCGGGGTAATGGTCGGCCGCGCAGCCGGCCGGTCGCGTCAGGAGGACGAATGACCGGGCTCATCCGGGCTCAAGAAAGCGGCTCGGCCATCTCGCTGTCCGGCACCAACCTCTCCTACGTCGTCGTCGTGGCGCTGGTCGCGGTGGCGGCGTTGGTCATGGCGGGTCTGTTCCGGCGAGAGGTGCTTGCCGCGAGCGACGGCACCGAGAAGATGAGGGCCATCGCCTTGGCCGTCCAGGAGGGCGCGGCGGCGTACCTGAACCGGCAGTTCCGGACGCTTGCCGTGTTCGTCGTGCTGGTCTTCGGGGTCCTGTTTCTTCTTCCCGGTGACACGGGGGTGCGCATCGGCCGATCGCTGTTCTTCGTCCTCGGGGCAGTGTTCTCCGCGTCGATCGGTTACTTCGGCATGTCCCTGGCGGTGCGGGCGAATGTCCGCGTGGCCGCAGCCGCCCGGGACGAGGGTCGTGACCCGGCCATGCGCGTGGCGTTCCGCACCGGCGGTGTGGTCGGAATGGCCACGGTGGGGCTCGGCCTGCTCGGCGCCGCCGCCGTCGTGCTCATCTATCGTGACGATGCGCCGACGGTGCTCGAGGGCTTCGGCTTCGGTGCGGCATTGCTGGCAATGTTCATGAGGGTCGGTGGAGGCATCTTCACCAAGGCCGCCGACGTCGGCGCCGACCTCGTCGGCAAGGTCGAGGCCGGGATCCCCGAGGACGACCCGCGCAACGCCGCCACCATCGCCGACAACGTGGGCGACAACGTC
>DASUYL010000158.1:0-4921 GCA_036377395.1 Jiangellaceae bacterium
CCGCCCGCAATGCGCGCTGCCATCGCCGGCCGACACCACGAAATCCTCGACGTCCTCCTCAGACTCCCGAACTACGACAGCCGACGTGATGCGATCAAGAGCGCCGCATCGTCCGTCAACTGGAGCAAGCACGACGCAGCCGATCAATTCCTCCAGCGCCTCAGCCGCACCTCGGCGAGGAACCCTCGCCAACACGCGGCAAACGGCCGCACAGCAACGCACGAACGATGAGCCGCCCGGGCCGTTGTGCCAGCCTGCGGCTCTGTTGGCGAAGTACGACCCGCTGTTCCGACACCTGGTCGCCGCTGACGCATCCGCGCCGATCGAGATGACGTTCGATGACATCGAGCGTCTGGTTGGCCCTTTGCCGGCTTCCGCGTCGAAGTACAGCGCCTGGTGGAACAACGAACAGCTCGACACGACGCACGTCCAAGCCCGTGCCTGGCTCAACGCCGGACGCGAGGTCGAGTTCGTCGATCGAGTAGGTCGTCGAGTCCGCTTCAGCGTGGCTCGCTGGCGTCGAAGCTCCTAGCGAAGCGATCCGGCGGGCGATGCCGGAGGCGACCGCTGCCGCGCGCGCGGTCTGCCCCGGCGGAGCGCCGATCGCCTAATACACGGGTGATCGTGGGGGCATCCGCGACCGGGTCGAAGTGTGCTGGGAGCGTGCGGGGATGAGTTCATTTCCGTGTCTGGTCCGGTCCGTCTCGCCGTCGGGTGAGACCCGTTACGCCCTCGGTGACCCGTTCGTCGACCGCTATCTCGACTTCGTCGCCGGGCGGTGCCGGCCGAACACGTTGACGGCGACGGCGTTCGATCTGAAGACCTTCTTCACGGTCATCGACCGGGACCCGCTGACGGTGTCGTCGGCAGATGTCTTCGAGTTCTTGGCTGAACAGCGCGGCGATCGTCGGGTGGTGCGGATCACCGATCGTGAGTCGCGGTTGTCAGCACGCACAATCGCTCGCCGGTTGTCGACGGTGTCGGGGTTCTACGCCTATCTGGTCGCGCGTGGGGACACTCCGGTGGCAACTAGCCCGGTGCCGCGGGGTCTGGCGACTCGCCGTCAGGCCGGGTCGGTGACATCGCGCACGGTGCCGTTGGTGCGGGTGCCGCGCACGCTGCCGAAGATTCTGTCGCCCGTCGAGGTCGACGCATTGAGGGGCGCCCTGCGGTCGTGGCGGGACCGGGCGATGGTGGAAGCGATGCTGCTCGCCGGGTTGCGTCGCTGCGAGGTGCTCGGCCTGCGCCTCGCAGACGTCCACGTCGCGGATCGGCGGGTGTTCGTCGTCGACGGCAAGGGCGGCCATCAACGGTTCACGCCGATGGCCAACCGATTCTTCACGTCGGTTGGCCACTACCTCGACACCGAGCGGCCGGCCACTGACACCGACCGCGTGTTTGTCGTGTTGAAGGGCCGGCGACGAGGGCGACCGTTGAGCGCGGGCGGCCTCGATGAGGTTCTCACCGGCGCCCGCCGCCGAGCCGGCCTGAGCCACGGGACCTGTCATCAGCTGCGGCACACCTGCCTGACTCGGCTACGCGAGGCGGGGATGTCGTTGGAGGCGGTGCAGGCCCAGGCTGGTCATCGTTCGATCGAGTCGACCCGCGTCTACTTGCATCTGACCAACGACTGGCTCGCCGAGCAGTATCAGCGAGCGGCGGCGTTGATCGACGCCAACCAGGCGGCGGTGGCTGAGATGCTCGCCGCCCAGGAACTGGCGGTCGGCCGATGAGTGCCGTCCCAGCCGAGGAACGGTCCGGGTCGAAGGCTGCCGGCGAGTGGGCCCAGATCGCCGCCCAGGCCCCGCAGATGGCTGCCACGCTGGGCCGTTACCTGTCCCAAGCGGCCACCTTCCTCGCTCCGACGAGTGTCGAGGTGGCCGACTTGACGTTGCGGCAGCTCGCCTTCTGGCTGCTCGACCACACCGACCTCCGTGCGATCGGAGAGGTCCGCCGCAGCACCATCGAGGACTTCAAGCTGTGGCTCGTCGCCCAGCCCGGCGTCAACGGTGACGGTTTGTCGCAGAACACGCAGCGCCAGCGGCTGCGGATGATGCGCGTGTTCTTCGAACGGATCATCGAGTGGGACTGGCCTGACGCTCCGGCCCGCAACCCGGTCATCGGTCGCGACATCCCACCCCGCCCGGAACCACTGCCCAAGTTCCTCGACGACCGCGACGCCGCCCGACTGATGGCCGCCGCCCGCGCCGCTCCCGACCCACGCGACCGGCTCGTCGTCGAGGTCCTCGCTCGCACCGGGCTGCGCGCCGGTGAGCTGTGTGGCCTCGACGCCGACGCCGTCGTGCTCATCGGAGACGGCCACTGGCTACGAGTCCCGATCGGCAAGCTGCGCAACGACCGCTACGTCCCACTCCACCCCGACCTCGTCACCCTGTTCGCCGACTGGACCGCCACCAACCTCGACCACATCCGCACCCACCATCGACTCGTCGCCGACCACCGCGGCATCCTCGACCGGCACATCGTCCACCGCATCGTGCGCCGAGTCGCCCGCCGCGCCGGTGTCCACGCCCACCCCCATCAACTCCGCCACACCCTGGCCACCCAAGCGATCAACCGCGGCATGCGTCTCGAAGCGATCGCCGCCCTCCTCGGGCACCGCTCGATGGAGATGACCCTCACCTACGCCCGCATCGGCGACCGAGTCGTCGCCGACGAATACGCCGCCGTCAACACCCAGATCGACGCCCTCTACACCCACCAACCCGCCGTCGCCGAGACCGCCCCAATGGCTCGGCTCCGCCGCGAAGCCCACGCCCGGATGCTCGGCAACGGGCTGTGCACCCGGCCCGTCGAGCTCGACTGTCGCATGGAGTCCGCCTGCGAAACCTGCGCCTACTTCGCCACCGGCCGCGGGTTCATCCCTGTCCTGGTGCGTCAACGCGAGCACGCCCGCGAGCATCACCAACCCCAGCGTGCCGCCCTCTTCGACGGGCTCCTCGAGCGCATCGAGAACCCGTCTTGACAGCGATCACCGGTATAACAATCGATGTGTGAGGACCTCGCCGGCTCGGGTGTGGGCAACCATTCGGTTTCTCAACTGCCTTCACTCGAGCAAGGAGGTCCTCGATGAGCATGGTATGTGGGTTGGATCTGCATCGTCAGCAGATCACGTTCGACGCGCTGGAGATCGACTCCGGGGAGGTGTGGCGGGGCCGGGTGTGGCAGCCCGACCGGGAACGGTTCCGGCGCTGGCTCACCCGCGACGTGGCGCAGCGGGCCAACGGGGAGCGGGTGGCGATGGCGGTGGAGGGCTGCACCGGCTGGCGGTACGTGGCCGAGGAGATCCTCGCCGCCGGGTTCGAGGTGCACGTCGCCGAGCCGGCCGACACCCAGGCGGCGCGAGGCAAGAAGCATCGGGCCAAGACCGATCGTTCCGACGCCCACTTGTTGCGCGAGTTGTTGCAGCGTGGCGAGCTGCCCGAGTCGTGGGTTCCACCGACGGTGGTGTTGGAGTGGCGGGAACGGGTGCGGTTGTACAAGTCGCTGCTCGATCAGCGCCGGGTGTGGATCCAGCGGATCCACGCCGAGTTGTTCCAACATGGCGTCGCCGTCCCGCAAGCAGAGATCGGCACGCCGGCGACGCGGACGCGGCTGGCCAGCGACGACGTGATCCTGACCGCGGCGGCCCGCCAACGTATCGCCGTCAGCTACGCGATGATCGACGCCACCGACGCCCACTTGGTCCCACTGCGGGCCCAGCTGCAGCGGTTCGCCAGACGACAGCCGGCCTGTCGAGCGCTGATCGACGCCCACTACGGGATCGGTGGGTTGACCGCCGTGGCGGTGTGGTCCGAGCTCGGCGACTGCCGTCGCTTCAGTCGCTCGCTGCAGGCGGTGCGTCACAGCGGCCTGGACGTCGTCGTCGACGCCTCCGACCGACGCCGAGCCGGCGGCTACTTGACCCGACAGGGACCGGCCACTCTGCGCTGGGCGCTGTTCGAAGCCGGCATGTGTGCCTCCCGGCCCGCCAGCCCCGACCACGCCTACTACAGCGCGGTGAAGCAACGTCACGACGGCAAGCTGGCGGCGATCTCCGTCGCTCGGCAGTTGGCCCGCCGCTGCTACCACACCCTGCGCAACCTCAACCCCGACGTGGTCTACGCCATCCCGGCCTGAACCACGCCGGCGACGACGGCACGGGTCGCCCACCTCAACATCAGCAGCCCTCACCGCGGTCAGCTCCCGCCACCGGTATGCCCGCCAACCTTCGGGCTGGACGGCCTTATAACAATGACGCGACCGCGCTCCCCACGGAGGACATCCAAATCCCGATTGTTGTCGCCGACGACACGATGCTCGTCGAGCACCCAGGAAACGCAGAGCGCCCCCACGCCGCCGTCAACCGGCCCATAGCCAGTCTGCACCGGCCCTCGGGTTGGTCAAGGTCGTTCGTCCTCGCTCCGCTGCGGGCGCTCCACCTTGACCAACTCCTACGGCCCGGAGCCCTCCGCGCCAAGAGGGCCTTGACAACAGGGCCTCACACAGGAAACGCCGGCTACCCGGCGCACGTCGAGGCGACTCCGCCCGAGCGATGTGTGCGCTCGTTAACAGGGTCTTGAGTCGTCAGCGAAGTTGCCCTCAGCCGAGTACCGAACGTCAGCACCGAATCGCAGTCGCTCTCCCAGCGAGGCCGCGCCCGAACGGCATTCCTGTGCACTCTCAGTTCGCGGCTGAATCGGCGAAGGGACGCGGCGACAATTGTCGGTTCTGTCGACCTAGGTGCATGTGGTGGAGTTCTCAGTCACGTTCGCCATGGAAGGCCGCGACTTGGCTGCGTTGAAGAAAGCTGACGAGTGAGGACGGAACTTCGTAGGCTCATGTCGGGGCGTCGCCTGGCGCGCTGACCGAGTTTTCGTGGGGTTCGATCCGTGTAGGTTCGCCGGTCCTGCTGCGCCGG
>DASUYL010000159.1:0-5194 GCA_036377395.1 Jiangellaceae bacterium
CCACGTCCGCACCGCCGCGGACGGCGAGGCTGCCACCCTCGCAGAAGTCGTTCTGGACATCGACCACGATCAGCGCGCTGGTCATGGCTCCCCTTCGTAGATCGTCGGAATCGCGGGCTCCCCGTGCGACATCTGCAACGCGGTCGGGGGCAGCTCGGCGCGGGACGCCGTGTGCCGGTCACGCGCGGCGGTCAGCGGCTCGTGACCGATGAACTCGCCACCGCGAACGAGCGGCACCAGCAGCGGCCGGTCGTCGCCGTCGTCGGCCGGCGACGATCCGAGCCCGATCACCTCCGCCTCGGCGACGCCGTGGGCGGATCGACGGCGCAGCGCGTACTTGCGACCGCCCACGCTCTTCTTGTCCTTGCTCTTCTTCGCGACGGCGACCACCTCGCCGTTACGACTCTCGCGGGCCACGAGCTTGTAGACCAGCCCCGCCGTGGGCGCACCCGACCCCGTGACGAGTGCCGTGCCGACGCCGTACGAGTCGACCGGCGCCGCAGCCAGCGCCGCTATCGAGTGCTCGTCGAGGTCGCTGGTGACGACGATTCTGGTGGCCGTCGCGCCCAGGGCGTCCAGTTGGGCCCGGACGTCGTGGGCCTGGACGATCAGATCACCCGAGTCGAGGCGGACTGCGCCGAGCTCCGGGCCGGCGATCTCGACCCCGAGGGCGACGGCCTCGGCGACGTCGTAGGTGTCCACCAGTAACGTCGTTCCCTTGCCGAGCGAGTCGACCTGCGCGGTGAAGGCTTCGCGCTCGTCGTCGTGCAGCAGGGTGAACGAATGCGCGCTCGTGCCCCGCGTAGGCACTTCGTAGGTCCGCCCGGCCTCCAGGTTGCTCGTCGACGCGAAGCCGGCGATGAACGCGGCCCGTGCGGCCGCGACGGCGGCCTGCTCGTGGGCACGGCGCGAGCCCATCTCGATGCACGGGCGACCGGCGGCCGCTGTGGTCATCCGGGACGCGGCCGACACGACCGCCGAGTCGAAGTTCAGGACCGAGAGGATCAGTGTCTCCAGGACGACCGCCTCGGCGAAGCTCGCCTCCACGATGAGCAGCGGGGAGTACGGGAAGTAACACTCGCCCTCGGCATAACCCCAGATGCTGCCGCCGAAGCGGTAGTCGGACAGCCACCGCAGCGTGGGGGCGTCGACGACCCGGCACCGATCCAGGTAGGCGAGCGTCTCGTGGTCGAAGCGGAAGCGCTCGATGTCGGTGAGCAGGCGGCCGGTTCCGCCCACGACGCCGTAGCGCCGACCCTCCGGGAGCCGTCGCGCGAAGACCTCGAACACCGACCGGCGCCCTGCACTTCCATGCGCGAGTGCGGCCTGGAGCATGGTCAGCTCGTAATGGTCCGTGAGCAGCGCGGTCCCGGGGCCGTCGACAGCCGCCACGATCTACAGCGTAGCCGTCGGCTGCGCCCGCCCACGGAGACGAGGTGGTGACACCATGGAGCCGTGACCACAGCACCCGCCGAGGTCGAACGGCCGGAGTCCGACGAGGTCGTCGCACCCGACACGCCGTGGACGACGGTGGTCTGGAACGATCCGGTCAACCTGATGTCGTACGTGACCTACGTGTTCCAGTCATACTTCGGCTACGCCCGGGTCAAGGCCGAGAAGCTCATGCTGGACGTGCACGAGAAGGGCAAGGCCATCGTGTCCTCGGGCACCCGCGAGGCCATGGAGCGCGACGTGGAAGCCATGCACGGCTACGGCTTGTGGGCCACGATGCAGAAGGCGGGGGACCGAGGCTGAGCACCGCGTTCCGGCGGGCCCGTGGCGGCGGGGTGACCGCGGCGTTCCACCAGGTCGAGGCCGAGCTGCTGGGATCCCTGGTCGGTCAGCTGCTCGAGCTCGTCCGTGGCGAGCCCGCCGAGCGCGATCGAGAGCGGTCCGGCGACCCGCTCGCCGCGGCCTTGGGGCTCGACGACGACCCGACCCGCCCGACCGACCCGGTCGTGCTGCGGCTGTTCCCGGACGCCTATCGGGACGACTACGACGCGGCTGCGGAGTTCCGCCGCTTCACCGAACGAGGTCTGCGCGAGGCCAAGGCGAGCGCGGCCGCGGTGGTCCTTGCCTCGCTCGCCGCTGCCGGTCCGGTCGAGTCGGACGACCCGTTGGACTCCGGTGGCGAGAAGGTGCGTCTGCATCTCGCCGCCGACGAGGCGCAGGCATGGCTGCGTACGCTCACCGACCTCCGGCTCGCCCTCGGCACCCGGCTCGGCGTCGAGGAAGGCGACGACGAACACTGGCAGGCCCTGCCCGACGACGACCCTCGCCGCCACATCCACGACGTCTACGACTGGCTCGGGTGGGTCCAGGAGACCCTCGTCCGGGCCCTGTCAGTCGGCCTGGACTGAGCGCGCGCCGTCCCTCGAGTGATCGCGTCGTAGGCTCGACGGCCGTGCTGCACATCGGCCGAGACATCGTGGACGCCATCGTCGCCCATGCGCGTCGCGATCACCCGGACGAAGCCTGCGGAATCGTCGCGGGACCGGTCGGGTCGGACCGACCCGTGCGCCTGGTACCGATGACCAATGCGGAGCGGTCGCCCACCTTCTTCCGTTTCGACTCACTCGAGCAGCTACGGGTCTGGCGCGAGATGGACGATCGCGACGAGGAGCCCGTCGTCATCTACCACTCCCACACCGCCACCGAGGCATACCCGTCGCGGACCGACCTGGAACTGGCCGCCGAGCCCAACGCCCACTATCTGCTGGTGTCGACCCGGAACGAGGACCCCGAGATCCGCTCCTTCCGCATCGTGGACCGGGTGGTCACCGAGGAGGAGGTCGTGGTCGAGAGTGGGGAATGATGGGCCCGGATATCCCCGTTGGCGTTGTACCGACGACCGTCCGAGAGAGTTCCAGGAGCCCGTCCCATGGCCATCGAGGTCCGCATCCCTACGATCCTGCGCCAGTACACCAGTGGCGCGAAGGCCGTCGCGGGCGAGGGCGAGACGCTCGGTGCCGTCATCGACGACCTCGACTCGCGGCATCCGGGACTGCGCGACCGGCTGGTCGAGAACGGCGGGCTGCGGCGGTTCGTCAACGTGTACCTCAACGACGAGGACGTCCGCTTTCTCGACGGTCTGACGACTCCGGTCAACGATGGCGACTCGGTGACCGTGCTGCCGGCCGTGGCCGGAGGGAGCGCGGTCGGTTGGTGAGGTACACCTCGTTGCTGGACTCGGTCGGGCACACGCCGCTGGTCGGGTTGCCTCGCCTTTCCCCGTCGGCGCAGGTGCGACTGTGGGCCAAGCTCGAGGACTACAACCCCACCGGGTCGGTGAAGGACCGTCCCGCATTGCGGATGATCGAGAACGCCGAGCGGGACGGCATTCTGCGGCCGGGTCGCACGATCCTTGAACCGACGTCGGGCAACACCGGGATCTCGCTGGCGATGGCGGCGCGGCTCAAGGGGTACCGGCTGGTCTGCGTGATGCCCGAGAACACCTCCGCGGAGCGGCGCCAGCTGCTGCGCGTGTGGGGGGCCGAGATCGTCTGGTCGTCCGCCGTCGGTGGCTCGAACGAAGCGGTCCGCGTGGCCCGCCGGCTGGCTGCGGAGAACCCCGACTGGGTCCTGCTCTACCAGTACGGCAACCCGGCCAACACCGAGGCGCACTACGCCTCGACCGGCCCCGAGCTGCTGGCGGACCTGCCGACGATCACCCATTTCGTGGCCGGCCTGGGGACGACCGGCACGCTGATGGGCGTCGGACGGTACCTGCGTGAGAAGGTGCCCGCCGTGGCCGTGGTGGCCGCCGAACCGAGGTACGGCGACCTGGTGTACGGCCTGCGCAACCTCGACGAGGGTTTCGTGCCGGAGCTCTACGACGAGTCGGTGTTGACCACCCGCTTCTCCGTGGGCCCGCACGACGCGATTCGCCGGACCCGCGAACTGCTCGACGCGGAAGGCATTTTCGCCGGGATCTCGACGGGGGCGGTCCTGCATGCGGCCCTGGCAATCGCTCGGAAGGCGGTCGACGCGGGAGAACGCGCCGACATCGCCTTCGTGGTCGCGGACGGCGGCTGGAAGTACCTGTCCACCGGAGCGTACGAGGGCACCGTCGAGGAGGCGGCGCAGCGTCTGGAGGGTCAGCTCTGGGCCTGACCCAGCGCCGCCATCGGCATGACCACGTCCCGGTTACGAATGCCCTTCACCGGGGCAGGCCGGAATCGGCGCCGACGGCGCGGGCACGTTCTCGCCGAACACGTTGAACACCACCTCGCAGTCGCAGTAGCCGCCCTGCCGCTCGAGCCGGCGGATCAGCCCGGGATGCGGCCGAACGGCGGCGCCCTGCCAGCGACGGACCCATCGCAGGCCGTTGTCGCAGCCACGACGGCTGACCATCCTGCGGACGTAGCAGCGCAGGCACTCGCCGGGGTGCGGCATGGCGGACTCGGTGGCCAGTGACCGCAGATACTGCTCGGCCTCGTCGCCGAGTGACATGCCGGTGCTCATGGTGACCTCCGGGGAGGTGGACCGGTCGATACCGGAGATCTACTCCGGAGGTCTGACAGCAGCCGTCGTCGCGGCCGAGTTGTCCACAGTCCGGCGATCGGTACTGGTCGGCACGGTGCAGTGTGGAGCAGCCTCGTCGGGCATGGCAGCCACCCCGAGGCCCGTCGTGGTCAAGCTCGGCACACCGCCGGACATCGTCGGCGCGATGCCGTCGTTCATCGGGTTCCACCCGAACGAAAGCCTGGTCGTGATGTGCTTGCACGGCCCACGCAAGCGGAACGGGCTCACCATGCGCCTCGACCTTCCCGCCGTGCGTCACCACCGGGGCATGGCCTTCGACATCACGACTCGGGTCACCCGAGAGCGAGCCGGCTCGGTCATTCTGGTCTGCTACACCGCGGCCGCCGACGTCGACGGCAACCTCCCCAGAGCCGACCTCGTCGAGCGGCTGGCGCGGCAGCTGGAGGCCCGCGACATCGCGATCGTCGAGGCACTGCTGGTACGCGACCGTCGGTGGTTCTCCTACACGTGTCGCGAGCTCTGCTGCCCGCCTAGCGGCACGCCCATCCCGCGGTCACCCACAGGTGCGGCGGCCCGGTTCGCCAGCGAGGCCGCCCTGAACGGGCGCGCCGTGCTGCCCGATCGTGCGGCGCTGGTGGCGAGCGTCCGGGGTCCGCTCGCGCTGCGGCGCATCGCGCTCACCCAGGTCTACGACCGGGTCGCGGCCGGC
>DASUYL010000160.1:0-8787 GCA_036377395.1 Jiangellaceae bacterium
GGACAGGTCGTCGCGGTTGCGGATGGGCACCTTGGACCTGATCTCGAGCTTGCCACCCAGGTGCACCAGGAAGGTGCGGTCGCTGACCTTCTTGATGACGACGCCGTCCACGGTCCGCAGGGCCTCGACCAGTTCGTCCGCATGGGCGGTCGACGTGGCCGCGCAGGTGACGTCGACCTGGATCCGCCCCTGCCCCGACCCGGTGACGTCCAGGCCGGTCACCATCCCGCCGGCCTTCTCGACCACGGCGGTGAGCTGGCTGACAGCCGTCCCGCCTGCCGGCACCTCGAGCCGCACGGTAATGGAGTAGGACACACTGGGGACGGTGGCCACGGGCCGACTCCTTCGCGGGTCGCACGGTGGTGACGCCACGGATCGTCCCACTTCGACGCCCTCCACGGTACCGCCAGGCTCTACCGTGTCGACGTGATCGTCGTAGCCGGTGAAGCCCTGGTCGACCTGGTGGCGGAGGACGACGGACGGTTCCGTGCGGTGCCCGGAGGGTCGCCGGCCAACGTCGCGGTCGGACTGGCCCGGCTCGGTCGACCGACGCACATGCTCGCCCGCCTCGGCGCCGGCCGGTTCGGCGGCATCATCCGCGACCACCTCGCACACAACGGCGTCGGTCTCGACCTGGCGGTCCAGTCGTCGCAGCCTGCAACGCTGGCGGTTGTCTCGCTCGACGTGGACGGCCGCGCGGCGTACGACTTCTACGTCGAGGGGACCGCAGACTGGGGATGGACGTCGGCGGAGCTGCCGGAGGCCCTCCCGGCCGGGACGCTCGCTCTGTGCACCGGCTCGCTGGCGGTCGCGCTCGAGCCCGGCGCGACGGCCATCACCGACCTGATGCGCCGTAGCGGTGCTGCGGGCGTCAGCGTCGTCCTCGACCCCAACCTGCGCCCGGCCCTGCTCGGCGAACGGGCCGCCGCACGGCGCCGCCTCGAGGCGCAGGTTGCGCTCGCCGACGTGGTCAAGGTCAGCGACGAGGACCTGGCCTGGGTGGCCCCGGAGCACAGCCCGGCCGACACCGCCGCCCGGTGGCTCGAGCTCGGTCCGGCAATGGTGGTCGTGACCCAGGGCGCCGCCGGTGCATTCGCAGTGACGCTCGGCGGTGCACGCACGGTGGTTCCGGCCTACCCGATCGCGGTCCTCGACACGGTCGGAGCCGGCGACGCGTTCACCGCCGGCCTGGTCGATGCGCTGGGAGGGCACGACCTGCTCGGCGGTGCCGCACGAGGCCGCCTCGGCCGGTGCGACGACGCGACCCTGCAGGACGTGGTCGAACGGGCCACGCTCGTTGCCGCGCTCACCTGCGCCCGGCGCGGCGCCGATCCACCGACCGCGGCGGAGGTCGCGGCCGCCTCGTAGTCCCCCGGTCGGTACGGTTGGCGGGTGGACGCGACCGCGGAGGACCCGGCCTGCGCCGTGGCGCAGGGCGAGGTCGAGGCCGACGGCGATAGCCGTCACCTGGTCGTCGTGTTCGCGTCGCCGGTCGCCGACCATCTGCTGCACTTCGGCCGGCACCTCGGCTACTCCACCGTCCTGGTCGACCCTGCACCCGGTCGGGTCGTCGATGCCGGCACCACGGTCGTCACATCGGTGGATGCCGCCGGCATCGACGCGTCCGCCGACGTCGTCGTCACCGATCACCACCGGGAGGAGCTCGGAGTCGTCCTCCGCGACGTCCTGGCGCAGCAGGCACGCTGGATCGGGGTGATGGGGTCGCCTCGACATGCGGCGCGCCACGTCGAGGAACTACGCGATCTCGGCGTCCCACCGGACGCCATCGCCCGGGTGCACCGGCCGATCGGGCTGAACATCGGGTCCCGAACGCCCGCCGAGATCGCCGTCGCCACCCTGGCCGGCCTGCTGGCGGACCGGACCGGCCGTCCCGGCGGATTCGACTTCGACGCCGCGCCGGCGGCCGGGCTACGCTGAACGCATGACAGGTCGGCGCTTCGGCTGCCCCCGGTCGGTGAACGTCCGCCGTCCGGAGGGCCTGCTCGCCTGACCTTCCGCGCGGACGACCGGCCGGGGGAGGACCCCCGCCCCGACGCCCCGAAAGGCCGGTCATGTCCGCCACACCTGTTCCGACCGATGTTCTGGTTGCCGCACTGTCCACCCGCGACCTCACCGACCCGTCCCAAGGTCCGCACGCGATGCAGACCCTTGTCGACCAGGCCGTGCTCTCCCTCGCCCCTGCCGGCGTGCAGGTGCGCCTCGAGCGCAGCCGTCCGATCGTCCCCGTCCGGGACCACTACGACCTGCTCGGCTACGTCCCCGACGCGGTGGCCCGCGACGCCCGCTACACGCACTACGTGAGTGACACCTGCGTGCTACGCGGCCACACCTCGGCCGGCGTCCCGGCCGCCTTGAGGCGCCTGGCCACCGACGCCGATGCACCCGACGACGTCCTGGTCGCGCTGCCCGGCATCTGCCACCGCCGAGACGTCATCGACCGTCTGCACACCGGCACGCCTCACCAGTTGGACCTGTGGTTGCTGCGCCGCGGCGGGCACCGGCTCGACCGCACGGATCTGGCCGACATGGTGAACCGCCTGCTGGCGGCCGTCCTGCCGGGTCGGCATTGGAGATGGACCGCGGTCGAGCACCCGTACACGGTCGGAGGCCGGCAGATCGACCTCATCGACGCCGGTCGTCCGGTCGAGATCGCCGAGTGCGGCCTCACGGCACCGCACGTGCTGACCGGTGCGGGTCTTGACGCCGAGCGATGGAGCGGGCTTGCCCTGGGCATGGGGCTCGATCGCGTCCTCATGCTCCGTACCGGTGTGCCCGACATCCGGCTGCTGCGCTCGCCCGATGCCCGGGTGGCGGCTCAGATGCTCGACCTCACGCCGTACCGACCGGTCTCGGTCCTGCCCCCGGCTCGGCGCGACCTGTCGGTCGCCGTCGGCAGCGGCGCCGACGCAGAGACGCTCGGCGATCGCGTGCGGGAGACCCTCGGGCCAGACGCGGACCTGGTGGAGGAAGTCACCGTGCTGTCCACCACGCCGTACGACACCCTTCCCGGTGCGGCGCGGGAACGGCTGGGCATGCGGCCGGGACAGGACAACATTCTGCTGCGGGTGATTCTGCGCCCCACCGACCGCACCCTGACCGCCGGGGAGGCGAACGCGCTGCGCGACCGGATCTACGATGCGCTCCACGAAGGCGTTGCGGCGGGCCCCGCGGGCCGCGTGACCAGCACGGCGTCGCCCGGCACAAGTCGCAGTTCCGTGGCGGCCTCGCCGCCGTTGACGGCGATCGCGAGGTGACCCGCCGAGTCGACGAACGCCACCAGGTCGCCGGGGGCAACGTCGCCGAACGTGGAGCCGAGCACGATCCGGTAGGCCCGGTCGGCCGAGCCGATCTCGACCGCGCTCCCGGCCAGCCCGGCCGCCTCCAGGTCGGCGTGCCTGGCTGCGAGCTGGACGTTGCCGAAGCGGTCGACGGCCATGACCTCCGTGTCGAGAACGCCGGCGCGGATCTCCACGCGCGGCTCCGGAAGTCGGACGAGGTCGTCGGCGGCCAGCGTGGGCCCGAGCGCCTCGAGAGCGGCGCCCGCTGCCAGATGCGCCGCCACCGGTGCGAAGACGTCGCGCCCGTGGAAGGTGTGTGCCCGGGTGGTCAGGTGGTAGGCCGGGTCGGAGGGCTCGACTGCTGCCGCGATTCCGCCGAGCGCATCGGCGGCCCATGGCAGCAGCCCGTTGTCGGGTCCGACCAGGAGCGACGCGCCCGCCTCCAGCACGAGCCCTCGCCGTGGACCGCCCACGCCGGGATCCACCACCGCCAGCACCACCGACGGCGGCAGGTACGGAACGACCTGGGTGAGGACGACGGCGCCGTGCCGGACGTCTCCCGGCGGCACGTCGTGGGTGATGTCGCCCATGCGGACCGTCGGAGCGATGCTGGCAATGACGCCCCGGCAAACCGCGGCGAAGCCGTCCCGTTGCCCGTAGTCGGTCAGCAACCAGATCCATCCGTACGCCAGGCTCGTCATGGTCGTGTGCCGTCGGCGGAGATCTGCACGACGAAGTAGCCGGTCCCCAGGGTCAGCAGAAGGACGGCGGCAAGGCCGAGAACCGCGGTCATCGCGGACCGCTCCTTCCGGGCTCCATCGAGGCGACCAGCGTACCCGCGTCTTCCTCGCCATCCCGGACCGTGATCGCCGGGGCCGTCAGGAACGCAGCAGCGGGGCGATCGCGTCCGAGACTCCTCGAGCTCGAATCAGCGGGCCAGCCATGGACCCGGGTCGTGAAACTCGCCGTCCACTTGGACCTCGAAGTGCAGGTGCGGGCCGGTCGACAACCCGGTGGACCCGATCCGCCCGATCACGTCGCCACCCGCGGTCCGGTCACCCGGCCGCACCGACGCACTGGCGAGATGGGCGTATCGCGTCGTGATCCCGTCGCCGTGCGCGATCGTGACCAGGTTTCCGTACGCAGGATCCACGGTGACGGCTGCTACGGTGCCATCGGCCGCCGCGTACGCGAGTCCGTCAGCGGGACCGAAGTCGATGCCGGTGTGCATCTTGTCGGCGCCCGTGACAGGGTGCGTGCGCATCCCGTACGTGCTGGACACCGAACCGATGCCGGGCCGCACCAGGCGCCGGTCGATGCCGAGCGACGCCGTGACCTCCTCCGCGGCCGCCGTGGCGGCGGCGCTGCGGGTGCCGGCGCCTTCCCGCTCCTGCTCCGCCGCCAGGTAGACGGCTTCCGCGGCGTCGAACAGACCCTCGACCTCGCTGGCCGTCACAGCCGCTGCGCGCTGGTCCCGGACGGCTGCGGCCCGCTCCTCGCGCACGCGCTGTTCGTTGTCCTCTGCGGTCTCGACCTCGTCGTCGGCCGCCGTGACCCGGTCGTCGACCAGGTCGGCCAACGGCTCGAACGCTGCGACGAGCGGGCCGACCACGGCCGCCAACCCGGTGGTGACAGCAGTTCCGGCCGCGGCGACCGGGCCGGATTGGGTGTCGCCCGTCACGACCCCGGCGGCGGTGTCGGCGGCCTGGAGCAGCCCGCCCTCCGTCTCGACGATCACACGCTCGGCGGTCACCTCCACTACACGCTCGCTGAGTTGCGTCGCCCGGGATCGGGCAGCCACCAGGGCGGACCGTGCGATCTGGACGGCTGCGTCCGCCTCGGTCATTGCCAGCCGTGCCTTCTCTGCCGAGGCGGTGGCATCGGCGAGGGCGGCCTTTGCCGCGACGGCGGCGGCTGTCGCCGCCGAGAGCGTTGTCGGGTCGACGGCGTCGGCGGACGACGGCGACGTGGTGATCGACGTGGTGACAGCAGCCAGCACGAGGCTGCAAGCGACTCGTGCGGGCGTGGTCGGGTTCGGCATGTGTATCCGTCTGTCGGGGACATGGAGGCACGTGTCCCTGACAGGCAGGGCGGCCGGGGTGTTCAACGGGCCGAAGCGATATGGGCGTTCCGCCCGGTTACGTGACCTGGCCCACGGTCCGTCGAGCTCCCCGTATGACCGGCGTCACACCGGCGAACCTCGAACCCTGCGGCAAAGCTGGTCGATCACGCACCGGAGCGGGCGGCCACCCAGTCGGCGATCCGGCGCCGCAGCACCGGCAGACTGATCGTGGCGGCGGCGAGGACCGCGTCGTGGAAGCCGGCGATGTCGAACCGGTCACCGAGGGACCGCCGCGCCTCGGAGCGCAGCCGTAGGATCTCGCGCTGCCCGACCTTGTAGGCCAGCGCCTGACCGGGCATGCCGATGTAGCGGTCGACCTCCACGGTGATGGTGTCGAGGTCGACCGGCATGTGCGCCACCATGAAGTCGATGGCCTGTTGACGGGTCCATCCCATCGCGTGCAGCCCGGTGTCGACGACGAGCCGGCAGGCCCGCCAGACGTCGGAGGAGAGCATGCCGAGACGGTCGAGGTCGTCCTGGTAGAGGCCCATCTCGTCGGCGAGCCGTTCGGTGTAGAGCGCCCACCCTTCCACGAAGGCGGTGTGGCCCCAGGACAGCCGCCGGAACGACGGCAGGTCGGTGCTCTCGGTTGCGATGGCCAGCTGCAGATGATGGCCGGGGATCGCCTCGTGGAAGGCGATCGACGCCGTCGAGGCGCGACCACGTTCGGTCGGCTCGTACAGGTTGACGTGGTACTCCCCCGGGCGACTGCCGTCCGGCGTCGGCGGCGTGTAGTACGCCGGCGGCACGTCGGCGGCCAGATAGTCGGGGACCGCAGTGAGCACGCACGGTGCCTGCGGCAGGATGCCGAACCAGTCGCCGATCGCCGCCGTCGCCCGGTCGAGACAGCCCTGCGCATGCGCGACGATCTCGTCGCCGTCGCGGTAGCGCAGATCGGGGTCGTCGAGCAGCCTGGCGAAGACCTCACCCACCTCGGCCGTGCCGAACGCCCTTTCGCCGATGTCGGCGAACTCCGCCGGAAGTCTCTTCGTGGCCTCCTCGAGGCCGATCTCGTGCAACTCGGTGGCGGTCAACGGCAACCCGGTGTGGTGCTCGACGAGCGCCGCGTAAAGCTGCTCTCCGTCGGCCAGGTGGCACAGGCCGGGACGGTCGTCGGGCCGCGCCACCGGTTGGAGCTCGGTGGCGAACACGTCGCGATAACGGGCGAAGGCGGGGCGAAGGACGTCGCGCACTGCGTCGGACATCTCCGCGCGCCAGGCGTCGGTGCCGTCCCAGTCGTCCGGACCGGCGAGCATCGCGAACGGGTCGTCATCGAGCGGACTGCTCAGATACGCCGCGACCTGGTGCATCGATCGCGTGACATTGACGTGGGCCGGCGTCCGGCCCGTAGCCAGGCCTTCGCGGTAACGCTGCGCACCCTGGTCGAGCATCCGGGCGAGTTCGCCGATCCGGGCCAGGGCCATCCGCGCGTGCTTCGGTTCGGGGGCTCGCAGCTGCGCCGCCGTGATGAGCAGATCGGCGTGCACGCCCTGCATCTGGTCGGAGGCCAGCTCGATCAGCCGCAGGTCGATCGTCCGCACTGTGTCGTCCAGCTCGTCGACCAGCAGCTCACGGGTGACCGTGTCGGTCTCGTCGAGGTCGCCGACGACGACGGCGGCCGCCCGGTCGCGCAGTTCGACCCACCGGGAGCGCAGCCGCTGTTCGGTCTCGGCCGACAGGTCGTCGGCGCGGTCGTCGTAGCGGTGATCGCCGAGGAAGGAGGCGAACAGCGGGCTGGCCTCGAGCTTGGCCTCCCAGTACTCGTCGGCGATGACACGGAGATGGTCAGAAGCGGTCACGGCCACCCATCCTGCCCGACCGGGCCGACACGGCCACGGCGCCGTCTGATTTCGGGGCCGACCGACCGTCGCGACGGTGAAAGGTTCCTCATCGTCACCCAGTCGGGTCACGCACTCACGCCAGGGCTGCGAACAATGGCACCGTGCCGGCACTCGGGTGGTTCCGACGTCGCCGGCTGGATTGCCTTGAGGCCGCGTGGTCGGCGGCCGACCGGCACGGCCGGCCACCGGAGCGGTCAACAGGATGAGACGCCCGCACCGGTGGTTCTCGGCTCCGGACGTCTCCGTCCTGTTCGGAGTCGGCATGGCCATCGCGGCCGTCGCCGCCGTCCGTCCCGCCGTGTCGTATCGTGCCCTCGACCTGGGCGCGGGACCGGCGTTCGTCGGGGCGGCGGCCGGATCCTTCGCGCTCTTCTCGTTGTTCGCCGCAATTCCGGCCGGCCTGCTCGTGGACAGGTTCGGGGCGAAGCCGTTCTTCATCGCCGGTACTGGCACCATCGCCGCGGCTGCTGTCGTGGACGCGTTCGCCGCGGTCCTGTTCGTACTGCCGCTCGGCCAGGCACTGCTCGGCCTCGGCCAGCTGGGTAGTCAGCTGGCCGGACAGACGAGCGCTGCACGCGGTCGGGGCGGCGCCGATCGCGACCTGCGCTTCGGCCGCTTCGCGGTCGCCGTTTCCATCGGGCAGCTGGTCGGCCCGTTGGCCGGAGGCCTGATCCTCGACCGGGCGGAACAGGCCGGTATGGATGCTCCGACCACCCCCGTCTTTCTCTTCGGAGCCGCACTGGCACTCGGGGCGACTGCGGTCGGCGCCACATCGCGCGCCTGGGCGCCGGCGGCCGGCGATGCGAGAGCCGATGGTTCGCAGGCCCGGCCGAGCGTCTCGTCGATGCTGCGGATCACGGGCATGCGCCACGAGCTCGCAACGAGCATCGCCGTACTGACCGCCGTCGACCTGCTGGTGGCGTACCTTCCGCTGGTTGGGCGTGAGCACGGCCTGAGCCCTGCGTTCGTCGGACTTCTCTTGTCCGTGCGCGGTCTGGCGACGCTGGCGTCCCGGCTGGCACTTCCCGTGCTGATGGCCTCCCTCGGCCGGCGAATGACGCTGGGCGGAAACCTGTTCGCGGCCGGCCTGGCCTTCGCCGCGCTGAGCGTTGCGACTCGGCCGGCGGTATTCCTGGCCCTCGTCGTCGTGATCGGCTTCGGACTGGGAGTCGGGCAGCCGATCACGGCCTCTTGGGTTGCTGGCCAGGCACCTGCGGATCGGGTAGCGGCAGCACTCGCGCTGCGGCTCACCGGCAACCGCGCCGGACAGCTGCTACTGCCGGCCGTGGCCGGCCTGGCGGCCGGCCTCGGCGGTACGACCCTGGTATTCGGTGCCGCAGGACTGGCACTGATCGGCTCAACGTTGTCGGTCCGGCGCATAAGCCTCGATGTCTGAGGCCGGCAAGGTCACTGACCCGGGCCCGAGCCGTCGCTCGCCGGGTGCTCCACGAGGGCGACCACGCGGGCGGCCATGAACCGGGCGGTTCGGATGGGCGTGCCGCTTCGCGTCACCTCCGACACCTCC
>DASUYL010000161.1:0-10447 GCA_036377395.1 Jiangellaceae bacterium
CGAGGTGGTCACCAACCAGTGCACGGGTACACCGGACTACGCGGGTGAGCAGGACGCCGATCCGCGTGCGAACACCGACTGCAGGACGGCGAGCTCGCAGGCACTCGTCGTCCGGGCTGCGGAGTTCCAGGCCTTCGCCCAGTAGGAGGTCGCACCGACAACGGGAGGGCGGACCGACCGGTCCGCCCTCCCGCAACTCCCGGGGCCTGGCCCGGTCATGCGTGATGCCGCCAGGGTCAGACCGATCGCTGGTACGACCGGAAGGCCCTGGTGGCGATCCAGCCCATGACCAGCGCGACCGCCAGCAGGCCGCCGATCCGGGTCAGCACGGCGGGCCAGTCGGGGTTCGCCGACAGCGCTTCCCGGCTGGCCACGACCGCCCAGTCGACGGGGTTGTAGCGGGCGGCGGTCTGGATCCACTCGGGGGCCGCATCCTTCGCCATCATGGCCGACGAGAGGAAGGACAGCGGCAGCGTCAGCATCGTGGAGAACCCGATCAGCGACTCGCGGGTGCGAAGCAGCAGGGCCATTCCGTTGGACAGCGAGCTGAATGCAGCGGCAAGCAGGATCGCCGCGAGGAGCATGACGGACACGCCGGGCACGCCGCCGGCGAAGTCGGCGCCGAGCAGCAGACCGACGCCGACGATGACCATTGCCTGGATGGCGATCGTGACTGCCTGGTTCGCCACCGACGATGCCATCATCGCCCCGCGGCTGGCCGGCGAGGACAGCATTCGGTCCATGACGCCGCGGTCCATGTCCTCGATGAACGCCATGCCGCTCCACCCGCTGGTGAACAGCACGGTCATGACCACGACGCCTGGGGTGAGGAAGTCGATGTAGTCTCCGCCGCCGAATCCGGGCACCTCGACGACCCGCTTGAACAGCTGGCCGAACAGCAACAACCAGATCATCGGCTGGATCAGCATGATCACGACGAATGCGGGCTGCCGCGCGGTCGCCCGGAGCAGGCGTCCGGTCAGATAGCCGGTGTGCGCCGCCATGGTGCTCATGTGTTCTCTCCCTCTTCGGCCGCAAACGTGCGCCCGGTGAATTGCAGGTAGACGTCGTCCAACGACGGCCGGGCGACGGTAATGGACATGACCGGCGACGCCGTGGAGTCAAGCGCGGCCAAGACGAGGGGGACGGCAGTCGCACCGTCGTCGACCCGAGTACGGACGATCCGGCCGTCGGTGGTGGTATCGCGAGCGCCCGCGACGCGCTCGATCGCAGCGCGGGCCACCACCACGTCGGCGTCCGCCGCCAGCTCGGTCACCACCGCGTCGCCGCGGAGCTGGCTCTTCAGCTGTTCCGGCGTGCCTTGGGTCACCAGCGTTCCCCGGTCGACGATGGCCAGCTGGTCGGCGAGCTGATCCGCCTCGTCGAGGTAGTGGGTCGTGAGCAGGATGGTGACCCCCTCGTGAGCCGCCAACCGGCCGATCTCGGCCCACATCTCCGCGCGTGCCAGCGGGTCGAGGCCGGTGGTCGGCTCGTCCAGGAACAGGACCCGTGGCCGGTGGACCAGGCCCATGGCGACGTCGAGCTTCCGCTGCATGCCGCCGGAGTAGGTCCGGACGGTGCGGTTGGCGGCCGCTGCGAGTCCGAAGCGGTCCAGCAGCGCGTCGGCACGGGCCTTGACCGCAGTACCGCGCATGCCGTGGATCCGGCCGGCGAGCAACAGGTTCTCCCGCCCGGTTGCCTGCAGATCGGTGCCGGATCGCTGGGTGACGACACCGATCGCCCGGCGCACGCCATCCGGCCGGTTCAGCACGTCCATACCGGCGACGGTGGCCGACCCGGACGTGGGCAGCGTGAGCGTGGTGAGGATCTTGACGGTGGTCGACTTGCCCGCGCCGTTGGGCCCGAGCAGGCCGAAGACCGTTCCTTGCTGCACGGCGAAGCTCAGCCCTCCGAGGGCGGTGACCTCGCCGTAGTTCTTGACCAGGTCGACCGCCTCGATGGCCGGTGTGCCGACCGTCGAGGCGGGTGGCGCGGCAGCAGCCGTGCCGACGTGGACGTTCATGTCCGGTCTCCTCTGCGTCCGGTACGCGTGGATGTGGAGGCCGGTCAGATGCGCAATCCTGGCTTATCGTGTGAGTGCGCCTTGGGCGCCAGGTCGCATGCCGGCCGGCCCGGGGAGTCCCGGCCCCGGCGAGTGTTACCGCACCCGCCGGGGCCGCTTTCGATCAATCGACGCTGCGCAACTGCACCTCCGCCTCCTTCCAGTCCTGCTCGGTGGGCAGCTCTCCGGTCTCGTGGGCACGACGCCACACATCGACGCCTTCGAGGGAACCGTCTCGGATGCCCGCCACCAGCCGGTCGACGAACGCCAACTCGGCTCGGCGGATCTCCTGCAGGTAGTCGAGTTCGATGACGAACAGGTACGGAAACTTCTGCCTGGCCAGGTCGGCGAGCACCGCGTCGGTCGCGACGATCTCGGTTTCGAGCCGGGTCCGGCGCGTCTGGACAAGGCGGAGCACCTCGTCCGGCGGCAGGCCGGGCATCAGCGACAGCGCCGCCTCGAACTGGGTGTACTCCTTGACCGGGATCGCGAGCAGGTCGCTGAGCCAATCGACGAACTCGGTGCGTCCGGCGTCCGTGATCGTGTAGATCGTGCGCTCGGGCCGACGTCCTTCCCGCAGTGTCTCCTGGACCTCGATCAGAGCGTGGCGGTGAAGCGACTCGACGACGGCGTACAGCGAGCCGTAGTTGAGCTTGATGCTCTGCTCCTTCGCTCGCTCACGCAGCGTGGTCGACATCTCGTAGGGGTGCATGGGTCGTTCGGTGAGCAACCCGAGCACTGCGAGTGCGAGCGGGTTGGACACCTTCCGCTTCGCCACGGTCGTCCTCCTCGTATATACGATTCAGAGTATTCGTGGGCGGGCGTTCCATGTCAAGTGAGTGGCTTTTGAATCTGATGGTGCTCGGGTCCGCGGGGTGCTTCATGCATGCGTCTCGACCGGCCGGCGATCAGCGGTCAATATGGACCGATGACACCGTCGCGCTCCGATCCGGCGTCCGCCGGTCAGCAGCGGCAGCTGGACGACATCGCCGACGATCTCTACGCGCTGCGACCGGACGCGTTCATCGCCGCCCGGGACGAGCAGGTCGCGCTGGCCCGTGCTGCGGGGCGGCCCGCGCTGGCCCGGGAGCTGGGCCGGCTGCGCCGCCCCACGCAGAGCGCGTGGCTGCTGAACCTGCTGTGGAGAGACCAGGGCGACACCGTCGAGCAACTTCTACAGCTCGGTGACGAACTACGCCGTGCCCACGCTCGAGGGTCCGGCTCGGAGCTACAGAAGATCGCCACAAGGCGCCGCGAGATCGAAGCCGACCTGCTCCGCCGGTTGCGGGCACTGGGTTCGGGCGAGGGTGTCGAGGTCACGGCGACCATGACGCGGGAGGCGGAGGAGACGTTGACCGCCGCTCTCGCCGACGCCGAGGTCGCCGACGAACTCCGCTTCGGAAGGTTGGTCCGTCCGGCCACGTATTCGGGGTTCGGTGCGATCCTGTCCGCCGTTCCGGCCAGCCCTGCCGCCGCGGGTCTCAAGGCGAAGCGCTCCGGTCGGCGAAGGGGCGCTGCGATCGAGGCGGACCGAACCGGTGCCGACGCCGACGAGCAGGGGAAGCGGCGACACGACGCACTCGCGGCGGCCGTGGCCGAGGCGCGCGACGCTCTCGACGCGCTGACGGGCGATCTGGCCGAGCAGGACAACGCCCTCGGTGTCGCCGATCAGCGCTGCAATGAACTGCGCGAACGGCTCGCCGAGTTGGAGGAGGAGGTCGAGGCCGTGCGTCAGGAGCTCACGGCGGCGGAGAGGGGCGCCAAGGTCGAGGCCCGCCGCATGGCCCATGTGCAGAAGGCCTACGACGACGCCCGATCGAAGTTGGAGCGCGCCGAGGCGGCCCTGGACGACCGCTGAGGCGCCGGCCGCACCGGGCTCGGTCGGGACCGGCGACCAGAACGGCCAAGGTGACGGTGGGGGGAGGTCACCAGCCGACCTCGTGACAGCCGGTGTGCGACCTGGGCTCGACCTGGAGGGTTGCGTGAGCAACCCCGTGCTGGTCCCGCAGCACGTCCCGAGCCCGGTCCAGGACGTCGTGTGCGTCGGCGCCGTCGACGGTGACCAGGTGTGCGGTCGCGACGTTCATCCCCGAGGTGAGTGTCCACAGGTGCAGGTCGTGGACGTCATGGACGCCCTCCGTGGCGGCGAGTGCAGCCGCGACGTCGTCGGCGCGCATGCCGGCCGGCACGTGCTGGGCCAGCACGGCGAAGACCTGACGGCCGAGCCCGACGGCCCGGACCAGGACGAATGCGCCGATGACGAGCGCGATCACCGTGTCCCAGATCGCGTCTGCGGTGGTGGCCACCAGCCCGGCTGCTACCAGCACCCCGACCGACCCGGCGGTGTCGGCGAGAACCTCGAGGTAGGCACCCCGGACATTGAGGCTTTCGGCTGCGCCACCGCGCAGCAGCAGCAGCGCCGTCAGGTTGACCAGGAGGCCGAGGCCTCCGACGACAAGAAGCGGCCCGGCGGCGATCTCCGGCTCGGACCCGATCCGGCGGACGGCCTCGATCACCACATACGCCGCGACACCGAGCATGAGCAGCACGGCCAGTCCCGATGCGAAGACCTCGGCGCGGTACGAGCCGTAGGTGCGGCGTCCGGTCCGGTCGGGACGGGTGGCGATCCTGGTTGCGACCAGCGCCGCGCCGAGCGCGACGACGTCGGCGGCCATGTGTCCGGCGTCCGAGAGCAGCGTCAGCGATCCCGACGCCAATGCCGTGGCCAGTTCGACGACGAAGAAGGCGGCGACAAGGACGAAAGAGACCGCGAGCCGCCAGCGATGCCGGGTTCCGGTGTGCCTGTGGCCGGTGCTCATCGAGTGGAATCCTCGTGCCGGGCGTGCTCGCGGGACAGGTCGAGGAGCATGCGTACGTGGGCGTCGGTGAGGCGGTAATACACCAGTCGGCCTTCCCGCCGCCCGACGACGGCGCCGGACGCTCGGAGCAGTCGCAGGGCCTGCGACACCGTCGACTCCTGGGCGTCGACCGCTGCAGCGAGATCCGACACGCACATCTCCCCGACCTCGAGCAGCGCGTAGAGCAGGCGCACACGTGTCGGGTCGCCCAGCAGCCGGAACAGTTGCGCGAGCGAGATGAGCTCGTCCGGGCCGGGAGCACGCTCGCGGGCCAGGTCGACCCGCTCCGGCTGGACGTACGGCGCGTCGACGCGCAGGGTCCGGACCTTCACCGTGGCCTCTCAACATATGAATAGATGTTCAGATGATGGCTGTTGTGATGCCTTCGGTCAAGTCGGCACTGGCGGCTGCCCCCGCGGCGGCGTGCCGCCTACGCGGAACCGGTGAGCCGGTCGGCCAGGTATTCGAGCTTCGCCCGCTCGTCCCTCGCGGAATAGAGATAGCGCGTCCACGCCTGCTGCTCATGAACGACGACGCCGAGCTCCCATACGCAGATGACCTCCATGTGGGTGCCTTGGGCGACCGGCTCGAAGCCACTGCCGTCGCCGGTGTAGACGGTCTCCCACAACTCGTTGACGTTCCGCCACGTGCAGACGATGAGGAAGTAGAACGACTCCCCGCACAGGTGGAGGATCGCAAATCCCAGTTCGCCCGATATCTGCAGCCGACCCGCTGCGGCCTCGGCCCTGAGGAAGGCTCGCGCATCGGCACGGACGGTGGCAGAGACCGTGGCGTCCTCCCGGCGGACCTCGTACCACTTGAGGTGGGCCGCCGGCAGGACGAGGTCGTCACCCGGCGTGATCGCCTTGGGATGGTGGCGGTATTCGGCGGGAACGTTGCCCACCTCGGCGATGCTGACGGTGGTCATGTCACGACGGTAGGCACCTGCACCGACAGTCACTCGATCCCGGGCGGGGCCGACCGGCCAGGGCGACGCTTCGCCCGGATCGCCGGACCGGCGTCGGGTGCCATCAGGAGTGTTACGCAGGCGGCACAATGTGACATGCATGTATCCCGGTTCTTCGGGAAACACGCTCCCGGCTGCGGACACCCGGCTGGAGCGGTCGCGGCCGACCCGCCGCGGCGTAGTCCGGAGTCAGCCGCCCGGGCAGCGGTTGTCGCCCCCGCTGTGCTCGACGCACGGCGCGGGGCCGTCGCCGGACGGTGGGGTCGAACCCTGGGCGGTCTCGGCGGCCCACGCGGCGCCCACCACGAGCAGCGCCAACCCGAAGACGACGGCCCACCCTGGTCGGCGGCCGCCGATCGCCAGGACCAGACCTGCGGCCGCCAGCACGCTCGACCCTACGAAGGCCCGGCCGAGCCTGGACTCGTGCAGCGCGCGTTCCTCAGCCGTGGCGACGTCGCCGAGGAAGGTGAGGGTCGGTTCGGCGGCCCACAGCAGGAGCACGAGGCTGCCGACCATCCACAGCAGGAACAGGGCGACGAGGACCGACCACGGCGTCGGTCGCCGGGTCCTCGTCGGGTTCGGCGTCGGGTTTCCGGTGCCGGCCATGACGGCGACCCTACGACGGACACGTCCGCGAGCCGGGAGCAGCGTCGGGTTCGGACGGCGCATAGGTTGTCGTCCGGGCCCTGGTCGGACGGCGAGCCGACCCTTCCCCGGACAGGAGGCGGCCCGTGGCCCGAGCCCTCCGGCTGGCGACGTTCAACATCCACCACGGCGTGGGCGCCGACGGTCTGCTCGATCTGGAGCGCGTCGCCTCGGCGATCGAGGAGACCGGCGCCGAGGTCGTCGGCCTACAGGAGGTCGACCGGAACTGGGGAGCGCGCAGCGGATACGTCGACCAGCCGGCGTGGCTGGCCGACCGGTTGGGCATGCACGCTGTCTACGGCGCCAACGTCGACCTCGATCCGCCGGCACCGGGTATGCCGCGCCGGCAGTACGGCATGGCCACGCTGTCCGCCCTCCCGGTACGAAGCAACGGCCACACGCTGCTGGTACGCCCGTTGGGCGGCGAACAGCGGGGATTGCTCCAGGTCGGCATCGACATCCGCGACCACGGCCTCCGCGTGCTCAACACGCACCTCGAATACGGTTTCCAGGTCGAGCGTCTCGAGCAGACCGCAACCATCACCGACGCGGTGAGGAACGGCCCGGCACCTGTCGTCCTGCTGGGTGACCTGAATGCCGGTCCGTCATCGCCGGAGGTCGCCCGGCTGCGCGAGGTCCTGTCCGACGCGTGGGCCATGGCCGGGGTCGGAGCGGGCTTCACCTTCGACGCGGTCAGCCCGCACGTGCGCATCGACTACGTGCTGGTCGGCGACGGCGTGACGGTCCGGTCGGCGCGGGTCGCGCCCACGTACGCGTCGGACCACCGACCGGTGGTCGTCGACGCCGTCCTCGACGACGCATGACAGCGACCTGCGTCGGACCGTTCCGCGGGTGTCTGTTTCGACCCGGTCACGCTCGCTGGCGAGCCACGCCCCTGACCTCGAGTTGGTCGAGCAGGACCTGGGTGGCGGCAGCGACAGAGTCGACGGCGCGGCCGAACGCGTCGGCATTGTGCGCGGCCGGTGCATGGAATCCACTGATCTTGCGGACGTACTGCAGCGCTGCGGCGCGGACGTCGTTGTCGCTGACGTGCTCGGTGTAGGGCTCACGGAGTGTCTTGATGCTGCGGCACATGCCGTCGAGCCTACGCCGCTGGGCCGTCCTTCAGCCCATGGCGGTTGCCGTGACCACGACGTTGCCGGCATAGCCGGTCTCCCGGTCGAAGGCAGGGGATAGGCGGTCGACGACAGTCACAGCTGACAGCCCACCGTGGCGATCGAGCCGGTGAACTCGGAGATGGTGAGATAGCCGCAGTCCTGCCGGTACGCGACCGCCTCCGACTGGATCTGAGCCGGTGCCGGGACCAGGCGGTACGGCCAGGTGCGGAACCCGCCGAGCTCGGCTCCAGCCTGGGGTGCGTGGTACTCGATGACCTGGTCGTACGTGCGCAACAGGACCCGGCCGTCCGTGGATGACGCGTCGGTGACGACGTTGCCGGCGATGCCGGTCAGCACGGGTCGGTCAGGTGTGGGCAGGTCGATCTCGCCGAGCAGTTCGAGGACTCCACCACCGGGATCGCCGCGGTAGAGACGGGTCGGCCCGGTGGTGGCGGACGCCTGATCGAAGGCAGCCTTGCCGACGATCAGGGGCCGGCCGGAGTCGTCGACGATCAGCGCCTCGGCGTCGGTTGCGGCGTCCGGGTAGCTGTATCTCAGTGCGTCGGCCGCGACGACATTCGGTGGTGGCGCCGTCAGGTCGGGCTCCGGGAACCGGTAGACGACGACGTACGGCCTGCCCACATGGTCGCCGATGTCAGCGACGAAGACGCACGGATTCGAGTCGTTCGGGCCACAGGCCCCGACTGCGAGCGCCTCGGCGTTCTCCGCCGACATGCCTTCGACGCCGATCCTGGCGACGAGGGTGCCGTCGTCCCGGACGGCGACCACCTCGTCGGTCCCGGGTTCGTCGCCGACCACGTAGTAGACGCCGGCCGCACTGTGGCTCGCCGCCACGCCGCTCACCTCGACGACCAGCTCGGATGACAGGTTGCCGGTCACCTCGGGATCTCCGTAGCAGGGCTCGCCACACGCGGGTGCGGCGGGAGATGCGCTGGTGGGGGCGGATCCGCGAGATCCCGGGCTCTCCGCCTGCGACCCTGCGCCGGCCGCGCACCCGACCAGCCCCAGAGCGGTAAGGGCACCCACGGCGAGGTGACGGGCGAGCACGGCCACACCGTAGGGGCCCGCTTCGCTCCGCACCCGCACGTGGATCCACACATCTCGGGCGAGACTCGGTGCATCACCGGGGCGAAGCAAGCCCGGGAGGCGCGGTAACGGGGCGAAGCTCGAGCGCAGAGAAGCGCCCGATGTCCTCGAACTCCGTCTCCAGGCCGGCACGCACGGGGTCGTCCCACGTGTGCCCGAACGGCGTCGCGGACACCTCCAGGCGGCGACTGCGCCGCGTCGCGGTCCACGTGCCGAGAACCCGGCCGTTGGCGACGACCGTCGGCAGCACGTAGCCGCCGCCGGTCCAGACCCTCGGACGATGCTCGTCCGGGACCGCGAGGCTACGGTCCGCGTAGCCGAGCAGGTACGGGTCGAAATGCGGCAGAAGCCGGACGGTCGGCGCGCCGGTCGGGAGCGGCGGGTCGAGATCGGCGGAGTCTGCTCCCTCCGACAGGCGCCATGCCGCGCGGGCGTCGGTTACGGACAGGCCCGACCACGAGGCGAGGTCCGACGGCTCACAATGGCCGTATCCGATGCGGTAGCGCCGAGCGAACTCGGCCAGGGCGTTGTCTCGGTCGAGACTCGGCCCCGCACCGGCGGGGCGCAGCATCCACGTCTGGTCACGGCCGCGGTCCGGACCGAAGCAGAGCAGGCCGCGCAGGGCCGCATGCTGCACGATGTGGATGCCCCGCTGCCCGGCCGGGTCGATGCCCTTGCGGGCCAGCCCGGCGAAGACGTTCGGACGGGTCATCGGCCCAGCGGCCAGCAGCCCGCCGAGCACGTCGACCGACCGGCTGAGCGTCACCGCGTCCAGGCCGAGCTGGTGGCGGCGACGTGCCCCCTTCCGGATCATCGGCGGACCCAGCAGCGGCAGCAGCCACGCGAAGTCGTCCACGTGGATCACGTGCAGGGTTCCACGCATCAGCCAGGTGCGGACGAGTGTGCCGGCCGGGACCATCGCTCGCTCGGCGTCCGCCTCGGTGAGCCCGACGGTTCGCACCCGGACGGCCAGCGAGGTGGCGGACGGGATCTGCGCCTGGAGTCCGATCAGGTGCCGGACGACGTCCGCAACGGCTGCAGACGCGCGCGGGCGCGCCAGCATTTGAGCCTGCCAGCGCGCCCGCCGGACGTCGTCACACGGTGCTGCGACGGCTGAAGCCACTGACCAGGGCGATCCCTACGGCCGCGACGCCGATCTGGAACAAGATCTCGATCCAGTCGATGCCGTCGGTGGTGGCCACACCGACCTGCTGGGCGAGCCAGGTGCCGATCAGGGCACCGAGGATGCCGATGACGATGGTGAGGAGGATGCCGATGGCCTGGCGACCGGGAAGGACGAGCCGGGCGAGGAGGCCGATGATCGCGCCGATGATGATAGCGCTGATGATGCCTGCCGCAGTCATGTCTGCTCCTTCTCGTGTGGTGAGTGCAGGCATCATGTAACCGTTCCGAGGGCCTCGCAAACCTCGCGATCTGGGCGCGTCAGGCCTCCCGGCCTCGTTGATCGTCCGGCCAGGCCCAGTCCCTGTTCTCCGGAGCGTCCTCGCCGAACTCGCGCGTGTACTGCCGGGCACGCAGTCGCGTGTCGCCCATCTGCTGCCGGAGTGCGGCAGCCTTCGATCCCAGCGAGGGCACCCGGTCGATGACGTCCATGACCAGGTGGTACCGGTCGAGGTCGTTGAGCATCGCCATGTCGAACGGCGTTGTCGTGGTGCCCATCTCCTTGTAC
>DASUYL010000162.1:0-2272 GCA_036377395.1 Jiangellaceae bacterium
GCGGTCGTACACCGGGCGCTGGACCAGGATCCGCGAGCGGGCGCAGCAGTCCTGGCCGGCGTTGTCGAAGACGCCTGCCGGGGCGTTCGCCGCCGCCTTCTCGACGTCCGCGTCGGCGAAGACGATGTTCGCCGACTTCCCCCCGAGCTCGAGCGTGACGCGTTTGACCTGGTCGGCGGCCCGCCGCAGGATCCCGGTCCCCACCGCGGTCGAGCCGGTGAAGACGATCTTGCGGACCTGCTCGTGGGTGACCAGCCGCTCCCCGACCACCGAGCCCTTGCCGGGCAGGACCGTGAAGACGTCGTCGGGCAGGCCGGCCTCCCGCCCCAGCTCGGCCAGCCGCAGGGCGGTCAGCGGGGTGAGCTCGGCAGGCTTCAGCACGACCGTGTTGCCGGCCGCCAGCGCCGGGGCGAAGCCCCAACCGGCGATCGGCATGGGGAAGTTCCACGGCACGATGATCCCGACGACACCGAGCGGCTCGCGGAACGTCACGTCGAGCCCGCCCGCGACCGGGATCTGCCGGCCGAACAGCCGCTCCGGCGCCGCGGCGTAGTAGTCGAGCACGTCGCGGACGTTGCCGGCCTCCCACCGGGCGTTGCCGACGGTGTGCCCGGCGCCGCGCACCTCCCGGTCGGCGAGCTCGTCGACGTGGGCGCCGACCGCGGCGGCGAACCGGCGCAGCAGTCGGGCGCGGTCGGCCGGCGCGACGGCCCGCCAGGCCGGCCCCACCGCGACGGCGCGGGCGACGGCGGCGTCGACCTGCCCGACGTCGAGCGACTCGACCTCGGTGACGACGTCCTCGGTCGCCGGGTCGACGACGGAATGCGGTGTCATGTCACGTGCCCGATCAGAACCGCTCGAACCCCCGCCGGCGCTCCCAGTCCGTGACGGCCGCCTCGAACGCCTCCAGCTCGACCTCGGCGGCTCGCAGGTAGTGCGCCACGACGTCCTTGCCGAACGCGGCCTCCGCCACCTCGGACGCGGCGAACCGGTCGCGGGCCTCGCGCAGCGTGGCCGGCACCCGCGCGAAGTCGGCGGAGTAGGCGTTGCCGACGAAGGCCGGTCCGAGCTCGAGCTCGTTGCGGACGCCGTGCAGGCCGCCCGCGAGCATCGCCGCCTGGGCGAGGTAGGGGTTGACGTCGCCGCCGGGCACCCGGTTCTCCACGCGCAGGCCGCTGCCGTGGCCGACCACCCGCAACGCGCAGGTCCGGTTGTCCTCGCCCCACGCCACGGCCGTGGGCGCGAACGACCCCGGCTGGTAGCGCTTGTAGGAGTTGATCGCCGGTGCGTAGAGCAGCGTGAAGTCCTGCAGCGTGGCCAGGACACCCGCGACGAAGCTGGCGAACACCGGGCTGCGGTTCTCCGGGCCGTGCCCCCCGCCCTCGCCACTGCCGTCGGCGAAGACGATCGACCCGTCCGTGCCGCGCAGGCTCATGTGCAGGTGGCAGGAGTTGCCCTCGCGCTCGTCGTACTTGGCCATGAAGGTCAGCGCCTTGCCGTGCCGGTCGGCGAGCTCCTTGGCCGCGGCCTTGAACACGACGTGGTTGTCGGCGGTCCGCAGCACCTGGTCGTACTTGAAGGCGATCTCGTGCTGCCCCAGGTTGCATTCGCCCTTGGACGACTCGACCGTCAGCCCGGCGCCGTACATCGCGTTGCGGATGTCGCGCATCAGCGGCTCGTCGCCGCTGGTGCCCAGGATCGAGTAGTCGACGTTGTAGCGCGTCGAGCCGGTCAGCCCCTGGTAGTTCGCGTCGAACGCCTGCTGGAAGGAGTCGGCGAAGACGATGAACTCCAGCTCCGTGGCCCCGTAGGCGGTGAACCCGAGCCGCTGCGCCTCGTCGGCCTGGGCTCGCAGCACCTGCCGCGGCGACTGGCGGACCGGGGTGCCGTCCAGCCACGAGAGGTCGCACTGGACCATGGCCGACGTGGGCAGCCACGGCGCGAGCCGCAGCGTGCCCAGGTCCGGTGTGATCAGGAAGTCGCCGTAGCCCTGTTCCCACGACGAGATCTCGTAGCCGCTCACGGTGTTCATCTCGACGTCGACCGCGAGCAGGTAGTTGCAGCCCTCCATGCCGTGACCGGCCACCTCGTCGAGGAAGTACCGGGCATGGATCCGCTTGCCCTGGAGCCGGCCCTGCATGTCGGTGAAGACGACGAGCACGGTGTCGACCTGCCCGGAGTCGACACTCTCGGTGAGCGCGTGCAGGGACAGGGGGGAGCTGGGTCCTGGCATCGCGGTGCGTCCTCTCGCTCGCCGTACCGGTGGCACCTG
>DASUYL010000163.1:0-5091 GCA_036377395.1 Jiangellaceae bacterium
CCCGAAGCGTCCGGCGAGCACATCGCCCGCGAGTTCGAGCGCTACCTGCGCCGCCGCGACGAGTAAACAGCCCGGACGGAATGATCACGTTAAGAGGGTCTTTCCCCCCGTTGCCAGGTCTACAGACATGGCAACGGGCCCAGAAACCCTCTTAACGTGATCATTCCGGCGCGGCGGGGAGAACCCTGGGCGGGCAATCAGAGTGCTACACCCAGGAGGGTGTCGACCAGGGCGCGTACGTCGGCGGGGGCTCCGGGGTCGCCGCCGGGGTTCTCCAGGGCAAGCTCGGCCCAATAGTCCACGACGGCGAGCGCAGCCGGCGTGTCGAGGTCGTCGGCCAGGTGTTGGCGCACTCGGCGCAGCACGCCGCGGGCGTCGGGGCCGGTCTCAGCCGCCACCGCCCGGCGCCAGCGCGCGAGCCGCTCCTGCGCGCTTTCCAGCAGCGCGGGACTCCAGTCACGATCGTTCCGGTAATGGCCGGAGAGCAGCGCCAACCTCATGGCGGAGGCATCCACGCCCTCGGCTCGCAGCCGGGAGACGAAGACGAGGTTGCCGTCGGATTTCGACATCTTTCGCTCTTTCAGGCCGATCATGCCCGCGTGGACGTACGCACGGGCGAACGGCCAGTGGCCGGTGGCGACGTGCGCCGTCGAAGCCGACATCTCGTGATGCGGGAACACCAGGTCGGTGCCGCCGCCCTGGACGTCCAGCGGCTCGCCAAGGTGAGCCAGGGCGATGGCCGCGCACTCCACGTGCCAGCCGGGACGCCCACGTCCGTATGGGCTGTCCCAGGCCGGCTCTCCCGGCCGCTCGCGCTGCCAGAGCAGGCAGTCCAGCGGGTCCTTCTTGCCCGGCCGGTCCGGGTCTCCCCCGCGCTCGGCGAACAGCACGAGCATGGTCTCGCGCGGCAGGCCGGAGATCTCGCCGAAATGCCGGTCCGATGCCACGGGAAGGTACAGGTCGCCGTCGACCTCGTACGCGGCACCGGCCACCCGCAGCCTGTCGATGAGCTCGACGATGAGTGGGATCGACTCCACCGCACCCACGAACCGCTCCGGCGGTAGGACCCGCAGCCAGGTCATGTCCTTGCGGAACAGCTCTGTCTGCTCCCGCCCGAGCGCGTCCCAGTCCCGTCCGAGTTGCGCGGCCCGTTCGAACAGCGGGTCGTCGATGTCGGTCACGTTCTGCACGTAACGCACCCGTGTGCCGGCGTCCCGCCAGGCCCGGTTCAGCGTGTCGAAGGCGATGTAGGTGGCGGCATGACCGAGGTGCGTGGCGTCGTAGGGGGTGATGCCGCAGACGTACATCCGCGCAGTGGACCCGGCGGCCGCCAGCCGGGTGCTCCGGGTCGCCGTGTCGTGGACGCGGACGGGTTCTCCCCTACCGGCGAGTCCGGGGAGGTCGGGACCGGGCCACGCCTGCACGCCGACGAGCCTAGCCGCCGGTGCCGTTCAGAACGGCGGCCACGGGATCGGGACCCGACCGCTCTCCGGTATGGGAAATCGGCCCGATGCGAGCAGACCGTCCACCCTGGCGGCGGTCGCCGCGACCTCGTCCGAGCTCAGCAGCGCCGACAAGCCCTTGCCCAGGTCGGTTCGCAGACGCCGCCGCAGCCGCCGCAGGACGTCCTGCTCGGCAGCCGTGAACGGCTGGCCCGACCATCCCCACAGCACGGTTCGCAGTTTCGGGTCGACGTGGAAGCTGACCCCGTGGTCGACCCCCCACACCTGCGCATCGGTCGCCACCAGGACGTGTCCGCCCTTCCGGTCGGCGTTGTTGACCACGAGGTCGAACAGCGCCATTGTCCGCAGTCGCAGATCGTCGGCGTGCACCAGCGACACGGGGTCACCGAGCTCGTCCACGGCGTCGAGCACGCGAACCCATCCGTCCGGTACCGCATGCCGGGCGACGACGTCGACCAGTTCGGTTCCGTCCCGCTCGATCCACACCTGGCACATGCCGGGCCCGAACGGCCCGTCGCGCAGGATCGTCGGCGGTACCACCTGCCAGCCGGCGGCCTCCGACACGAGGTATGCGGCAACCTCACGGGCGGCCAGGGTGCCGTCGGTGAAGTCCCACAGCGGTCGCTCCCCCGCCACCGGCTTGTAGATACAGCGCAGCGCACCGGCACCGTCGGAGCCGCTCACATGGCACAGCAGGGTGGCGTTCGAGGCCGAGACCAGCCTGCTCTGCACCGTCAGGCTGCCGTCACTGAGAGCGGCGGGCACGGGGTTGACCACGGGCTAGCTCCGGCGCCGGTAACCGTTCTGCCGGGGGCAGATGTGACCCTCGGGATCGAGCGGCAAGGCACACAGCGGACACGGCGGCCGACCGGCCGCGACCAGCGCCTGTGCACGATGGACGAATGCCCGAGCGGAAGCGCCGGAGATGCGGACGACGAGCAGGTCACGATCGTCCGGTGCGTCCGCAGCCACCGGGTCGGGCTCATCACCCTCCTCCGCGTCACGGACAGCGAAGGCTTCGATCACCACGCGGTCGTCCGCGCCGTCCCAGGCGAGAGTGAGCGTGCCGACCCGGAACTCCTCGACGATGGGCTGGTCGAGCGGCTCGAGATCCTCCATTTCGGCCGGCGCCATGACGGGGACCGGTGCCGACCCGGCCGAGCGCCGGATGACTTCGTCGAGCAGCGCGTCGAGGCGCTCCGCGAGCAATGAGACCTGCTCCTTCTCGACCACGACGCTGGCCACCCGGGCGGCGTCGCGAGCCTGGAGGAAGAACGTGCGCTGACCCGGCTCACCCACTGTGCCGGCCACGAAGCGTTCCGGCGGGTCGAAGGCGAAGACCTGGCGGGCCACCCTTCCGACCCTACGTCGTTCCCGCGGTGCCGCCCACCATGGCGTCGCCCGACGGCCGGCCCCTCTTCCCCGCCCGTCGGCGCAGGCCGGACAGGTCCCCTCCGGTGTCGTTGAGGCGGATGACGAACGGCCGCAGGTCGGCGTACCGGACGATCGTGACCGACCCCGGGTCGACCACCAGGCGCTGGAAGAGGTCGAGGTGCAGGCCGAGCGCGTCGGCCACCACCGCCTTGATCAGGTCGCCGTGCGACACCGCAGCCCACACCGCGTTCGGACCGGCTTCCGCGGCGACCCGGGCGTCGTGCGAGCGCACCGCCTCCACTGCCCGAGCCTGGATCGAACGCAGCGACTCACCGCCCGGGAAGGTGGCGGCCGACGGATGGGCCTGGACGATTCTCCAGAGCTTCCTTCGGGCCAGCACGGCGAGGGGCCGTCCGGTCCAGTCGCCGTAGTCGCACTCGGTGAGGCGGTCGTCCACCTCCGCCGCGGGCCTGCCCCGTTGGGAGGTGAGGGCCCTCGCCGTCTCGAGGCAGCGTTCCAGTGGGCTCGAGACAACGGCCGCCAACCGCACTCCTGCCAGCCGGTCGGCCAGCGACTGCGCCTGCGCACGACCGACCCGGTCGAGGCCGACACCCGGCATCCGGCCGGCCAGAACGGCGGCGGAGTTCGCATCCGTCCGGCCGTGACGGACGAGCAGCACGGTGGGCACATCGCGAGCCTACGGAGCAAACTCGCCGTGTGATCGGCCCGTGAAGGGGCATGATGGGCTAGGCACGTGGTCGAGTGGCCCGCTGGAGGGAGATCAGAGACGCCGATGCGAATCCTCGGCAGGCGGGCGGCCGCTACTGCGGTCGCGACGGTGGGATGTGCCCTGATCTGGACGGCCGTGCCTGCGTCAGCCCAGACCGAGCCCGCTCCTTCCTCCACGTCGAGTCCCGAGCCGTCGTCCGAGCCATCGCCCGAGCCGTCGCCCGAGCCCTCCCCCGAGCCGACAACGTCGACGCCCGCTCCCGCCCCTGCACCAACGCCCCCGCCACCGGAGGAACCGGCGCCCCCACCGGTGCCGACCGCCCCCCGGACGGTCGTGCCCCCGGCGATCCTGCCGCCGTCGGCCGTGCCGCCCTCGGTCGATCCGGACTACTACGACCGGCTGTTCGCCAACGCCCTCGGCGACCACGCTCACGACGTCATGTCGGCGCACTCGATGGCCGTGGCGGTGGCCGAAGCACTGCTCCAACAGGCGTTGGCGGAGCTCGGCACTGCGCAGGCTGCCGTCGCCGAGGCCCAGGCCCAGGTGGAGGCGGCCCAGGCGGGGCTCGACGAGGCACGCCGCGCCGCCGACGTGGCCACCGAGCGGGAGAGCCGTGCCCAGCGCGAGCTCTCCGAGATCGTGCAGCGGATCGCCGCGGCCCGGCAGGATCTCGGCGCCGTTGCCCGCGACGCCTATCAGGGCGGCACGATGGCGACCCTGTCCGTGGTGCTCGACGCCGAGACGCCGGCCGAGTACGCGGACAGCTACGTCGGCGTGCGAACCGTCCTGCGTGCCGGCGACTCGGCGCTGGGCCGGCTCGCCGTCGAGCAGGCCGACCTGCTCGACGCCAGGCAACGGCTCGGCGCGATCCGGGAAGAGAAGGAAGAGCTCGCCGAGGTCGCCGCGACGGCGCTGACAGCGAAGGAGGCCGCGGTCACCACGGCCGTGGCCGCGGAACGCGACCTCGACCTGGCAGCCGCCGTCCGACTGGAAGCGCTGCGCGAGGCCGAAGCGGCCCGATTGCGCGACTACGAGCGCTACAAGGAGTTCCTCGCGGAATCCGACGCGCTGGGCCCGGCGATCGTCGACCTTTCCGCTCTGCTCGCCCAGTCGTCGGGCGCCGCAGTCGGCACCGGCAGCTTCGTCCGACCCGGTACCGGCGAGGTCACATCGGAGTTCGGCATCCGGCGCCATCCGATCACCGGGGTGGTCAAGCTCCACACCGGCACCGACATCGGCCCCGGCGACGGATACGTGTACGCGGCCGACGCCGGCACCGTCATCAAGGCGGAGTGGAACCGCGCCTACGGATACATGACGGTGATCGACCACGGCAGCGGCGTCACGACGCTGTACGGCCACCAGGCGGCGATGTACGTACGCCCGGGCGACCAGGTCGGCCGCGGCGTCCGGATCGGGGTCATCGGCTCCACCGGGTACTCGACCGGCCCGCACCTGCATTTCGAGGTCCGCCGGGACGGCGTGCCGATCGACCCGTGGCCGTTGATCGCGACGGCTCCGCTG
>DASUYL010000164.1:0-18323 GCA_036377395.1 Jiangellaceae bacterium
GCCCTCCGGCGTCGACCTGGTCAACGTCGGCGTCTCGATCTCGACGAAGTCCTCGGCCAGCAGGAGGTCGCGAGCCGCCTGGTTCACCCTCGACCGCAGGCGCATGGTGGCGGCCGGCCCGAGGCGGCGCAGGTCCAGGTATCGGTGGCGCAGCCGCACCTCCTCCCCGACATGGGCGGCCGAACCGGTCTCGTCGACGGGGAAAGGCAGTGGCGCGGCCTCGCTGAGGACCTCCAGCGTCTCGGCGACGACCTCCACGTCTCCGGTGGGCAGGCCGGGGTTCTCGTTGCCCGCCGGGCGACGCTGGACCTGGCCCTCGACGCGGACGCAGAACTCGCTGCGCAGCCCGGTCGCGACGGCCTCGTCCCGAACGACGAGCTGGACCACGCCGGAACCGTCGCGCAGATCGAGGAAGGCAACCCCGCCGTGGTCACGTCGCCGCGCCACCCAGCCGGCCAGCACGACGGTTCGGCCGGTGTGTTCGGCGCGCAGGTTGCCGGCCGTCTGGTTGCGCAGCACGAGCGTGGATCCTTCGGTCTGGGTTGGCGATCGGGCGGACCCGATCCTACGGACCGCCCGGCGCCTGCCTCGAACCGGTTACGCCTGCAGCAGGCTGAGCTGGCGCGGGTGGGGCAGCGAAGCGGCGGGTCGCGCCGCGTCGGCACCGCCGTCCCGAATCGACCCGGCACGGTCCAGCCGGTGCCGGGTCAGCAGCGGCCCGACCCGGTGGGACAGCCATTCGCGGTAGTCGCGGGACACGTACGAGCCGCGCGCGTAGAGCCGCTGGTAGACCGGCACGAGGTCGGGGCGCTCGCGCTCCAGCCAGGCCATGAACCATTCGCGCGCACCCGGCCGGAGGTGCAGCGGAATCACGGTGACGCCGGTGGCACCTGCGTCCGCAAGTCGGCCGATGGCGGACTCGAGCTGTTCGGCGGAGTCGGTGAGGTGGGGCAGGACCGGCGCCAGCAGGACCGCGCAGTCGAAGCCGGCCGCGCGGATGGCGCGGACCAGGTCGAGTCGGGCGCGCGGCGACGGTGTACCCGGCTCCAGGCTGGCGTGCAACGCGTCGTCGTAGATCGCGATCGACACCGCGAGCCCGACCGGCACCGACCGCGACGCCTCCACCAGTAGCGGCAGATCCCGTTTCAGCACTGTGCCCTTGGAGAGCACCGAGAACGGCGTGCCGGAACTGGCCAGCGCCGTGATAATTCCCGGCATCAGGCGGTAGCGACCCTCGGCACGCTGGTAGGGATCGGTGTTCGTGCCGAGGGCGACGTGTTCGCGGCTCCACGACCGGCGGCCCACCTCGCGTCCGAGCACCTCGGCGGCGTTGATCTTCACCACGATCTCGGTGTCGAACCCCAGGCCGGTGTCCAGCTCGAGCCACGAATGGCTGCCGCGGGCGAAGCAGTTGTGGCTCACCACCCCGTTGGCGACGAAGTCGCCGGTACCGGTGGTGAGGTCGTACATCGGCAGCTCGGCGCCGACGGGCTCGATGCTTTCGACCCGCCGCTGCGCGTCGGCGGCGATCGGTGCGCCGCTGTGCCCGACCGACAGTCCCACCTGCTCACGCCCCAGCGCGACCAGTGCGTCCCCGGGCACGAGGTACGGGCGGTCTGCCGCATCAGCGCAGGCACCGGGTGCGACGTGCTTCCATCCGGTCGGGGTCAGAAACCGGTGGTCACCGCTCGCGACCAGGACGGAACCGTCGTCCAGCTCGACGGAAACGGCCGCCTTGACAGTCTGCCAGTGGGCGCGCACGTCGGTGGCCACGTAGTGGCGCACCCCGGCCTGCACCTCGGTGCCGTACACACGGTCCCCGACGCGGACGTCGGCCAGACGCCGCACCCGTCCCGACGCCAGCATCACCAGCGTGTCGCCGGACAGGCAGTAGGTGCACGCATGCGTGCACCCCCGATACGGGTTGACCGTCCACCGGAACGGCACCAAAGACTGCGCCGGTACCTCGTTCAATACGCTGCGGGCCCGTACCTCGTGGAAGGTCACACCGGCGAAGTCGGGCGTCGTCACGCTGCGGACCAGCCCGGGCATCCGGCCCAGACCGGGCAGGGCCGCGTCGTCCTCGGCACCCAGCTGCTGAGCCTCCCACCGCACCACCTCATTCGAACACGCGTTCGAGTCCGATGCAAGTCCCGTACCAACCTTGTCTCCTGGCCAACGCCCGACTTGTGGCGGGTTGTCAGCGCCACCATGGGCCGCGAGGCGTGTCGAGACCACCACAAGTCGCAATGTGCGACCGCACGGTCTCTCTGGTCAGCGCACGGCCGTATCAGGCCGGGTGGCGACACGCTCTGGTCAGGCCATGCGGGTTCGCTACGGCGGACCCTGGGGGTGGGTGCATCGGCCGGACAGCCGGTCGAGGACCTCGGCGCCCAGCCGACGAGCTACCCGACATGACCCGCGACGACCTGCTCGAGGGCAACCGCGACCTGCTCGACCATGCGGGCGAGATCGTCTCCGGCGGGACACAGCGCACGCTGGACGCGACGGTCACGTCGCTCACCGGACAGGACATGCTCGTCGAGGTGACCATGCGGTCGGTCACCGGCGCGGACGTCTATGTCGACGGGCGCCCCGCAGGGACCGGGCGGCGTACCGACCCCGACGGAACGACGACCCTGCCCGTGCAGCTCCCGCCGTCCGGCGCCGCAACGGTCCGGTTGGAGGGGTTCGTCGACTGCGCTCTCGTGGCCGCCCGGCAGCTGACGGTCGAACCGGGCTGAGCGCAGGCCCGCCCTCAGGCGTCGACGGTGGCGAGCACCCGGATGCGCAGGTCGGCCACGAGAGCGTCCAGGGGCACCGCCACCTGGTCTCCGGTGGCCAGGTTCTTGACCTGAGCCTGTCCCGCCGCGAGATCACGCTCGCCGACGACGACTGCGTACGCCGCGCCACTGCGGTCGGCCGACTTCATCGCCCCCTTCAGGCCCCGCCCGCCGGTCGCAAGGTCGGCTGCCACGCCGCCGCGGCGAAGCTCCGTCACGACCCCGAACAGGTGGCGTGCCGCCCGCTCGCCGAGCGGGACGGCGTAGACGTCGACGTGCGGAACGCCGGGGAGCGGAAGGCCCTCGGCCTCCACGGCGAGCAGCGTCCGCTCGACCCCGAGGGCCCAGCCGACACCGGGCAGGCGCGGGCCGCCGATCAGCTCGGACAGGCCGTCGTACCGCCCCCCGCCCCCGACCGCGGACTGGGCACCCAGGCCGTCGTGGACGAACTCGAACAGCGTGCGGGTGTAGTAGTCGAGCCCCCGAACCAGCCGCGGCTCGTCGACATAGGCGACGCCGGCGTCGGTCAGCAGCGTGCGCACGGTGTCGTGGTGCTCGCGGTCGCCGGCGGAGAGGAAGTCGGCCACCACCGGCGCCTTCTCGAGCGCGACCTGGATCTCCGGGCGCTTGTCGTCGAGCACGCGCATCGGGTTGAGCTCGACCCGCTGCCGGGTCTCGGCGTCGAGGTCGAGCCCCCGCAGGTAGTCCTGCAGGGCGGCCCGGTACGCCGGGCGCGACGCGTCGGATCCCAGCGAGTTGATCAGCAGCCGGACGCCGGTCAGCCCGAGCTCGCGGTACGCATCGGCGGCCAGCACGATCGTCTCGGCGTCGACGGCCGCATCGTCGCTCCCGACGACTTCGGCACCGACCTGGGAGAAGTGCCGGTACCGTCCCTTCTGCGGCCGCTCGTAACGGAAGTACGACGCCGAGTACCACAGCTTCACCGGCAACGCGCCACGGTGCAGGCCCTGCTCGAGAACGGCACGCAGCACGGGCGCGGTGCCTTCCGGGCGCAGCGTGACCTCGTCGCCGCCCCGGGTGACGAACGAGTACATCTCCTTGGTGACGACGTCGGTGGACTCGCCGACGCCACGGACGAACAGTTCCGTCTCCTCGAACGTCGGCGTCTCGACGTAGCCGTAGGCCGCGCGCCGTACGGGTCCGGACAGTGCCGCACGCACGGCGAGCACGGCCTCCCCGCGGGGAGGAACGAGGTCGAACGTGCCTCTGGGGGCGCGGAACTGTCGGCTCACCGCTGTCCTCAGGTCGGCGTGGTTCTCATGAGCCCCCGCAGGAAGGGGTTCGTCGCGCGCTCGCGCCCGATCGTCGTCGCCGGGCCGTGACCGGGCAGCACTACGGTGTCGTCTCGCAGTGGCAGCACCTTCTCGGCCAGGCTTCGCATCATCTGGTCGGGGTCTCCACCGGGCAGGTCGGTGCGGCCGATGCTTCCCTCGAACAGGACGTCGCCGGTCAGACAGATTTGCGCGCTGTCGGACGTCCCGTTGTCGGGCAGCCGGAACAGGACCGAGCCCTCCGTGTGGCCGGGTGCGTGGTCGATCGTGACGGAAAGCCCCGCCAGCGAGATCGTCTCGTTGTCGCCGATCGAGCGCACGTCGTCCGGCTCGGCCCACTTCGCCCGCTCGCCGAACTGCTGCTCGAGCATCGCCACGAGCATCGGGTCGAGCATCGAGAGCGGGTCGACGAGCCGGTACCGGTCGTCGCCATGGATGTACGCCGCCACGTCGCGCGTCCCGCATACCGGCGTCACCGAGTAGACGTGGTCCACGTGGCCGTGGGTCAGCAGTACCGCAGTCGGGCGCAGCCGATGCTCACGCAGCAGCTCGTCGAGCCGACCGACAACGCCGATGCCTGGGTCGACGACCAGGCACTCCTCCCCCGCCGCCGGTGCGACCACGTAGCAGTTCGTGGCGAACGCGGCGGCCGGGAAGCTGACGACGAGCACGTGCGGAAGGCTACCGGTCGACGCCCGAGCCGCTGCCTGCCGCCGTCTCCGCCGCCCCCGAATGCCGCGGCCCGTTCGATGCGGACGCGACGTCGTGACGGCGGGCCGCGGACCCCTGCCTAGACTGTGCCAACCCGGGCGCGTCGGCGTGCGTCGTCGCGCGCGGGTGGCACGTCGACCGGCAGGAAGCACGGAGGAACAGTGGCCAGCACGAGCCAGCGGCGACGTCAGCTCGCCCGGCAACGGTGGGAGAAGCAGCAGGCCCGTCGGGCCGCGGCGGCCGCCCGCGCCCGGCGTCGGCGTCAGATCGTGGCCGGAGTCACGATCATCGCCCTCCTCGGTGCCAGCATCGCCGGCGTCGTCCTGTGGAGCCCGTGGAGCGGCGACGACGCCACCACGACGACCGCGGACGAGCCGACCGATGCCGCCGCGGCCGACGGCACCTGTTCCTACGCCGCGGCCGGAACGCCCGACGACGCGATCGGCCTCCCGCCGGAGGAGCCGATCGCCGCCTCGACCGCAACTCTGACCCTCGACGGCCGGCCGGTGACGATGGAACTGCTGCCCGACCTGGCGCCCTGCACGGTCAGCTCACTGGCGCACCTGGCCGCGAACGACTACTTCGACGGCACGTCCTGCCACCGCCTCACCAGCTCACCCAGCCTGCGCGTGCTGCAGTGCGGTGACCCGACGGGTAGCGGCAGCGGAGGGCCCGGCTATGAGTTCGGGCTCGAGAACACCGACGGCGCCACCTACCCGGCCGGCACGGTGGCCATGGCGCACCGGTCCGGCGAGCCCGGTTCCAACGGCAGCCAGTTCTTCCTCGTGTACGACGACTCCGAGTTGCCGCCGGAGTACACAGTCTTCGGACATATCACCGGCGGCCTCGACGTCATCGCTGCTATCGCCGCACAGGGCACCGCCGACGGCAGCGAGGACGGCGCCCCCAAGCAGCCGGTGACACTCGACGATCTCGTGACCGCCGCATGAACCAGGAGGACCCGGCGCCCGTTCCGGTACGTCCCACCGTCGCCGAGAACGAGTGGGGCCGGGTCGACGAGGCCGGCGACGTCTTCGTGCGCAGCGGCGCAGGCGAACGTCAGATCGGGTCCTGGCAGGTCGGGGAACCCGAGCAGGCACTGGCCTTCTTCGGGCGAAAGTACGACGACCTCGTCGTCCAGGTCGACCTCCTCGAGCAGCGGCTGAGCTCCGGCGCGGCCGCACCCGACGAGACCCAGGCCGGCGTGCGGAGGCTTCGAGAGGCGCTCGTGGAGCCGCACGCAATCGGCGACTTCGCCGTCCTGTCACAGCGACTGAACGCGATCGAGGAGCGGATCGCACAACGGCGCGCGGAGCGGCGGGCCGAGCGCGCGCAGGCGCTCGACGAGGCCCGCGTCCGCAAGGAGCGCATCGCCGCCGACGCCGAGAGGATCGCCGAGGGCGACGACTGGCGCCACGGCGCCGACCGCCTTCGCGACCTGCTCGACGAGTGGAAGTCCCTCCCCCGCCTCGACCGGTCGACCGACGACACCCTGTGGCGCCGGTTCTCCAGCGCCCGGACCCACTACACGCGCCGGCGGCGAACCCACTTCGCGGAGGTGGCCGAACGGCGCGAGCAGGCGAGGGCAGCCAAGGAGGGAATACTCGCCGAGGCCGAAGCCCTGGCCGACTCCAACGACTGGGGAGCGACAGCCCGCCGGTTCCGCGAGCTCATGGCGCGCTGGAAGGCGGCCGGACCGGCCCCCAAGCCCGCCGACGACGCGCTCTGGCGGCGCTTCCGCGCGGCTCAGGACACCTTCTTCACGGCCCGCTCGTCCGACCTGTCCAAGCGCGACACCGAGCAGCAGACCAATCTCCATGCCAAGCAGGCCCTCCTCGAGGAGGCCGAGGCGTTGCTTCCGGTAAACGACTGGAAGGCGGCCCGGGAGTCCCTGCGGTCGATCCACGAGCGCTGGGAGACCACCGGTCACGTTCCCCGCGACGCCATGCGAACGGTCGAGAGCCGCCTGCGCCGGGTCGAAGAGGCCGTCCGCGAGGCCGAGCAGAGCGAGTGGCACCGGACCAACCCGGAGGCCCGCGCCCGAGCCGAGGCGACCGTCGCGCAACTGCAGGCATCGATAGCCGACCTCGAGATGCGGGCGGCGACGGCCCGGGAACGCGGCGACACGGCCCAGGCCGCCCAGGCAGAGGACGCGCTGAGCGCTCGCCGGTCCTGGCTGGCCGAGGCCGAACGCGCCCTCGACGAGTTCCGCGCCTGACCCTTCCCCAAGGATCAGCCCCCTCCGTCGCCTTGGCCGTTGCGACCGACCCGCCACAACGACAACCCACTGAGGCCGCGCAGCAGACTCCGGCGTCAGGGTGTCGAGCGGGCGCTGGTCAGACGATAGGCGTCGAAGACGCCCTGCACGCCGCGCACGGCCTTGAGGATGTGGCCGAGGTGCTTGGGGTCACCCATCTCGAAGGTGAACCGGCTCTTGGCGATCCGGTCGGAGTCGGTCGTCACGGTGGCCGAGAGGATGTTGACGTGCTGGTCGGACAGCACGCGGGCGATGTCGGAGAGCAGCCGTTCACGGTCGAGGGCCTCGACCTGGACGGCGACGAGGAACACACTGTTGGCCGTCGGAGCCCACTCGACGTCGACCATGCGCCCGTGCTCGCGTCGTAGCGCGGCGACGTTGACGCAGTCGCCGCGGTGGACCGATACGCCCGAGCCCCTGGTGACGAAGCCCACGATGTCGTCACCCGGCACCGGCGTGCAGCACCGGGCCAGCTTGACCCACACGTCGGACGCGTCCTTGACCACGACGCCGGGGTCGCCGATCGTGCGCCGCCGCGGACGGTCGGGCCGGGCCGCCTCCGCGGCGTCCTCGCTGGTGCCCTCCTCCCCACCGAGAGTCTGAACCAGCTTCTGGACCACGCTCTGCGCGGACACGTGTCCCTCGCCGACGGCCGCGTACAGCGCCGAGATGTCCGCGTAGCGCAACTCGTCGGCGACCACGGTGAGCGTGTCCTGCGAGAGCATCCGCTGCAGCGGGAGGTCCTGCTTGCGCATGGCCCGAGCGATGGCGTCCTTGCCCTGCTCGATGGCCTCCTCGCGACGCTCCTTGGAGAACCACTGCTTGATCTTGTTCCGGGCTCGGGCGCTGGTGACGAAGGACAGCCAGTCGCGGCTGGGCCCGGCGCCGGCCGCCTTGGAGGTGAAGATCTCGACCACGTCGCCGTTGTCGAGGGTGGACTCCAGCGGCACCAGGCGTCCGTTGACCCGTGCGCCGATGCAGCGGTGGCCGACCTCGGTGTGCACCGCGTAGGCGAAGTCGACCGGTGTGGCGGCCGCGGGCAGCGCGATCACGTCGCCGCGTGGGGTGAAGACGTAGACCTCGTTGGTGGTGATCTCGAAGCGCAGCGACTCGAGGAACTCGCCGGGGTCTTCGGTCTCCTTCTGCCAGTCGAGCAACTGGCGCAGCCAGGCCATGTCGCTGGGACCGCGGGAGTCGTCGCCGTCGGGAGCGGGGCGCTCCACCGCGACGCTGGCGTTGGAGTCCTCCTTGTACTTCCAGTGTGCGGCGATGCCGTACTCGGCCCGCCGGTGCATCGCAAAGGTCCGGATCTGCATCTCGACCGGCTTGCCGGAGGGGCCGATCACCGTCGTGTGCAGCGACTGGTACATGTTGAACTTCGGCATCGCGATGAAGTCCTTGAACCGCCCGGGTACGGGGTTCCACCGGGCGTGCACGATGCCGAGCACGGCGTAGCAGTCGCGAACGGACTCGACCAGCACGCGGATGCCCACCAGGTCGTAGATGTCGGCGAAGTCGCGCCCCCGCACGATCATCTTCTGGTAGATCGAGTAGTAGTGCTTCGGCCGGCCGGTGACCGACGCCTTGAGCTTGGCGCCGCGCAGGTCGCCCTGCACCTGGTCGATCACCGAGGCGAGGTAGTCGTCCCTCGACGGGGCCCGTTCGGCCACCAGGCGGACGATCTCGTCGTAGACCTTCGGGTGCAGCGTGCCGAAGGAGAGGTCCTCGAGCTCCCACTTGATCGTGTTCATGCCCAGCCGATGGGCCAGCGGCGCATAGATCTCCAGGGTCTCGCGGGCCTTACGCCGTGCGGACTCCTTCGACACGTAGCGCCAGGTGCGGGCGTTGTGCAGGCGGTCAGCCAGCTTGATGACCAGGACCCGGATGTCCTTGGCCATCGCGACGACCATCTTGCGGACGGTCTCGGACTGCGCCGCCTGCCCGTACTTGACCTTGTCCAGCTTGGTGACGCCGTCGACGAGCATGGCGACCTCGTCGCCGAACTCGTCGCGGAGGTCCTCCAGGTCGTAGTCGGTGTCCTCGACCGTGTCGTGCAGCAGCGCAGCGGCCAGCGTGGGCGGGGTCATGCCCAGCTCGGCGAGGATCGTCGCGACGGCGAGCGGGTGGGTGATGTAGGGGTCGCCGCTCTTGCGCTTCTGGCCGCTGTGCGCCCGAGCGGCTGCCCGGTACGCCCGCTCGACCACGCCGAGGTCGGCCTTCGGGTGGGTGGCGTGGATGATGCGGAACAACGGCTCGAGTGCAGGGTCGGTCTGGTGCCGCTGCGCCGTGAGGCGGGCAAGCCTCGCCCGCACGCGGACAGGTGTCGACGCGCTGGTGGCGGGGATGGTCTCCTCTGCCACGGACCTCCTCGCGGCTGTCGGGCGTCCAGTCTACGGGGGATCGCCCCTGGATGCCGTGCCGGGCGCGCGCGGTATGGACGCCGTCGTCAGACGCTCAGCAACGCATGGAGATCCACCTGGCCGGCGAGCCGGTCGCGGCCGGCCAGGAAGCCCAGTTCCATCAGCACGGCGACCGCCACAACTTCGGCGCCCGCGTCCCGCACCAGCCCGGCCGTGGCCGCGACGGTGCCGCCGGTGGCCAACACGTCGTCGACGACGAGCACCCGGTCGCCCGGCTCGAACGCGTCGCGATGGACCTCGACCGTCGCCTCGCCGTACTCCAGGGAGTACCGGGCAGACCTGGTCTTGTACGGCAGCTTCCCAGCCTTGCGGACCGGCACCATCCCGGCGCCGAGAACGTGCGCGACCGGCGCGGCCAGGATGAACCCGCGGGCCTCGATGCCCACGACGGTGTCGATGCGCCGCACGCCGGCCTCGTCGCGGCCGACGGCAGCCAACGCCGAGACCACCGTCGCGAAGGCGGTGTGGTCGTGCAGGAGCGGGGTGATGTCCTTGAACACCACACCGGGCTCCGGCCAGTCCGGGATGTCCCGGATCCGCGAGAGGAGTAGCTCGCGGGCCGCGGTGCCGAGCACGGCGCCGCCGGTGTGTGCGGTCACTGCGCGAGGCTACCGTGCCGGGCGGCCGCCGGTGCCGCGTCGTTGCGACCGGGTCTGACGCTGCGGCTGGCGGCGCTCGCCGCGCTCCACCACGGTGTCCCCACGTGCGGCAGCGGCCGCCACGACCGACGGTGCCTGCGCCGGCTCGCCCCGCTGGGCCTTGGCCGCGCTGCGACGCGCCTCGACCCGCCGGGCCAGACCGGCGATGGTCGGCTCCCGGTTCTTGAGGTCCACCACCAACGGTGTCGCGATGAAGATCGACGAGTAGGTGCCGACCGCGACCCCGATGAACAGGGCGAGCGCAAGGTCCTTCAGCGTGCCGGCGCCCAGCAGGCCGGCACCGACGAACAGGATCGACCCGATCGGCAGCAGCGCGATGATCGACGTATTCACCGATCGCACCAGCGTCTGGTTGACCGCGAGGTTGGCAGCCTCGGCGTAGGTCACCTGGTTCTGCGCGGTGACGCCCTTGGTGTTCTCGCGCACCTTGTCGAACACGACGACCGTGTCGTAGAGGGAGTACCCGAGGATGGTGAGGAAGCCGATCACCGTCGCCGGCGTGACGTCGAAGCCGACCAGGGCGTAGATGCCGACCGTGAACACGACGTCGTGCAGCAGCGCCACCAGCGCGGCGACGGCCATCTTCCATTCGTAGGCGATCGAGAGGAACACCACGATCGCCAGCACGAACAGGCTCAGCCCGATCATTGCCTGGCGCGTGATCTGAGCCCCCCAGGACGGCCCGATCACCTGTGCCGTGATCTCGTCCCGCGAGAGGTCGAGCTCCGCGGCGATAGCGTCCCGGACCGCCGTCGTCTCGTCCGGCGTGAGGCTGCCGGTCTGGACGCGGACGTTGTCGTCGCCGACGACGACGACACGCGGCTCGGCCGCCTCGGTGATCCCCGTCCCGATGACCGCGTTGCGGACGTCGGGGACGGTCGCATCGGTCGTCTGCGTCACCTGCGCTGTGAGCTCGGCACCGCCGGTGAACTCGACGCCGAGCTGCAGCCCGCCGCGCAGCAGCACCGCGCCGATCGCGATGAGCATGAGCACGGCACTGATCGCGTACCACCGCTTGGAGTGGTACACGATCGGCAGCGATACCTCGCCGGCGTAGAGGCGGTTGGCGAGTGGTCGCCTGCTCACGAGGTCGCCTCCTTCGGTGGCGGGCTCACCAGTCGCTCCCGCAGCCGGCCGGCCCGGCTGGGTGCCCCGAGCCGCTGCGGATCGAGCCCGGACCAGGCATGGCCGGCGCCGAAGAACCGGCTCCGCGCCAGCACCGTGACCAGCGGCTTGGTGAACAGGAACACCACCACGAGGTCGACCAGGGTCGTCAGCCCCAGGGTGAACGCGAAACCACGGACGTTCGCGACGGAGAACACGTAGAGGAAGAAGGACGCCAGCAGCGAGACCGTGTCGCTGGCCAGCACCGTCCGCCTTGCCCGCAGCCAGCCGGTCTCGACCCCCATCCGGACGCTTCGGCCTTCACGTATCTCGTCCCGGATGCGCTCGAAGAACACCACGAACGAGTCGGCGGTGATGCCGATCGCGACGATGATGCCCGCGATGCCCGCGATGGTCAGGGTGAAGCCGATGGCGACACCGAGCAGCACGATGGCTGCGTAGGTGATCAGGCCGGCGATCACCAAGCTGGCCATGACCACGAAACCGAGGCCCCGGTAGTAGAACAGCGAGTACAGGAGCACCAGCCCGAGACCGATGGCACCCGCGAGCAGCCCCGCCTTCAGCTGGCTGGATCCGAGCGTCGGGGTGAGCGTGGAGACGTCACTCGTCTCGAAGGTCAGCGGGAGCGCACCGTAGTTGAGGACGGTGGCGAGCGCCTGCGCCTCGGCCTGGGAGAACTGTCCGGAGATCGTCGCACGGCCGCCGGGGATGGGTTCCTCGACGGTCGGGTAGGACACCACGCGGCCGTCGAGCACGATGGCGAACGCGTTGTTGGGGAAGGTCTGCACGGACAGCGCCTGGGTGGATTCGAGGAACTTCTGCGCACCCTCGTCGGTGAAGTCGAGGTCGACGACCCACGACACATCGTTCTGCGGGATGACCGCCGTCGCACTGTCCACGTCGGTGCCCACGACGTCCGCCGGACCCAGCAGGAACCTGCTGGTGTTGTCCTGGTCGCAGGTCATCAGGGAGGCATCGGGATCATCGATGGTCCCGGCCTGCAGGTCGGCGCAGTCCAGCGCTGCGAGCTGTGCCTGCTCGTCGGCCGTCGCCGGCCCTTCGGCGGCCGGCGGCTGGGTCGGGGCCGTTCCCGGGGTCGGTGTCGCAGTGGCGGTGGGCGACGGTGTCGGGGTCGGTGACTCCGTTCCCTGCGCGACCAGACCTTCGGTCAGCGCCCGCCCGGCAGCGGGGCTCGCGGTCGGCGCCGGCGTCACGGCAGGCGTGGGCGTCGCCCCCGGCGTGGGCGTAACTGTCTCCCCCGGGGTCGGCACCGGAGCCGGGCTGCCGCCCTGGATCACGGCGCGCACCGGGCGGAAGCGCAGCTCCGCGGTCTGGCCCACGAGCTGCACGAGTTCTTCCTCGCCCACGTCGGGCACCTGCACCACGATGTTGGTCCGGCCCTGGGTCGTGATCTCCGACTCGGCCACACCGGCACCGTCGACCCGCGCCCGGATGATGTCGACTGCCTGCCGCATGCTGTCGTCGGTCACCTCGGTGCCGTCCGCGGTCCGGGCCGACAGCGTGATGCTCGTGCCGCCGCGCAGGTCGAGCCCGAGCCGCGGCGTCCACTCACCGAGCAGCGCCATCGTCCCGTAGAGGACGACGAGTATCAGCGCGAGCGCGGCCAGCGGGCGCCACGGGCGTGGCGCGTTGATGGATGCCACTGTCGGTTCAGGCCGTGGTGCCCGGCGTGGTGTCGTCGATGGGTCGCGTGGCCGGCTCGTCCGTGGCCGGTCCGTCCGTGGTCTGCTCCGGGCGGCCGTCGTCGAGGACCCGCATGATCGCCCTGCGGACGTAGCGGTTGTTGATGCCGGGCGCGACCTCGATCAGTACTTCGTCACCCTCGGTGGCGACGATCGTGCCGATCAGGCCGGCAGTGGTCATGACCCGGGCGCCGGGTGTGACCGTCGACTGGACCTCTGCGATCTCACGGCGCTGCTTTTGCTGCGGCCGGATGAGCATGAAGTAGAAGACGACGAGAAGCAGTAATGGGAGGAGGAGCTCCATGGATACGCAAATCCTTCCCCGTGCACCGGACCAGCCGGTCTGCACAGGACGACGTTCGGCAGCCAGGCGGCGGCCGCCCGCGCATTCTAGTCCTCGGCGGCCGTGAACAGGTCAAGCGCCCCATCGTCCGGGCCGGCTCCGGCGAACGGCGCCCGAGGTGGCACGGCCAGCCCGAGATGTCGCCATGCGCCAGGCGTGGCCACCCGGCCCCGTGGCGTCCGTGCCAGCAGCCCTGCGCGGACCAGGAATGGCTCGGCCACCTCCTCGACGGTCTCGCGTTCCTCACCGACGGCCACGGCCAGCGTGCCCAGCCCGACCGGGCCGCCGACAAAGCGCCGGCACAACGCGTCCAGCACGGCGCGGTCGAGCCGGTCCAGGCCCAGGTCGTCCACCTCGTAGACGGCCAGCGCCGCCCGCGCGACGTCGCCGTCGACCGTTCCGTCGGCCCGGACCTCGGCGAAATCTCGCACGCGCCGCAGCAGGCGGTTGGCGATCCGCGGCGTCCCCCTGGACCGGCCGGCGATCTCGGTGGCGCCGTCGGCACGCAGCGCCACGTCGAGCAGGCGAGCCGACCGCACCAGCACGCGCTCGAGGTCGGCGGGCTCGTAGAGCTCGAGATGGCCGGTGAAGCCGAACCGGTCGCGCAGCGGCCCCGGCAACAGGCCGGTCCTGGTGGTGGCGCCGACCAGGGTGAACGGCGGCAGGTCCAGCGGTATCGCCGTCGCACCGGGGCCCTTGCCGACGATCACGTCGACCCGGAAGTCTTCCATCGCGGTGTAGAGCATCTCCTCCGCCGGCCGGGCCATCCGGTGGATCTCGTCGAAGAAGACCACGTCGCCCTCCGACACCGAGGACAGGATCGCGGCGAGGTCACCGGCGTGCTGGACGGCCGGGCCGCTGGTGATCCGCAGCGGTGCCTCCATCTCGGCCGCGATGATCATTGCCAGCGTGGTCTTGCCGAGTCCCGGCGGGCCGGACAAGAGCACGTGGTCGGCCACGCCGACCCGGCCGCGCGCGGCCTCGAGCACGAGGGAGAGCTGCTCGCGCAGCCGCTCCTGGCCGACGAACTCGTCGAGCGTGCGCGGCCGCAGCGTCGCCTCCATGGCCCGCTCGTCTCCGTCGGCCTCCTGGGTGACCAGGCGGGTGACGGCGTCGCCGTGGACGGGGCCGTTCACGGGCGGGCCAGCGTCCGTAGAGCCGCCCGAAGGAGGCCGGGTACGTCGGCGCCGTCGACGCCGTCGCCCACCAGTGGCGCCACTTCGTCGACGGCCGCATCGGCCTCGCGGCCGGACCAGCCGAGCCCCAGCAGGGCGGCGTGCACCTGGCTCTGCCAGCCCTCGACCGCCGGCGGGCCCGGCCGGTCGGCGGCGCCCGGCGGGTGCGATCGCGGCGGACCGAGCCGGTCCTTCAGCTCGATGACGATCCGCCGCGCGCCCTTGGTCCCGATGCCGGGAACCTTGGTCAGCGCGACCAGGTTCTCCGTTGCGACCGCCCGGCGCAGGCCGTCCGGTGAGTGCACCGCGAGCATCGCCTGGGCCAGGCGCGGACCGATCCCGCTGGCCGTCTGCAGCAGCTCGAAGACGGCGCGCTCGTCGTCGTCGGTGAAGCCGTACAGCGTCAACGAGTCCTCGCGGACGACCAGGCTCGCCGGCAGCTGAACCTGCTCACCCACCTGAACCGAGACGGCGGTCGACGGTGTGCACAGCAGCGTGAGCCCGATCCCGCCGACGTCGACGACCACCTCGGTGGGGAGAGCCTGGGCCACTCGCCCGCGGACGAACGCGATCACCGGGGACCTCCTGCTGCGACGGCGGCCTGCAGCCGAGCCTGTGCCGATCCACGCCACAGCGCGCAGATGGCCAACGCCAACGCGTCGCTGGCATCGGCCGGCCGCGGCCGCCGGTCGAGGCGAAGCAGACGCACGACCATGGCCGCCACCTGGCTCTTGTCGGCGCGCCCGTTGCCGGTGACCGCGGCCTTCACCTCGCTGGGTGTGTAGGTCGACAGCGGCAGCCCCTGCCGCACGGCGGTCAGCACCGCGACGCCGCTGGCCTGGGCCGTGCCCATGACGGTACGGACGTTGTGCTGGCTGAACACGCGCTCTACGGCCACGGTGTCCGGACCGTGCTCGCGGATCCAGGCGGTCACTGCCGCCTCGATGGTCATCAACCGCTCTCCGAGCGGCGTACCTGCGGGCGTTCGGACCACGTCGAACGCGACCAGGTCGATCCGGCGGCCGGGCGTGCCGTCGACCATACCGAGGCCACAGCGGGTCAGCCCGGGGTCGACTCCCAGCACGCGCATGACCCCGGCGCCTCCCGACCGAACGCCTGTTCGGACGACACGCTACCGGGGACTCCGGCGCTTCCGGCGACGCGACGCGCCGCTCGCGGTCGATCTGTCGCGGCCGCTCAGCCGACGGCTTCGATGACTTCGTCGGAGACCTCGTAGTTGGCGAAGACGTCCTGCACGTCGTCGCTGTCCTCGAGCGCCTCGATCAGCCGGAAGATCTTGCGTGCGCCGTCCTCGTCGAGTGGGACCGTCACCGACGGCACCCACGACGACTCCGCGGACTCGTAGTCGAGTCCGGCCTGCTGGACGGCGGTCCGAACCGCCACCAGGTCCGTGGCCTCGGAGCGGACCTCGAAGGCTTCGCCGAGGTCCTCGACGTCCTCGGCACCGGCGTCCAGAACGGCCTCCAGGACGTCGTCCTCGGTGAGCTCCCGACCGTCCTGCTCACGAGGCACGACGATGACGCCCTTGCGGCTGAACATGTACGCCACCGAGCCGGGATCGGCCATCGACCCGCCGTTGCGGGTCATCGCGATCCGCACTTCCGACGCCGCCCGGTTGCGGTTGTCGGTCAGGCACTCGACCAGGACGGCGACGCCGTTCGGGCCATAGCCCTCGTAGGTGACCGACTGGTAATCCGCGGCCCCGGCCTCGGCGCCGGACCCGCGCTTGACCGCGCGGTCGATGTTGTCGTTGGGGACCGAGGCCTTCTTCGCCTTTTGGATCGCGTCGTAGAGCGTGGGGTTGCCGGCCGGGTCGCCGCCGCCGGTGCGCGCCGCGACCTCGATGTTCTTGATCAGCTTGGCGAACAGCTTGCCCCGTCTGGCGTCGACCACCGCCTTCTTGTGCTTGGTCGTGGCCCACTTGGAGTGGCCGGACATGGGGCTAGCTCTCCTTCACGATGTCGAGGAACAGGCGGTGCACGCGAAGGTCGCCGGTCAGCTCCGGATGGAACGAGGTCGCGAGCAGCGCGCCCTGCCGGACAGCGACGATCCTACCGGCGGCAGGACCCGCGGCCACGGTGGCCAGCACGTCGACGCCGGGGCCTGCCTCCTCGACCCAGGGTGCCCGGATGAACACGGCGTGCACGGGTGGGCCCGCCCCGAGTCCAGATGTGTCCAGGTCGACCTCGAACGACTCGACCTGGCGACCGAACGCGTTGCGCCGCACGGTGACGTCCATGCCGCCGAGGGTCTGCTGGTCCGCCGTGCCACCGACGATCCGGTCGGCGAGCATGATCATGCCGGCGCATGAGCCGAAGGCCGGCATCCCGCGCTTGATCCGCTCCCGCAGCGGTCCGTCGAGGTCGAACGCCCGCACCAGCTTGTCCATCGTCGTGGACTCACCGCCGGGCAGCACGAGCGCGTCGACGCGTTCCAGCTCCGTCGGCCGCCGCACCGGCACGGCCGTGGCGCCGCACTCCGTCAGCGCACCGACGTGCTCACGGACGTCGCCCTGCACCGCGAGGACGCCGACGACCGGCTCGGTCACGTTGCCTGGCCTCCCTCCACGCCGTTCCCTTGGCCGAATGATCACGTTAAGAGGGTGTGTCCGTCCGTTGCCAGGTCTGCAGACCTGGCAACGGACCCAGAAACCCTCTTAACGTGATCATTCTGGGTCGGCGCAACCGGGGCAGGCGGGGTACAGGCACGATGCGTCCGAGCTCACCAGCCGCGATCGGCGAGGCGGTGCGGCGCCGGGATGTCGTCCACGTTGATACCCACCATGGCCTCACCGAGGCCGCGCGAGACCTTGGCGATGACGTCGGGGTCGTCATAGAACGTCGTCGCCTTGACGATCGCTTCGGCTCGCCGCGCCGGGTCGCCGGACTTGAAGATGCCCGAGCCGACGAAGACACCCTCCGCGCCGAGCTGCATCATCATCGCCGCGTCGGCCGGCGTGGCGATGCCGCCCGCGGTGAAGAGCACGACGGGCAGCTTGCCCGCCTGCGCGACCTCGCGGACCAGCTCGTACGGCGCCTGCAGATCCTTCGCCGCGACGTACAACTCGTCCTCAGGCAGTGTCGTCAGCCGGGCGATCTCGGCCCGGATCGCGCGCATGTGGGTGGTCGCATTGGACACGTCGCCGGTGCCGGCCTCGCCCTTGGAGCGGATCATCGCCGCTCCCTCGGTGATCCGCCGCAGTGCTTCGCCGAGGTTGGTGGCACCGCAGACGAACGGCACGGTGAACCGCCACTTGTCGATGTGGTTCGCGTAGTCGGCCGGCGTGAGCACCTCGGACTCGTCGACGTAGTCGACTCCCAGGCTCTGCAGCACCTGGGCCTCGACGAAATGGCCGATCCGGGCCTTGGCCATCACCGGGATCGAAACGGCGTTGATGATGCCGTCGATCATGTCCGGGTCGCTCATCCGAGAGACGCCGCCCTGCGCCCGGATGTCCGCCGGTACCCGCTCGAGCGCCATGACGGCGACGGCACCCGCGTCCTCGGCGACCTTCGCCTGGTCGGCGGTGACGACGTCCATGATCACGCCGCCCTTGAGCATCTCGGCCATGCCGCGTTTCACGCGCGCCGTGCCGGTCTCCGGAGTGGTCGTGGACAGTTCGGACATTGGGGAACCTCGTGACATGAGCGTCGGGTGGATACGCCTCCATGGTAGGCCGCAGCCGGCACGGCGACGACGCACCAAACGGTCGGCACCCGCTTGATCCCCGCCATCTTGTGGCTGGTTCGACACGCCTCCCACGCCGAGAAGACGTTGAGAACCCGCCACAAGAACGTGCACGAGGCTGGTTGATTGAGCGTTAGTTGTAACTTA
>DASUYL010000165.1:0-21009 GCA_036377395.1 Jiangellaceae bacterium
TGGTCTCCTGTTCCAGCACCCGGTCAGGGGTGCCGACGAGCGCCCCGGCCCCGTCGTCGAGTAGGTCGGCAGCAAGATCGCGGCCGATCCACTCGGCCGCCGTCAACGGACCGGTGGCGGACTTGCGGATGCTCTCCGTGCCGTCGAGTGAAACCACGACGGCACGGAGGTAGAGCTCGAGGCCGTCGTCGCCCTCCGCCGCCTCGGCGTACGCCCCAACAGGAGCGGTGCAGCCGGCCTCGAGCGCGGCGAGAAGGGAGCGTTCCGCGGTCACGGCGGAACGGGTCATGGGCTCGTCGAGCACCCGCAGGGTGTCGACCAGGTCGTCGTCCAGACGGCACTCGACGGCGAGTGCACCCTGCCCGGGGGCGGGAAGCATCTGTAGTGGGTCGAGCACCTCGGTGACCTCGTCGAGCCGACCGAGACGGGCCAGACCGGCCCGTGCGAGCACCACCGCGTCCAGCGTCCCGTCGGCAACGCGCCTCAGTCGCGTATCCACGTTGCCTCTGACGGGGACCAGATCGAGCCCCAGGCCCAGCGCCCGGATCTGCGCCATCCGTCGAGGCGCGCCGGTGCCCACCTGGGCTCCGGCGGGCAGCTCTCCCAGCGTGAGTCCGTCTCGCGCCACCACCACGTCACGGGGATCCTCGCGTCGCGGGGTCGCGGCGACGGTGAGGCCGTCCGCGGGCGCGGTGGGCAGATCCTTCAACGAGTGGACGGCCAGGTCGATCCGCTCGGCCAGCAGGGCGTCGCGCAAAGCGCTGACGAACACCCCGCTGCCGCCGATGGCGGCCAGCGGCTCCGGGGAGAGGTCGCCGCGGGTGGTGATCTCTACCAGCTCGACCTCCCGCCCGGCTGCGGTGAGGGCAGCGGCGACGGCTTCCGCCTGGGCGAGAGCGAGCGCACTGGCGCGGGTGCCCAGGCGCAGGGTGGCAGCAGTCATCGCAGCTCACCCCCGTCCCCTTCGGGGTCGGGGTGGGCGAGCGCGTCGACCGCCCGCGGATCGAGGGCAAACAGCTCGCGCAGGGCCGACTCGTACGAAGCCCCGCCCGGTTCTGCGGCGAGTTCCTTGACCCGGACCGTCGGAGCGTGCAGCAGCTTGTCCACGACGCGCCGCACGGTGGCCGAGATCTCGTCGAGCGTGCGACCGTCGAGGCCGGGGAGGCGGCCCTCCATCCGGGTCAGCTCGGCAGCCACCACGTCGTCGGCCATGGCCCGCAGCGCAACGACCGTGGGCGCCACCCGAGCCTGCAGGCGATCCCCGGCGAAGCCGGCCAGTTCGTCGGCGATGATCGCGCGGACCGCAGCCACCTCGGTAGCCGGTGCGGCTGTGTCCTCGCGGGCCGCCAGCGTCGCAAGGTCGGCGGTCACCACGCCGGGGATCGAACGAACGGAGGAGTCGACGTCATGGGGCAGCGCGAGGTCCAGGATGCGCAGCGGACGTCCGCCCCTGCGCGAGATGGCCGACTCGACCACGTCGTGGGAGAGCACGACCTCGGCGGCTCCGGTGCAGGACACGACCACGTCAGCAGCGTCCAGCGCCGCAGGAAGGTCGGCCAGCGCGACAGCACGCCCACCCGCGGACTCGGCCAGCCGAGCGGCCCGGTCGGCGGAGCGGTTGGCCACGACCACCTCCGCTCCGGTCCGGGCCAATGTCGTCGTCGCGAGCGCGGCCATGGAACCGGCGCCGACCACCAGACCGCGCAGGCCCGCGACACCCGACGGAGCCACGGCGGCCAGCCCGACGGTGACCACTGAGCGGCCGGCGGTGTCGATGCCGGTCTCGGCATGGGCCCGCTTGCCGACCCGCAGCGCGGTGCGGAACACCTCCCCCAGGACTCGGCCGGCGGTGCCGGAGGTCTGAGCCGTCCGGTACGCCTCCCGCACCTGGCCGAGGATCTGGCTCTCGCCCACCACCATGGAGTCGAGTCCGGTCGCCACCTCGAACAGGTGGGCGACGGCGCGGTCCTCGTAGTGGACGTAGAGGTGGGGCGTGAGCAGTGCGAGGTCGACGTCGACCTGTCGCGAGAGCAGACGCCGGATCTCGTCGACCCCTCCGTGGAAGGTCGCGGCATCGGCGTAGACCTCGACCCGATTGCACGTCACGACGGCCACCGCCTCGGCCAGGTGCTCCGAGGTGTGGATCTCGTCCAGTAGCTTGCCGAGGGCGTCCTGGCCGATCGCAGCACGCTCGAGAACGTCCACCGGCGCACTGCGGTGGGACAGTCCGACGACCAGCACGCTCATGCGCGCACCGCCTGGGCGAGCTCCGCGGCCTGCTCTGCGGTGAGCGCGAGCGGCGCACCGTTCTTACGCTGCTCGTGGTAGGCGAGGATCTGCAGTTCGATGGACAGATCGACCTTGCGAAGGTCGACACCATCGGGCACCTGCAGGAGTATCGGCGCGAAGTTGAGGATGCTCGTCACCCCGGCGGCGACCAAGCGGTCGCACACGTGCTGGGCGGCCCGGGCCGGAGTCGCGATGACGCCGATCGCCACGCCGTGCTCTCGGACCAGCTCCTCGAGCTCGTCAGCGTGCCGGACGACGAGCCCGGCCACGACCTCACCGGTGCGGGTGAGGTCTGCGTCGACCAACCCGGCGATGCGGAATCCTCGCGAGGCGAAGCCGGCGTAGTTCGCCAGCGCATGGCCGAGATTGCCGATCCCGACGATGACCACCGGCCAGTCCTGGGTGAGGCCGATCTCCCGGGAGATCTGACGGCGCAGGTACTCCACCTCGTATCCCACGCCTCGGGTCCCGTACGAACCGAGGTAGGAGAGGTCCTTGCGCAGCTTCGCCGAGTTGACCCCGGCCGACTCGGCGAGCTCGTCCGATGAGACCGTGGCCACACCGCGTTCGGCCAACGTCGCCAGCGCGCGAAGGTAGAGCGGCAGGCGTGCGACCGTGGCCTCGGGCACGCCTCTGCTGGCGATGTCCGTGGCTGGCTCAGCCGGCACGTGGCGGGTGCGACGGGTCACGGTTCTCCCGGGTATGCCCGGCCGCTCGCGGTACGGGCGGCGGCCGGTGATTGCGTCGGCAACCCAGCCTAGGTCCTTGTGAACGCAGGCACAAAGTCGCGCGAGTCGGACACCCACGATTCCGTGAACGACATCGGCTGAGATGACTCTCGTTGACCACTCCCTCCCGTTGATCATGGCGAAGTGGGGCGCTTCGACTGCTCCGGAAGCCCCGGTTCGCCATGATCAACGAGGGGTTGCGTGGGCGGCGGCCAACGGCCACGGGACCTGCCGCGAGCGGTGGAAGTCGACCCCCATGGCCTGCCAGCGTGGCGCGTGCGCGGCCAGTCGCCGGCGGAAGTCGTGCCACTCGCGTCGGTGGGCGGGCGACCAGGCCACTTCAGCGATCGCGGGCAGCCGGGGGATCGTCATGAACTCGACCCGGTCGATGTCGGCCACCGTCTCGGTCCAGAGCGCCGCCTCGACCCCGATCACGTCCGGCTCGGTCATGCCCTCGATGATCGTCGCCGGGTCCCACTCGTAGGCGTCGCGAACGTCGACGTGGCCGGCCCAGTCGGTTCCGACGGCCGTCTTCGCGTCGTACCTCATGTCCAGATATACGCGATCCGCAGGGGAGAGGATCACCCGCGCACCCGAATCGAGAGCCTTGACGACCCGCGCCGGGCCCTCCTCCGGGTTCCAGTACTGCACGACGGCACCCGGCTCGAGCTCGCCGGTCGCCAGCTCCTGCCACCCGACGACACTCTTCCCGGTGGACGTGACGATCTTCTGGATCCGGGACACGAATGCCGCGTACTCGCGCTCCGGAATGGTGCTGGCCTCGTCACCTCCGACATGGAGGAACGGCCCGGGGGTCATCGCGGCGATCTCGGTGAACACGTCGGTCAAGAACTCGTACGTCGAGGGCTGGTCCAGGCAAAGCGCACTGAACCCGACCTCGGTACCGGTGAACGGTTCGGGCGCGCGGCCGTCGCAGTTCAGCTCCGGGTACGAGGCCAGTGCAGCGTTCGTGTGGCCCGGAACATCGATCTCGGGAACGACCGTGACGTACCGCCGGCCGGCGTACTCGACGATGTCCCGGTAGTCGGCCTTGGTGTAGAAACCGCCGCGGCCACCACCGGCCTTGGTGCTCGCCCCGATCCCGGTCAGCTCGGGCCGGCTGTCGACCGCGATCCGCCAGCCCTGGTCGTCGGTGAGATGCAAGTGAACAGTATTGATCTTGTACAGCACGGCCAGATCGATGAACCGCTTGACCTCGTCGACGGTGAAGAAGTGGCGTGCGACGTCCAGCATGGCGCCGCGCCAAGGGAACCGCGGCCGATCGACGATGCGGACGCCCGGCACCTGCCAGGGTCCGGCCTGCGCCGTGCCATGCTCGACGGCGGCAGGCAGCAACTGGCGCAGCGTCTGGACACCTCGGAACAGGCCGGCCGGCTCATGGGCGCGGATGCGGACGCTCGCAGCGGTGACATCGAAGTGATAACCCTCCGCACCGAGGCCGGTGTCGCCGTCGAGGCGGAGCGAGATCGCACCGTGGGTCGCCGGGTCCGGCGTGACTGCCATCGGCAGCCCGGTCGGTGTGCGCATCGCCTCGGCGAGGTAGCCGGCGACGGTCGCGGCGGCACCCTCCGCCGAGACTCGGGTCGAGCCGTCGAGGACGAACGGCTCGCCCGCCGCGACCATGGAAACCGGAGCCGGGATGACGGGAGTGAATCGGTCGGCAGGCATCAGCCCGCCAGGGCAGACCGCAGCCGTGCCTCGTCGACCCGCCAGTAGTCGTGTTGACGGCCGTCGACGAACGTCACCGGGATCTGCTCGGCGTAGCGGCGCTGGAGTTCCGGATCATCGACGATGCTGCGCTCCTCCCAGGTCACGTCCATGTCGGTGCAGACGCGGGACACGATCGCGCGAGCCTCTTCGCAGAGATGGCAGTCAGGCTTCCCGAGCAGCAGTACCCGAGATCCGTGTCTTCCAGCGGTCATCACCCGCCTCATCTCCCTGGCCTCAGCTGCGGGCAGGCCACGGGTATCGTCCGTGCCGTTACCCTCGGGCCATGCCCTTCCGGCAGTCCAGGAGCCTACGTGACCGGTCCGTGCTCGCCGGCCAGGCCTCCGCGGCGGCCGCTGAGTCCGAGGCCGGCGTCGACGGCATACCCGGCGCGCGCGGCGCCGCGTTCTTCGACCTCGACAACACCGTCCTGCGTGGCGCGGCGATCTTCTACCTGGCCCGCGGTCTGTACGCCCGAAAGCTGTTCAAGCTGCGCGACATCGCCGCGTTCGGCTACCAGCAGGTGCGGTTCCGCCTCGGCGCCGAGGACCCCGAACACGTCGACAGCGCTCGCTCCGCCGCCCTGTCGTTCATCGCCCACCGCTCGGTCGCGGAACTGAAGGAGATGGCCGAGGAGATCTTCGACGACGTCGTGCGTGAGAAGGTCTGGCCGGGCACGCGAGCCGTCGCCCAGGGCCACCTCGACCAGGGCCAGCTCGTCTGGCTGGTCACGGCGGCACCGGTCGAGGTCGCCACGATCATCGCCAAGAGGCTCGGGCTCACCGGGGCGCTCGGAACGGTCGCCGAACACGTCGACGGGGTCTACACGGGCCGCCTGGTCGGCGACCTGCTGCACGGGCAGGCCAAGGCCGAGGCTGTGCGCGCGCTGGCGACCAGGGAAGGTCTCGAGCTCGAGCATTGCTCGGCCTACAGCGACTCGGCCAACGACATTCCCATGCTCTCCCTGGTCGGATACCCATGCGCGATCAACCCGGACTCCGCACTGCGGGCGCACGCCAAGGAGCACGGCTGGCGGATCCGCGACTACCGGGCACGGCGGCGCAACACGGCCCTCGGCGTGGCCGCAGGTGCCGGTGCTGTCGGTGGCGCACTCGGTGGCATCGCCCTTGCGCGCCGCCGCGATCGTCACAGCTGACAAAGCGCCAGGTCGGTCAGAAGAACGTGCTACGCCGGCGGACGAGCAGCGAGTACAGCGTTTGCTGGATGGTCTCGCGGATCCGGTCGGTGAGGTCGAAGACGAGCATCGGGTCGTCCGCCGCACCTGTGGGGTGGACGTCGGTGAGGATCGGCTCACCGAACTCGATGATCCACTTCGACGGAAGGGGAACGAGGCCGAGCGGTCCGAGCCACGGGAACGTCGGCGTCACCGGCACGTACGGCAGGCCGAGCAGGCGGGCGAGTCCACCCAGGTTGCCGATCAGCGGATAGGTCTCTTCCGCGCCGACGATCGAACACGGGATGATCGGCGCACCCGACCGCATTGCGGCCGCCACGAAACCGCCTCGACCGAACCGCTGCAGCTTGTACCGATCGGCGAACGGCTTCCCGATGCCCTTGAACCCCTCCGGCCAGACGCCGACGAGCTCACCGGCGTCGAGGAGGCGTTCGACGTCCTCGTTGCAGGCGAGCGTGGTACCGCTCTTGCGAGCGAGGTCGGCGACGAACGGCAGCTGGAAGACGAGGTCGGCGCCGAGCATCCGCAGGTGTCGCCGCGACGGGTGCTCGTCGTGGACGGCGATCTGGGTCATCAGCGAATCGAGCGGGATCGTGCCGGAGTGGTTGGCGACGATCAGGGCCGCACCCTCCGCCGGGATGTTCTCGGCGCCGCGCACGTCGACCCGGAACCAGTACCGGTACAGCGGTCGCAGGAGCGGGAGGAGGGCCGTCTCGGTGAGCTCCTCGTCGAAGCCGAAGGGGTCGACGTCGTAGTCGCCGGTCAGCCGCCGGCGCAGGAAGGTGATCGCCTGGATCGCCCGCTCCTCGCCGTCCGGGCCGAACAACAGCGTGGCCACCTCGCCGAGGACCTTGAGCAACTCGTCCAGGGCCGCCGAGCCGACCGCGGCACCTTCGCCGCCAACGGTCGGACGCGGTCCGGTGGTGGACCTCCTGCCGTTCGCTGCGGCGGATGCCGACGAACCGGGCGCAGCCCTTGTCGTCCGGTCTCGCGCCGGCGCGGGCTTGACCCGGCGGGCGGCGGACGCCGGCGTGACACGCCGCACCTTCGGTACGGCCTTGACCCGGCGGGCGCCGTCGCCGGCCTCGACTCGGCGTGCGCCGTCCGCGGGCTGACTCGGCTTGGAGGGCGCGCGTGTTGTCGACCGATCCGCAGCCGCGAGTTCGGTTCGGGCGGCCTGGCTCGCCGACCGCTCAGCCATCGGACCCGGTCCGATTCAGCGCGCCGACGAGCATCTGCTCGACGGAGCCCACCCGATCGCGGTCGAGGACACCGTCGCGGCTGCGTGCGTCGACGAAATCCGCGAACGCCTGCGCGGTGGTGTGCGTCGGCCGGAAGCCGAACTGCTTGCGCATGCGGCTCGTGTCTACTCCGCGGCCGAAGGTGAGAAATCGGATCTGCTCGGGCGAGAAGTCGGCGATCTTGGCCCGCTTCATCAGTCCCCCGGCCACCGAGGACGCGAGCCCGGGAACCGGTAGCACCGGCCGGCCCGCTCGTCGCGCTGCCTGGCTCAGCATGAGGATGCCGTCACCGGCGACGTTGAACGTGCCCGGGTGATTCTCCACGGTCGCGCGGCGAAGCGCGGCCAGTCCGTCGTCCTCGTGGATGAACTGCAGCCTGGCGTCGTGACCCAGCACGACCGGCAGCACCGGCAGCGTGAAGTACTCGGTCAGCGGCGTCCGCACCGTCGGGCCCATGAAGTTCGCGAAGCGAAGCATCGTGACCGCGACGTCGGGACGGCGACGCGAGAAACCCCGTACGTACCCCTCCACCTCGACCGAGTCCTTCGCATATCCGGACCGCGGCAGCACCTTCGGAGCCATGTCTTCGGTGAACATCGCGGGATCACGAGGGCTGGCGCCGTAGACGGTCGTCGAGGACTTGACCACGAGGCGGCTCACCGTCGCTGACTTCTGGCAGGCGGCAAGCAACTGCATCGTGCCGATGACGTTGATCTCCTTCTGCGGCGCCCGCCCCCCAGCGTCGAGCGGTGTGGCCAGGACATTCATGTGGACGACGGTGTCGACCTTGGCGCGGGCGATCATCTTGGCGACCACCGGGTTGCGAATGTCTGCCTTCACGAACTCGCTGTTGCCGATGTCGTGGGTGGGCTGGATCACGTCGACTCCGACGACCCGGTCTACGTCAGCATCGTCGGCGAGCATGCGTGCGAAGCACGCGCCGAGATAGCGCGCGACCCCTGTCACCATGACGACCTGCGACACCGGCCCTCCTTCGCCCCGATGGCCCGACCCGGCGGTCGGCCTGACCGTTACTTTCCCTGACGCCGACGCTGAACGCGCGTCTTGCGCAACAGCTTGCGGTGCTTCTTCTTCGCCATCCGCTTGCGGCGCTTCTTGATCACAGAGCCCACGGGGCACCCTCGCTCGTCGGTCGTGCGGTCTCGAGTTCGCAGGCAGATGACCTGCGACACAGGTCGATGACGCGGACCGCTGCCCGCGCGTACCGGCGCAAGCCTACCCCGCGTGGGGCTGGCACTGACTCGAGAGCGCGCTCAGCCGGCCTGGACGTACGAGTCGCGCAGGTAGTCGGAGACGGCCTGCTCGGGAATCCGGAACGACCGGCCGACCTGGATCGCCGGCAGCGTGCCCGCGTGTACCAGCCGGTAGACGGTCATCTTGGAGACTCGCATCGCGGACGCCACCTCGGCAACGGTGAGGAACCTCACCTCTCCGAGACCCCCACCTTGCCCCTTCGTGCTCATCGCACCCGACCTCCGCGCCGTGCCCGTCGCGCCTTCGACAGCGCGATCCGTGAACACCGCGTGCCCGCATCGTAGATGCGCATGTGACTGATGGGGAAGGGAGGTCACCAACCAGGATCGATGCCATGCCACGGGAAGACCGCCTTGCGGGTGGCCACGACGGCCTGGTCGAGCCAGTCCCCGGGGTCGTATCCGGACGACCAGTCGTTGTACTCCGCGGCGTTGCCGTCGGTCATCCGGGCGGGGCCGCGCCTGCCAAACCTGTGCGTGACGTGCTCCCGCCACGACGCCGGAACCTCCGTCCCGGGCTCGATGGGCGCCTCGGACGCCTCGGCGATCAGGTGGGTCCAGACCCGCGGCACCACGTCGACCACTGCGTACCCACCACCACCGGTGGCAAGCCAGCGACCCGAGCAGAGTTCGTGGGCCAGGCCGTGCAGGACCGCGTGGGAGACGCGCTGGCCGTCCACGGTCAGCGCCAGGTGCGCCAGTGGGTCCTCGACGTGGCTGTCGCACCCGTGCTGGGTCACCAGCACCTGTGGCTGCCAGGCGCGCAGCAGTGGGGGGACGACGGCGTGGAAGGCGCGCAGCCATCCGGCGTCGGTCGTCCCGATGGGCAGGGCGACGTTGACGGCGCTGCCCTCGGCACCCGGCCCGCCGATCTCGTCCGGGAATCCGGTGCCGGGGAACAGCGTGCGTGGACTCTCGTGCAGGCTGACGGTCAGCACCCGCGGGTCGTCGTAGAAGATCGCCTGCACGCCGTCGCCGTGGTGGACGTCGACGTCGACGTACCCGATCCGTTCCGCCCCGGCGTCGAGCAGCGCCCGGATGGCGACCGCGACGTCGTTGTACACGCAGAACCCCGACGACCGGTCCGGCATGGCGTGGTGCAGACCCCCGGTGATGTTCACACCGTGCGCGACCCGTCCTTCCCACACGGCCAACGCAGCGTCGACCGAGCCTCCGACGATCGTCGCGCTGGCCTCGTGCATCGAGGCGAAGCACGGGTTGTCCTCGGTGCCGAGGCCGTGGTCGAGGTCGTAGGCCGCGCGACGTACGGCAGCGACCAGCGAGGGGGTGTGAACCGTGGTGAGCACATCGTCGCTGGCGACGGTCGGTTTGATCACGTGGACGTTGGGACGGTCGAGCACACCGAGCGCCCGGGCGAGGCGGATGGTCAGATCCAGCCGGACCGGACTCATGGGGTGCGAGGGGCCGAAGTCGTAACGGGTCAGCGAGTCGTCCCAGACGACGTGCACCGACTCCATGGCCTCGACCTTAGACGCTGCTCACGTGGCGTCGCGGGCACCAACGCGGCATGCGCTTGCCCTCGCTCCTTGGGGGCAGGTGTGTGCTCGTGACGCCGGACCGGGTGCCGACGAGCCCAACCACCAGCCAGCGTCGAGGCAGTGTCGGTCAGATCGGGTAGACACGACGCATGCGCTGTGCGGTCAGCATGCCCAACGCCGGAGATCCGCATGGGCTGGTCGACCTCGCAGTCGCTGCCGAGCGGTCCGGATGGGATGGCTTCTTTCTCTGGGATCACCTCCAGCTCGACGCCGTAGCGCGTCCGAGAATGCTCGACCCGTGGGTTCTCCTCGGCGCGATCGCGGCGCGGACCACCCGGGTCCGGCTCGGAGCCATGGTCACCCCGCTCGCCCGCCGACGGCCCTGGAAGCTGGCGAAAGAGATCACCACGCTCGATCACATCAGCCGCGGGCGGTGATCGTCGGGGTCGGCCTGGGCGTACCGGCGGACATCGAGTACGGCGCGTTCGGCGAGCCCACCGAGGCCCGGGTTCACGCCGCGATGCTCGACGAAGGACTGCCCCTGCTCGACTCCTTCCTCCGTGGCGACCCGGTCGACCACGACGGCGACCATTACCACGTGCACGCCCACCTCAACCCGCCCGCATTCCAGCGGCCGCGGCCGCCGATCTGGGTGGCCGCGACCCTGTCACGCGCACGACCCATCGCGAGGGCTCGCCGGTGGGACGGCATCTTCCCGCTCGGCACCGACAGCGGTCCGCTCACCGCCGACGAGCTGGCAGGCATGGTGGCCAGGCTCGATCCGCCGGCCGGCTACGACGTCGTCGGGCTGTTGGTGCCGGGCATCACGGTCGACGATCTCGCCCGGTCCGGGGCCACCTGGGCCGTCGATGGGCCGGCCGGCCCCGCCGAGTCGCTGGCCGACGTCCGTCGCCGGATCGAGGCCGGCCCTCCAACCGCAACCGCACCCCACTGAGCGGTGCGGTGCTAGGCGATGTGGTTGAGCCATTACGGCGCACAGGCAGCGGGTTCGTCGGTGCCCGGAGCCGGCGTTCCTCTCTCACGCCGGGCCGGGCGCCGACGAACCTCCGACCCGAGTGGAAGCCGCATTTTCATCTCGTCGAGGGCGGGATTGGACGGCAGCGGCTTGGTGGCGCCGGTGGGGACGAACCCGTGCCGGGCGTAGAGCCGCTCGGCCGAGTTGTTACCGCGCGTCACCCACAACTCGACGGCGTCGGCGTGCAGCTCCCGGGCCCAGCGCACGACCTCGTCGACGAGCGCGTCACCCACGCCCCGCCTGCGGGCATCGGGCGAGACCCACATGGAGATCAGTTCGACGACCCCGTCGCCCTCGGGGTGGCCGGCAGCCATCCCTACGACCCGACCGTGAAGCATCGACAGGCAGGTCAGGCCGTTCGCAGGTTGAAGCCGATCCCTCCACTGCTGCTCCGTTCGCCCCACCTGGTCTTCAAAGGTGGAGCCGAACGCCGTGGGCGCATCACGCAGCGCCTCGAGGCGCACGTCGCGCCAGGCCGCCCAGTCGTCGGGTCCGACCCGGACGACGCGGACCTCGTCACTCATCGCTCGCGGATGCGAGAGCGCGCGATCGGTCGCGCGCCGCCTCTATCGCCGCCAGGAAGTCGGCCCGGACCTTTCCCTCCTCGAGCAGGCGCATGGCCGCCGCGGTGGTTCCCGCCGGCGACGTGACGCGTTCGCGCAGCACGGTGGGGTGCTCACCAGTCTCCCGCAGCAGCTTCGCCGAGCCGACCACGGTCTGGACGACCAGTTCGGTGGCCGTCGCGCGTGGCAGGCCCAGGTGTACACCGGCTTCGATCATTGCCTCCACGACGAAGAAGACGTAGGCCGGGCCGGTGCCGGAGATCGCCGTGACGGCGTCCTGCTGCTTCTCGGGTACCCGCACTACCTTTCCGGTGGCCTGCAGCAGCTGTTCGGCCTCGTGCAGGTGGCCTTCGTCGCATTTCGAACCGGCTGAGATCGCTGCCATGCCTTCGTCGACCAGCGCCGGCGTGTTCGGCATGACCCGGACCACAGCCACACCGTCGGGCAACCGCGACTCGATGTAGCGCGTCGTGATGCCCGCCGCGAGGGAGACGACCAGCTGCCCGGGCCGGACATGGTCGGCGATCTCGGACAGCAGCGTGCCCATGTCCTGGGGCTTGACCACCAGGGCCAGCGTGTCAGCGCGCCGGGCGGCGGTCGGGTTGTCCACGACGTCGACGCCGTAGCGCTCCTCGAGCTCCTTGCCGCGCTCGGTGCGGCGCTCGCTGATGAGCAGGTCCTCGGCCCGCCGCCCGGCCCGCAGCAGTCCCGACAGGAGCGTCTCGCCCATGACGCCGGCGCCGAGGATCGCGACGCTCATTTCCGACCCGCCAGGGAACGCAGGAAGAACATCACATTGGCGGGACGTTCCGCCAGCCGACGCATCATGTAGCCGTACCACTCGTGGCCGTAAGGAACGTAGACGCGGACCGTCTCACCCGACCTCGCCAACCTGCGCTGCTCCTCGGGTCGCACGCCGTAGAGCATCTGATACTCGTAGCTGCCCTGCTCACGCCGGTAGCGCGCGGCGAGCGACCCCGCGATCTCGATCAGCCGCGGATCGTGCGTGGCGATCATGGGATATCCCTGTCCGGCCAGAAGGACCTTCATGCACCGGACGTAGGACCGGTCGACGTCGTTGACCCCCTGGTAGGCGACGCTCGCCGGTTCGTTGTACGCACCCTTGCACAGCCGCACGCGCGACCCTGCGTGGGCGAGCCGACGGCAGTCGCCTTCGGTTCGGTGCAGGTAGGCCTGCAGGACTGCGCCGGTCGACGGGAAGTCGGTGCGCAGGTCGTCGAGAATCGAGAGCGTCGAGTCGGTGGTGGTGTGGTCTTCCATGTCCAATGTCACGGTGGTGCCGACGTCCGCGGCCGCCTGACAGATCTCGCGCCCGTTGTCCAGCGCGATCCGCTCGCCGTCGCCGACCAGGGCCTGCCCCACGGCGGACAGCTTCACCGAGACCTCGGCGCTGGAGGTCAGACCCGCCTCGTTCAGGCCCTTGAGCAGAGCGACGTAAGCAGCCGCGGCCTCCTCGGCCTGCGCTCGGTCGGTGGTGTCCTCGCCGAGGTGATCGATCGTCGCGGTGAGTCCGCCGGCGACGATCTCGCTGGTGACACGCACGGCGTCCTCGGTCTCCGCGCCGGCGATGAACCGGGCCACGACGTTGCGTGAGATCGGCGCCTTCTCCACCAGGTAGCGCAGCCGCTCGCTCCGCGAGACACCCAACAGCACCCGCCCGACCACGTCGGCCTGCCTTCCGATCACCAGCCCAGACCGCGTCAGGCTACGCCCTCCGACCGAGAGCAGGGTTCAGGCGGTCCGGCGGCGGAGCGTGGCGGCGCCCAGGGCGAGCAGGCCGCCCGCGAACCCGATGATGATCGCGGCATATCCCCAGACGCGTGGATCGGCATTGCCCTGGACCTCGCGCATCGCGTCGACGGCATACGACAGCGGCAGCGCGTCGGAGATGGCGCTGAGCACCGGTGGCATCGCGTCGCGGGCGATGAGCAGGCCGCACAGCAGGAACTGAGGAAGCACCAGTGCGGGCATGAATTGCACGACCTGGAACTCGGTTGCGGCGAACGCACTGACGAACAGCCCCAAGGCCACACCGAGCAAGGCGTCGAGGATGGCGACCGTCACCAGCAGCCAGGCCGGCCCCGCGATCTCGAGCCCGAGAGGTCCAAGCGTGATGCCCGCAGCGATCACGGCCTGAGCGGCTGCCATCAGCCCGAACGCGAGCGCGTATCCGAGCAGGAAGTCCAGCTTGCCGGTCGGCATCGCGAGCAGCCGCTCCAGCGTCCCGGAGGTGCGCTCCCGAAGCGTCGCCACCGACGTCACGAGGAACATGCTGACGAAAGGGAACAGGGCGAGCAGGGCGGGTCCGATGCTGTCGAAGATCCGCCCGCCGTCGTAGATCCACCACAACAGGGTGATGAGCACGGACGGCACGAACAACAGCAGCGCCAGCGTGCGCGGATCGTGGCGGAGCTGCGTGAGCACTCGGCTCGCCGTGGCGAGGGTGATCCGTACGCTCATCGGCCGGCCTCCTCGTCGATGAGGTGCAAGAACGCCTCTTCGGCAGCACCGGCACCGGTACGCTCGAGCAACTTCGGCAAGGTGTCGTCGGCGAGAAGCTTGCCGTCGCGCAGCAGCAGCAGCCGCCCGCAGCGCTCGGCCTCGTCCATGACGTGACTGGACACGAAGATCGTCACTCCGCGGCCGGCGAGCTCGTTGAACAGGGTCCACAGGTCGCGACGCAGCACCGGGTCGAGCCCGACCGTCGGCTCGTCCAGAACGAGCAGCTCCGGATCTCCGAGGAGGGCAACCGCCAACGAGACCCGGGACCGCTCACCCCCGGACAGCCGGCTGACCAGGTCGTCGGCGTGCGCGGCGAGGTCCACCTGGCCGATCGCCCGGTCCACGTGCGTTCGCTCGGCGCCGAGCACCGCCGCGAAGTAGCGCAGGTTCTGCGTCACGGTCAGGTCGCCGTAGACGCTCGGTGCCTGCGTGACGTAGCCGATCCGGTGCCGGAGCTCGGGCGAGCCGGCCGGCTGGCCGAGCACGTCCACGCGGCCGGCCGCGATCTTCTGGACACCGACGATGGCTCGCATCAGCGTCGTCTTGCCACTGCCGTTCGGCCCCATCAGACCGGTCAGGCTGCCCGTGCTCACGGTGAGGTCGAACCCGTCGAGGACGACGCGGTCACCGCGCACCACCCGCAGACCTTCGATCCGGACCGCCGCCACGTCTGCCGCGATGGTCGCCGACGGCGCAGTGGAAAGGCTCGATTTCATCATACGTTGAATATCACCCTGGGCCCGGCTGTGCGTCAAGGGGGCCAGGATCACGGATCGAAATATCGCTGGATCACCGGTCCGACCAGGACCGCCAGATCGTCGTCGGAAACCGACGCGACCGGTTCGATCTTGACCACGTACCGCACCAGGGCCAGGCCGATCAAGTGGGAGACCGCTGCCTCGACCCGCAGCTCGCGGTCGGGTAGATCCAGCCCTGCCACGGCTCTGGTGAGGATGGTCCGGCGCGCGAACTGGCGGAGCAGCGCAGCCGCCGCCTCGTTGCTCATGGCCGAACGCAGCATTGCCAGAATGGGCGTACGGCGAACCGGGTCACCCCACACTGCGAGGAACCTGCGTACCGCGCGCTCCCCGACGCCGTCCATCGACCCGGAGAAGATCTCACCGACCACTTCCGAGGGTGCGAACGGGACCTCCATCGCCTCGAGGAACAGCTGTTCCTTGGTGCCGAAGTAGTGGTGGATCAGCGCCGGGTCGACACCGGCCCGGGCCGCGATCGCCCGCAGGGATGCCCCGTCGTAGGCGCGCTCGGAGAACTCGGCACGCGCCGCGGCCAGGATCTCACCGCGCGTGTCCGGCCCGCCGGGCCGCCGTCCGGCGCGCCCGCGTCCGCTCGCCCGCACAGGAACACGTCCCCTGATCACGTCGGCCACGCCCGCGGAGCCGGCCGCCGAACCGACGTGACCGCGGGCAGGCTCATGGGACGGACCCGCGGAGAACCTGCACGGCGGTGCCGTCGGAGGCAACCGCAAAGGCCGTGTCGACCAGTGCAGTGGCCAGGTTGAGGCGGGCGAATGCCAGCGCCTCGGCGAGATCCGCCTCGCGCTCGTCCGCCGTCCGCGCCCGCCGGGTGCCCACCTCGACCACGATTTTGCCGGCCCAGCCCCGCTGTGCGAGACGTTCGAGCAGCGCAGCACACGGCTGGTTGCCACGGCCCGGGACCAGGTGCTCGTCCCGCGCCGAGCCGGTGCCGTCGGCGAGGTGGACGTGCGCCAGCCGGTCGCCGAGCGCGTCGGCCATGACGAGGGCATTCGAGCCGGACACCGCGGTGTGCGACAGATCCAGCGTGTTGTGTGCGTAGGGCTCGTCGGTGGGATCCCAGTCGGGTGCGTAGGCGGCGATCTCCCGGCCGGCCGCGCGCCACGGGTACATGTTCTCGACCGCGATCGCGACGCCGGTCTCCTTCTCCAGGTCGGCGACGCCCTGCACGAAACGGCGGGCGTAGTCACGCTGCCACCGGAACGGTGGATGGACGACGACGGTCGGCGCGCCGAGGCGCTGGGCGGCATCGACGCTGCGGGTGAGGCGCTCCCACGGATCGGGCGACCAGACGCGCTGCGTGATGAGCAGGCACGGCGCATGAATCGACAACACCGGCAGCCGGTGTCGTTGGGCCAGGTCCTCGACCATGCCGATGTCCTGGCTGACCGGGTCGGTCCAGACCATGACCTCGACACCGTCGTAACCGAGCGACTCCGCCATCTCGAAGGCCACGGTGGCGCTCTGCGGGTACACCGACGCCGTCGACAGGCCGACCGGCGCATCGGGAACGCGCAACACCTCCGACAGGTCCCGTCGTGGTTCGGTCACGGGTCTCAGCGTAGGCGGGTCAGTCGTGCTCCGGCGTGCTACGCCGCAGCATCGGGCAGGTTGTCCAGGCGGCGGAGGATGACCCCTTCTCGCAACGCCCATGGGCAGATGTCCAGCGAGTCGATCTCGAACAGGTCCATGGTTGCGTCGGCAACGATGACACCGGCGAGCAGCTGCGCTGCCCGCTTGGCCGAGACGCCGGGGAGCCGGGACCGCTCCGCGGTGTCCATCCGGGCGAACCTGGAGACCATGTCCGCCACGGCGGCACGCTCGAGCGTCCGCCGGATGTAGGGGCCCTCGTCCGACGATGCCGCTCCGGCCACCCGGGCGATCGAGCGGAACGTCTTGCTCGTCGCCACCGCCTTGTCCGGACGGCCGAATCTGCTGACCGCACCGACCACCGACGCCACCTGCGCTCGGACATGGCGGCGCAGCTCGCGGATCTCGGACTTGGCCGGCGGGTCCGCGGTGAACCAGGCGCGAGTGAGCCGGCCCGCGCCCAATGGTAGGGAGACGGCGGTGTCCGGATCCTCGTCGATGCCGACGGCGATCTCGAGCGAGCCGCCGCCGATGTCCACGCACAACAGTCGCCCGCTGGACCAGCCGTACCACCGCCGGACGGCCAGGAAGGTCAGGCGAGCCTCGTCCTCACCGCCGAGCACTCGCAGGTCGAGCCCGGTCTTCTCGCGGATGCGCTCGATCACCTTGTCGCCGTTGGTGGCTTCACGCAGTGCCGACGTCGCGAACGCCAGCATCGACTCCGCACCCTTGTCCTCGGCGATCTCGAGCGCCTCGGCACAGAACGCGACCAGGCGGTCGACGCCGTCACTGGTCACGCGCCCCTTGTCGTCGAGCAGTTCGGACAGGAGCAGCTCGGCCTTGTGCTCGTAGGCCGGCAGCGGGCGTGCACCCGGATATGCGTCGACGAGCAACAGGTGCACGGTGTTCGAGCCCATGTCGAGCACTGCGAGCCGCATGCAGCGACGCTACCGTCACTCCGATACCGACGGCCGGACGATTCTGCGGCGAACCGAGCGCGGGACGGTGTCAGGCGGCCAGGGCGGCAACCAGGCCGACGAGCGGTGGCCCCGACTGCCCGATCATGCCCCGCCACAGGGCGCGGTCGGAGACGAACAGCACCACGCCCGCCAGTGCCATGAACGCACACGTATAGATCACCAGTGCGCGTCCCGCCGTCTCCTCGCCGGTCGCCCACAGGATCACTCCCGCGACTGCGCCGGTTGCGACGAACAGGTTGTAGAAGCCCTGGTTGAAGGCCCAGATGCGAACGCCGGCCGAATCCGAGGCATCGCGGAGCAGGAGCCGCTGCACACTCGGCCGCTGGAAAAGGAGGCTCTCCAGGACGAATGCGGCGATATGCGCCACCGCTGCGATCAATGCGAAGACCTGGGCGATCACTGCCATGTCGAGATCATGGCGCGCCGGAGGCCGTGAAGCCGACTTTCGTGCAGCTTCCGCGCGCCGGCCGGCCCGGCACATCGTCGGGACCAGCCCGCCGGTCACCACCACCCCGGGAGCGTTCCGGTGCATCGCCTCCTAGGCTCGGGTCGTGGAATCGCCCCTGGACGTCACCAGGGCCTGGGTGGAGTTCCCGGATCCCGCGAACGCCGATCAGGTCCTGCGCTGCGACCTGACCTGGCTCACGTCCCGGTGGACGTGCATCTTCGGTCGCGGGTGCCACGGGGTCTACGCCGACCGTCCCGACGACGGATGCTGCACGCACGGCGCCCACTTCGCCGACCGCAAGGACGAGAAGCGCGTGCGGCGCTTCGCTGCCCGCCTCCGTCCCGATGACTGGCAGCTACGCGAGGAGGGGCTCCGCGACGGCATCATCGAGAAGGACGACGAAGGCGAGCGAAAGACCCGGGTCGTCGACGGTGCGTGCGTCTTCCTCAACCGTCCCGGTTTCCCCGCAGGCGCCGGCTGTGCCCTCCACGCGTATGCACTCCGCACCGGACGGCATCCGCTGCAGACCAAACCCGACGTCTGCTGGCAGCTGCCGATCCGTCGGGCCTACCGGGACGCCGAGCGGCCCGACGGGACGTCTTATCTGGAGATCACCATCGGGGAGTACGACCGCAGAGCGTGGGGGTCGGGCGGACACGACCTGGACTGGTACTGCAGTGGGTCGGCCGAGGCGCACATGGGCGCCGAACCCGTCTACGTGTCATGCGAGCCCGAGCTCCGGGCACTGATGGGAAACGCCGCCTACGCCGAGCTCGCCCGCCACTGTGCGGCGCACCTGTCGGCGCAGCTCCCGCTCCTGGTCCATCCGGCGACCGCCGACGCACGGCGTCGTGCTGCCGGGACCCCGCACGCGTCGGCATGACCCACCGCGGCGAGGTGATTCCCAGCCCCAACATCTGGAACCACCCCAGCGTGTACGAGGCCGAGAACCGCGGTGTCGACCGCGCGGGTGTGATCGATGCGGCAATGCGCGGGATCCACGACTGGGCCGGCCAGACCGTCGTGGACGTCGGATGCGGCACGGGCTTCCACCTGGCCGGGTTCGCCGGCACCGCAGCGCGGGTCGTCGGCGTCGAACCGCACCTGTCCACGGCGGCGCGAGCCCGCAAACGGGTACGGGCGCTGCAGCCCGCGCTGCGGTACCGGATCGAGGTGCTGCCCGGGACGGCACAGGACCTTCCGCTGCCGCCCACGACGGCCGACGTCACGCACGCGCGCTCGGCGTACTTCTTCGGGCCGGGCTGCGAGCCGGGACTCCGCGAGCTCGAACGCGTGGTTCGCCGGGGCGGCACCGCGTTCGTGGTCGACAACGACGCCGCGCGTTCGACCTTCGGTGCGTGGTTCCGGCGTGCGTTACCTCGATACGACCCGGCCGCGGTCGAGCGGTTCTGGGCGCGACAGGGCTGGCAGCGCGTCCCGCTGGACATCACATTGGAGCAGCCGGACCGGGCGGCGTTCGAGGCGGTCGTGCGGATCGAGTTCCCCCCGCAGGTCGCCGACGCCGTGCTCGCCGATCACTGCGGTTCGAGTGTCGACTGCGCGGTCAACCTGTTCTGGCACCGTTTCTGAAGTGGCACACGGGAAGGTCCGCGGTTGATGTCGGTCGGCGCCCGTACGGTCGGCGCCATGGTGAAGACGGCTCCGGCCTACCGGTGTGGCGAGTGCGGATGGTCCACGTCCAAGTGGGTCGGGCGCTGTAACGGATGCCAGGCGTGGGGCAGCCTCGACGAGATCGGCGCCACCCACGGCATCGCGCTCGCTGCCGGGCCGGTGGTGCAGCCGGCGCGGCCGATCGGCGCGGTCGGGCTGGAGGCGGCGCGATCCCGGCCCACCGGTGTCGACGAGCTCGACCGTGCCCTCGGTGGCGGACTGGTCCAGGGCGCCGTCGTCCTGCTGGCCGGCGAGCCGGGCGTCGGTAAGTCGACTCTGCTGCTCGACGTCGCCGCCCGGTGGGCCTCCACGACCGGGCTCGCGCTCTACGTCACGGGCGAGGAGTCTGCGGCGCAAGTGCGCCTGCGCGCCGAGCGGACGGCGGCGCTGGCCGAGGGCCTGTTCCTCGCTGCGGAAACCGACCTTGCGGCCGTCCTCGGCCAGATCGAGCAGGTCAAACCGTCCCTGCTGGTGCTCGACTCGGTCCAGGCGGTGTCGCGGGCGGACACCGACGGCGCACCCGGCGGCGTGACCCAGGTGCGTGAGGTCGCCGGCGCGCTCATCCGGGTGGCAAAGGAACGCGGCATGGCCACGATCCTGGTCGGGCACGTGACCAAGGACGGCACGATCGCCGGGCCGCGGGTTCTCGAACACCTCGTCGACGTCGTGCTCCAGTTCGAGGGTGAGCGCCATTCGCGGCTGCGCATGGTGCGCACGGTCAAGAACCGCTACGGCGCGGCGGACGAGGTCGGCTGCTTCGACCTCTCCGATACCGGCATCACCTCGATGCCCGATCCCACCGGCCTGTTCGTGTCCCGGCACGCCGACGCGGTTCCCGGCACCTGTATCACGGTGACGCTCGAAGGCCGCCGACCGCTGCTCGCCGAGGTCCAGGCGCTGGTCGCGCCATCGTCGCTGGGAACGCCGCGTCGCGCCACCAATGGCCTGGACAGCTCCCGGGTGGCCATGGTGCTGGCGGTGCTCGATCGACGCGGCGGCGTCTCCCTCAGAGCCCAGGACATCTACGCAGCGACGGTCGGTGGTGCACGTCTGGCCGAGCCCGCGGGTGATCTCGCGCTGATGGTCGCCGTCGCCAGCGGTGCCCGCGACCTACCGGTGCCTCCTGGGCTGGTGGCCATCGGCGAGGTCGGCCTGGCCGGCGAGATCCGGCGGGTCACCGGCATCCAGCGACGCCTGGCCGAGGCGGAGCGGATGGGCTTCACCCGGGCTCTCGTGCCGCCCGATCCGGGCCCGGTACCGGCCGGCATCCGGGCCATCGAGGTCGGTGACGTCGCTGCTGCGCTCGATTCCGCCCGGCGTCCGGCACCGGTCGTCTCCATCCGCTGACCGAATGCCCAGCCGTATTTCCGATGCGGCCGACGGCAACTGTCGACGCTCGCTCGCCGCACCGTACACTGTCGCGCGACGTCGACTAACGGTGACGCGGGGGTCACGTGCCAGTAAGCGA
>DASUYL010000166.1:0-7766 GCA_036377395.1 Jiangellaceae bacterium
TCCGCGGCGACGGCGGCCGTCACCAGCACCTGCTCAGCCTCGCCCACGAGCCGAGCCAACCGGTCGCGACGGCCACCGTCCAGTTCGGCGAACACGTCGTCCAGGACGAGCACCGGGTCGTCACCGAGCGCCCGCAGCATCTCGAAGGACGCCAGACGCAGCGCCAGGGCGAACGACCAGGCCTCTCCCTGACTCGCGTAACCCTTGGCCGGCATGGGCCCCAGCCCGAGCACGAGGTCGTCACGGTGCGGCCCGACCAGCGAGACACCGCGCTCGATCTCGTCGCGCCGGACCCGCCCGGTCGTCTCCAGCAGGGCGGCGGCCAGGACCTCCCGGTCAGGAGTGAGCGCCACGTCGGACCCCAGGGACGACCGGTAGTCCAGGCGCGCGTCGCCTTTGGTGATGCCCTCGGCGATCGAGTCGTACGCCTTGGCGACCAGTGGTCGGAGCCCGTCGACCAGTTCGAGGCGCGCGACCAGGAGCTCGGCGCCGGCCCGGGCGAGATGAGAGTCCCACACGTCGAGAGTGCGCAGGTCAGGCACGCCGCCACCGCCACCGCGGCTGGCCCGGAGGGCTGAACCTGCCGTCTTGAGCAGGGCATTACGCTGCTTGAGCACGCGGTCATAGTCCGCCCTGACCCCGGCGATACGCGGCGTCCTGGTGACCAGCAGGTCGTCGAGGAACCGGCGCCGTTCGGACGGGTCGCCCTTCACCAGTGCCAGGTCCTCGGGCGCGAAGAGCACCGTGCGCAGTAGGCCGAGCACGTCGCGTGGCCGTTGCACGGGCGACCGGTTGACCCGTGCCCGGTTCGCCCGGCCCGGTGTGATCTCGATCTCGATCAGGGTCGAGCGTCGTTCCCGTACCACGGTCCCTCGTACGACGGCCCGTTCGGTGCCCAGCCGGACGAGCGAAGCGTCATGTGCCACCCGATGACTGCCCAGTGTCGCGAGGTAACCGATCGCCTCCGCCAGGTTGGTCTTGCCCTGACCGTTCGGGCCCACCAGTGCAGTCACCCCAGCCTCGAGCGGCAGGTCGACCGCCGCATAGGACCGGTAGTCGGACAAGGACAGGTGGGATAGGTACATGGCGCCCCGGGACCGGTCAGCTCCTGGTGTCGCCGGTACCGGACGTCGGCCCGGCCTCGGCGGCCTCCGCCGCCCTCACCGCATGACCACCGAACTGGTTGCGCAACGCCGCCACCGCCTTCATCGCCGGTGACTGGTCCTGCCGAGAGGCAAATCGCGCGAACAGTGCCGCCGAGATGACCGGCGCGGGGACGGCATGACTGATCGCCGCCTCGACTGTCCACCGGCCCTCACCGGAATCCTCGACGTAGCCCTGCAGAGCGCTCAGCCCTGGGTCTTCCTCGAGTGCCTTCACGAGCAGGTCGAGCAGCCACGAACGGACGACGGTACCGCGCGACCAGGCCTTCAGGACGCCCGGGACATTGGTGACCACGTCGGCGGTGGCCAAGAGTTCGTAGCCCTCCGCGTACGCCTGCATGAGGCCATATTCGATGCCGTTATGTACCATTTTGGCGAAGTGCCCGGCTCCGACCGGACCGGCATGGACGAATCCCTCGTCCCGGGGACCCTCCGGACGGAGAGCATCGAACACCGGCAACAGTCGATCGATGTCCGAATCGGCGCCGCCGGCCATCAGGCCATAGCCGTTCTCCAGGCCCCACACCCCGCCCGACACCCCGCAGTCGACGTAGCCGATCGCGCGCTCGGCGAGATACGACGCGTTGGCATGGTCGTCGGTCCAGCGCGAGTTGCCGCCGTCGACGACGACGTCACCGGTGGCCAGTAGCTCGGCGAGCTCGGCGACGGTCGTGCGAGTCGGTGCACCGGCGGGGATCATCAGCCAGACCGCTCGCGGCGGCGGGAGCTGCTCGACCATCGCCGCCAGCGAATCGGTGTCGCGGCCCTGCGGGCTGCGGGCGTACCCGATCACGGTGTGTCCAGCGCGGCGTAGCCGTTCGCGCATGTTGCCGCCCATGCGTCCGAGGCCGACCAGGCCGAGTTCCATGAATTCCCTTCCGTCGGCGCCTCGAGAGGTCAGCTGGACAGCCGGATCGGCATCGCCAGGTATCGATAGCCCGGTATCGGTTCGGCGTCCGCCTCGTCCGCCCCCTGGATCACCGCCGGCTTGAGCGCTTCGGTGAAGGACAGGTGTGCGAACGGGGCGTTCACGGCCTGCAGACCGTCGAGGAGATAGCCGGGATTGAAGCCGGTGGCGATGGCCGGGCCGTCGACGGTGCTCGGCAAGGCCTCGGAGGCCTGCGCGTCCTCACCGCTGCCCGCCTCCAGCACTACCTGGCCGTCTTCGAAGGTGAGCCGGATCGGGGTGTTGCGTTCGGCAACCAGCGCAACGCGTTTGACGGCCTCGACGAAGGCCGACATCTCCACGCGCGCCACCGTGGCCGTCTCGGCCGGGAACAGTCGCCGATAGTTGGGCACCCATTCGCCGTCGATGAGCCTGCTCGTCGTGCGTCGACCGCCGGCGGCGAGCCCGATCAGGCTGTCGTTGGCCGAGCCGGCCAGGGCGACGGTGACCTCACCCTCCGCTCCGAGGGTCTTGGCGGTGTCGACGAGGGTGCGCGCCGGGACCAGCGCGATCGCCGAGACCTCCGGACGCTGCGGCCGCCAGGTCAGCTCGCGCACGGCCAGGCGGTAGCGGTCGGTCGCCGCCAGGGTGACCGTCTCACCCTCGATCTCGATCCGGATGCCGGTCAGTGTCGGCAGCATGTCATCCCGGCCGGCTGCGACCGCTACCTGGCCGACCGCCTCCGCGAGCAGCGCGCCGTCGACCGTCCCGGACGACTCGGGCAGCTCCGGCAGCTCGGGGTACTCCTCGACCGGAAGCGTCTGCAGCGTGAACCGTGCGCTGCCGCAGGTGATGACGACCTTGGTGCCATCCGACGTGACGTCGACCGGGCGATCGGGAAGCGACCGACCGATATCGGCCAACAGCCGGCCGGAGACGAGCACCGTTCCCGGGTCGGCCACCTCGGCGCCGACGGTGACGCGACCGGACACCTCGTAGTCGAACGACGAGAACGTGACGGCGGCATCGGTCGCGTCGATCCGCAGGCCGGCGAGTACCGGGATGGTGGGGCGGTTGGGCAGCGTGCGGGCGGTCCACGCGACCGCATCGGCCAGTAGGTCGCGTTCGAGCCGGAACTTCACCGCTTCACCGTCCTCGATGCGAGCCGCGCCCGCCGTGCTGTCATCGGCCTCGAGCTGTTTCCCGCAGGTCGGGGCACATCCTGCCACGCGGCACGGACATGGGTTCGGACCGCGGTGTGATCCACAGATCCGGCGTTGGTCCGATGTGGGTCGCCGGAGGAGATAGTTGTCGACTCGTCGTCGCCATAGGGTCCGTGGACGGTGTGGATACGGGGTATCGACGCAGGTCGGATGTGCCGTGACCGTCGCCTGGAGATGTGGACACGACTGTCCCAGCAGGGTGGATGCGCGGACCGTGTCCACCGGTGGCCAGCCGTCATCCCAACGGCGTCCTCCGACCGCGGGAGAGTTTCCACAGAGTTTTCCACAGGCTGTGTGAAGTGGATCACGACTGCCGGGCCTGCTGCTTGATCCGGTTGGTCAGCTCGGTCACCTGGTTGAAGACGCTGCGCCGTTCGGACATCAGGTGCCGGATCTTGCGCTCGGCATGCATCACGGTGGTGTGGTCGCGTCCACCGAACTGTTGACCGATCTTCGGCAGCGACAACTCGGTGAGTTCACGGCACAGGTACATGGCGATCTGCCGGGCGGTCACCAGGACCCGGCTGCGGCTGGAACCCTGCAGGTCCTCGATGCTGAGGCCGAAGTAGGCCGCTGTCTGAGCCATGATCGTGGCACCGGTGATCTCGGGCCCGGCGTCGGTGGGCACGAGGTCGCGCAGGACGACCTCGGCAAGGGCCAGGTCGACCGGCTGGCGGTTCAGGCTGGCGAACGCGGTGACCCTGATGAGCGCACCCTCGAGCTCGCGGATGTTGGTGGCGATGCGGCTGGCGATGTACTCGAGCACGTCCGGCGGGACGTTGAGGTGGTCCTGGTCGGCCTTCTTGGACAGGATCGCGATGCGGGTCTCGAGGTCGGGTGGTTGTACGTCGCAGATCAGGCCCCACTCGAACCTGTTCCGCAGCCGATCCTCGAGCGCGGACAGCTGCTTGGGCGGCCGGTCGGAGGTGATGACGATCTGCTTGGTGGCGTTGTGCAGCGTGTTGAAGGTGTGGAAGAACTCCTCCTGGGTCTGGATCTTGCCCTCGAGGAACTGGATGTCGTCGATGAGCAGGACGTCCATGTCGCGATATCGCCGCTGGAACGCCGAGGCCTTGTCGTCGCGGATGGAGTTGATGAAGTCGTTGGTGAACTCCTCCGAACTCACGTATCGCACCCGCGTACCGGGGTAGATCGTGCGGACGTAGTGGCCAATCGCATGCAGCAGGTGCGTCTTGCCCAGGCCGGAATCGCCATAGATGAGCAGTGGGTTGTACGCCTTGCCCGGCGCCTCGGCCACGGCCACGGCCGCCGCATGCGCGAAGCGGTTACTCGATCCGATCACGAAGGTCTCGAATGCGTAACGGGGATTGAGCCGTGGTTGTTCGGCCTCGGAACGGCGGGGCGGTTCAGGAACGGCGTGCTGGGGAACGTAGCCCGGCTCACCGACGCCGGGCGCGGGGGACACGCCGTCCACGGTGTCGGGTGCGAGACTGTCGACCGAGACGCCAGTAGGAGCGCCTTCTTCGACAGTCGGCGCAACGCTGACGGCGAGACCGACCGGTCGACCCAGGACCTGTCCGAGCGCCTCGACGAGGGCGGGCCGCAACCGTTGCTCGAGCTGGATGCGCGCGAAGTCACTGGGAACTGCGACGACCGCGGTGTCCTCGACCAGGGTGAGAGGTCGCGCCTGCATGAGGAACGCACGTTGCTGTGGACCGATCTCGGTACCGTCCAGCGAGGCCAGGGCGGCCCCCCACGCAGCTCCGAAGTCGCCGGCCGGCTCGTCAGTCACGCTGTCTCCCGTTGTCCTGCTCCGCCACCGTTGTCAGCCGACCGGTGGCGGTCGTACAGCGGTCGCGTGACACGTCCACACCGTCGTCCACAGTGTGTGGAGCATCTGGCCGACCCCTGCCCAGCCCGGACAACTCTGCCCTGACCTGCGGAAACACGAGACCGTCCGCTGTCGTGAACGCGTTGTCGTCACCCTGGTCGAACCCGCGACGCTAACAACTCCCGGGTCCGGCATCAACCGCTGTCCACAGGAATCTCCGGTGTTCTCGGCGTGTCGCCGACCGGCGGCCGGCGGCTGGATGCGAGGGTAGCCGGTTCGGACGCGGAAGGCGGGATGAGCGGCAGGTTGGATGGGTCAGGTTTGACCCTGCCCCACCGATCCACGTACCGTGGATCGATCCGTCGAGGGCTCTGTCATGCATGCCTGTCCATGTGTCCGGCCGTCGTCGGCCGATGACTCATGTGATCCTCTGTCGACCTCTGGAGCCCGGACGTGAAGCGCACCTTCCAGCCGAACAATCGCCGGCGTGCGAGGACCCACGGCTTCCGGTTGCGCATGCGCACCCGCGCGGGCCGATCCATCATCGGCGCACGGCGCCGCAAGGGCCGTGCCCGACTTTCTGCCTGAGACCGGTCCGATCACGCTGCCTGGCATGGGAGGAGTTCGCGTGCTGCCTCCCGAGAACAGGTTGCGCCGCACCATGGACTTCCGCGGCACGGTCAGGCGGGGCGTACGCGTCGGCCGGCCGCTGGTGGTCGTCCACGCGGCTCCCGGCACGGATGCTGCTGCACGGCCCCGTGCCGGCTTCGTGGTCGGCCGCGCTGTCGGCCGGGCCGTCGCTCGCAACGCCCTGCGCCGCCGGCTTCGCCACCTTGTGCGCGACCGGATCGGACGCCTTCCCACCGGCACGAACGTCGTGATCCGGGCACTGCCGGAAGCCGCACGCGCATCCCGGACTGCGCTCGCGCGTGATCTCGACGACGCCCTCGCTCAGGCCCTGGCCACCCTGCGGCTGGCGTCGACCCGGCACGGAGTGCGGCCGTGAGCCGCCTGATCATCGCGGTGCTGAAGGCGTACCGCCTCGTCGTCAGCCCTCTCTACGGCCAGCGATGCCGCTACTACCCCTCCTGCTCCGCGTATGCACTGCGGGCTGTGGAGATCCACGGAGCGTTACGCGGGTCGTGGCTCGCGGCACGCCGACTGGGTCGGTGTCATCCGTGGACACCGGGCGGAGTCGACCTGGTGCCCCCGCAGGAGGCCTACCGGTGGTGGGGGCTCGTCCCCGGCATGGACGGCTCCGACGACGACGCCACCACCACCGGCCTGCGCCCGGGCACGGATATCCCGTTCGCCGACACGCCGGTCGCCCGAGGAGCCTGAACGCCCGTGGACACCCTGCTCACGCCGCTGTACTACCTCGTCAGCTGGATCACGATCGGCTGGCACTGGTTGTTCAGCCAGCTGATCGGGCTGAGCCACGACGGTGTCGCGTGGGCGCTGTCGATCATCGGGCTGGTCGTCGTCATCCGGATCCTGCTGATCCCGCTGTTCGTCCGCCAGATCAAGTCGCAACGCAACATGCAGATGTTGCAGCCGAAGGTCCGCGAGATCCAGCAGAAGTACAAGGGCGACCGGGAACGTCTCCAGCAGGAGACGATGAAGCTCTACAAGGACACGGGCACGAATCCGTTCGCATCCTGCCTGCCGATCCTGTTCCAGGCGCCGTTCCTGTTCGCGTTGTTCCGCGTGCTCGACGGCGTCGCCAAGGACCACCCGCGCGGCGCCTTCCAGGACCATCCGGACCTGTTCGAACAGTTTCAGAATGCCGAGATCTTCGGTGCGCCACTGTCGGCGACCTTCCTGGACGCAGACAACATTCAGACGAGGGTCATCGCGATCGTCATGGTCGTCCTCATGACGCTGACGACGTTCCTCACCCAGCGCCAGATCATGCGGAAGAACATGCCGAAGGAGGCCATGCAGGGGCCGTTCGCGCAGCAGCAGAAGATCTTGCTGTACGTTCTGCCGTTGGTCTTCGCGGTCTCCGGCGTCTACTTCCCGCTCGGTGTGGTGCTCTACTGGCTGACGTCGAACCTGTGGACGATGGGGCAGCAGTTCTATGTGATCCGGCGGATGCCGGCCCCGGGAACGCCGGCCGAGGAAGCGCATCGCCGGCGGATGGAGGCCAAGGCGAAGAAGCGCGGCGAGGCCGTTCCCGTCGGCCAGGCCGTCGAGGAACCGCCTCCGCCACCGGTGCGCCAGCAGCCCAAACGCAACACCCGATCCCAGCGACGCAGAAACGCCGCCCAACGCAACAAGAAGAAGTGACCTCATCTGAGTCGTCTGCGGGGACCGGTCCCCAGCCTTTCGCGAGGAGTTCGACGTGAGCGACGCCGTCCCGCCGCCGTATCCGGACGCCCCCGAGTCCGGCGGACCATCGTCGCCGGGAAGCGGCGCATCGACCACAGGGTCTACCGCTGCGGCAGAGAGCGTGGATACGACGACGGATCCGGAGCCAGCTCCGGCCGGGTCGGTCGCATCAATTCTCGAGACTGATCCAGGCCAGGCTCGAACGGCCGAGGGGGTGAGCAGCACGACGACGAGCCCCGAGCGCCTGCGAGCACTGGAACGCGAAGGCGACGTGGCCGCCGACTATCTCGAGGTGCTCCTGGACATCGCCGACTTCGACGGCGACATCGACATGGACGTCGAGGGTGACCGGGCGATGGTATCCGTTGTCG
>DASUYL010000167.1:0-7890 GCA_036377395.1 Jiangellaceae bacterium
CGTAGCCCGGCCCCGGGTCGTGGTCGTCATGGCCATCACCACCTCTGCCCTTCTTGTACCCAAGGAGGCCGTCGGCCACCCTGGCTCATATCGTGACCGTTGTGGACGTGCCGGACACGGATGGCATGGAATGGTCGGACCTCGAGGCGCTCGCACCCGGGCTCATGGCGTCTGCCCGCCGGGCCGTGGAACGCTTCGGTTTCGTCTTCGCGGGCACCATCCGGAGGGACGGCTCGCCACGAATCAGTCCGGTCGAGGCGCACGTGGTCGACGGACGTCTCATGGTGGCGCTGATTCCGAGGACGGCCAAGGTGCGCGACCTCTCCCGCGACCCTCGTATCACCGTCCAGTCGGCACTGACCCGGCCTGACTCACCCGAGCCGGAGTTCAAGGCCCGCGGCCTCGTGGTCGAGGTCGACGAACGCCAGCGCCGCGCCACTGCGGCGGCTGTCGCCTCCTCGAGCGGGTGGCAACCCGGCGCACAGTGGCGGGTGTGTGCGATAGCCATGTGGAGCGTCGCCGTCCTCACCTGGACCGACGGAGACATGGTCGTGGAGCGCTGGAGCCTTCGCGACGGCCCGCTGCCGCCGGAGCGTCGTCGTCTCGATGTGGACCGGGGCGAGTACCGGCTCGTCGACTGAGCGGGTCTGCGGGCGAGGTCACGGCCGCTGCAGGTGTTCCTGCCGGCCGACGCGATAGGCCTCGGCGAGCCATGCCTTGAACTGATCGTCGACCTCCGCGGGCGAGGTGAGCCGGAAGGTGTGCACGACGTTGCTGTGTGAGTAGGCCTCCACGCGGCGAAAGCGCGGGCTGTCGACCCGATGCGCGAGCACGAGGTGGCCGTCGAGCCACTTGGTCCGAGGAACCAGTGCTGCGAAGCTCATCCGCACGTGCAACGCGATGCGGGTTCGCTGCGGCAGGACCTCGACCGGGCCGAGCGCCGTCACGGCGTCGAGGAACGCATCGACGGTGGCCCGCACTGCCGGCGAGGCGCGAGAGAGATGGTTCTCCAATTCGCCGAGCCGGGCGCACGTGTGCACCTGACCGGTGTTGGCGAACGTCCGGCCGCAGCGAGGGCACGACCACAGGGCGCGCTGCGTCTCCATGCCCATCACCTCGGCTCGCGGACATCGTCGCGCACAGCCGCGAGCGACGCACCACCACCCGAGTGCGTAGTCACACTCCGTGCCACCATCACGTCCATGGACGTTGCGTCGATCACGGACCTGGCCGCCAGCCAGCTGGCCGCTGCGGGTACGGCCGAAAGTGGGCGCAGTTCGGTCACGGTGTACGGCAGGTCCGGAGCGCGGCTTCGGCAGACGGTCGTTGCCCTCGCAGCCGGGCGGGTCATGGGCGAGCACAAGAGTCCCGGTGACGCATCCGTTCTCTGCCTGAACGGGCGCGTGGTGCTCCGTGCCGGGGACTCCCGAGCCGAACTCGGTCCGGGGGACATGGTGGCGGTACCGCCGCAGCGCCACGACATCGAAGCTCTCGAGCCGAGTGTGCTGCTGCTGACCGTCGCGCTGCACTGACCAGGCCGACGGTCGCTTGTGTGCAGCGCCGGAACGGCGACCGGTCAGTCGGAGTCCTCGGCGCCGAGGGCGAAGGCGGCTTCGAGATCGTGCTTGGAGAACGTCCGGAACGCGATGTGGGTCTCGGTCCGCAGGACGCCGGGCACCTTGTTGAGCCGGTCGGCGACCACGTCGGCCACCTCCTGGTGTTCGCGCACACGCACCATGGCGATCAGATCGATCTCGCCGGTCACGGAGTAGACCTCGCTGACCGCGTCGAGTGCCGCGATCTGCTCGGCAACCTCGGGGATGCGCGCGACCTCGGCCTCGATGAAGACGATCGCGGTGATCACGTGGCCCTCCTCGCATCTACGGTCGGCGGCGAGACTACCGGTGCACGGCCCGGCGGAGCTCAGCGCAGTCCGATGCCGTACGGGCCACTGGGATCCGGCCGTTCAGCGCCCCGACCGAGGGCGAGCGCGAACAGGAGGCCGACCACGAAGCCGGCCAGGTGCGCGACGTACGCGACCTCCCCGGCGGTCATGCCGGTGCCCAAGCTGTAGACGGCCTGGACCACGAACCAGGTGCCGAGGACGAGCCAGGCGGGCAACGGCAACGGGAAGAACAGCAGGATCGGCACCAGGCTGATCACCCGCGCCGTCGGGTACCAGACGATGTAGGCGCCGAGCACTCCGGCGATCGCACCCGACGCGCCCACGAGCGTTGAACGCGAGTCGGCGTCGGTGAACGCGAACGCATAGGTGGCGGCGATGCCGCACGCGAGGTAGAAGAGCAGGAACCGGATCCGGCCGAGCCGGTCCTCGACGTTGTTGCCGAACACCGCGAGGAACAGCACGTTTCCCAGCAGGTGGGCCCATCCGCCGTGCAGGAACATCGCCGTGACGGCGGAGAGCAGCGGGAGCTTGTCGAAGTCGGGCGGCACCAGTTGACACGCGGGAGCCCCCGACGGGTCGACGACGGCGTCGCCGACCACGAGCGGAAGCTGCCGGCCCGTGGTGAGCTCCTGCGGGATCGCCGCCCATCGGTCGAAGAACGCCTGGGCCGAGCACAGCGCCTCGGTGCCCGACTCGCCCAGGCCGCCGAACCCCAGCGGGCTGATCACGAAGATGACGATGTTGACCGCGACGAGCCCACGGGTGACGTAGGCAGGTCTGCGGGTGGGGTTCTGGTCGTGTATGGGGATGACCACCCGGAGATCATCCCTCAGCAGGTGCGGGGATGTCGTGGCCACTGGGGTCAGCGAACCGGCCGGAGCCGGCGGCGGTCGTCGAACGGACGCGTGGCCCGGTCGGCGAGGTCGGCCGCTGCGGCCAGACCGACCAGCCCGCCCGCGCCGCCGGCCGGCAGGGCCCACACTCCGTCGACCTCGACCAGGCGGGTGCCGGGCATCTCCAGCCAGCGCAGGACGCACTCGGCCTCCTCGACGGTGGCGGCCGGCAGCGGCGGGGGAGCGGGCGCGACCGTTTCCGCGGTGGCCATGAGCGCGTCGAGGTAGGGGCGCGGGTGTGCTCCGGGCGGCGTGGCGCCGGCCGCGGCCAACCGACCGTGCCGGACGACATGCAGCTCCCAGCCACCCGGATCGAGCCGGCGGGCCGCCGCGAGTTGCGGCACGGCGGCGAGGGCCGCGATCCGCTGGGACCGGGCGGCGGAGCGGACGAACGTCGACATGCGGTCGCGGTGGACCGCCGCCTCCTCGTAGCGGTGGGCGCCGGCGAGCAGTTCGATGCGCGCCAGCAGCCGACGGACCAGTTCGTGCGGGTCGGCGGTGAATGCCAGGCGGACCGCATCCACATGCCGGCCGTAGGCGGCGACCGTCTCACCTCCCTCGCACGGCGCGCCACAACGGCCCATCTCGGCCAGGGCGCAGGCCGACCGCAGTCGTGTCGGCGAGAGGCGATCGGTGCACTGCCGGATGGGGACCGCCTCGTGGACGGCGGTCATGGCGGCCTCGGCCAACCGGCGCGATCCGAACGGGCCGAGGTACGTGGCGTCGTCCGCCTTGACCTCCCGGACCAGCGAGAGCCGTGGAAAGGGTTCGACGGTGAGCTTGAGCCAGGTGGCCCGCTCGGGGAACCGCGATCGGCGGTTGTACCGCGGCTTGCGTGCTGCGATGAGGCGTAGCTCGCGCACCTCCGCCTCGAGGGCCGTGGCGCACGTCATGCCCGTGACCGTCTCGGCGACGGCAACCATCTCGGTCATGCGGTTGCGCGTCTCGGACGCGGTGAAGTACGTGCGGACGCGCGACCGCATGTCCTTGCTCTTGCCGACGTAGAGGGCGGCCCCCTGGGCGTCGAGGAACAGGTACACCCCGGGTGCATGCGGCAGGCTCTCGGCGAGGTACCGCTTCCGACGTTGCGCCGGCGTGACCATGCTCTGCCAGGTGGCGAGTTCGTCGACGGTGTGGACCCCGACATTGCCCAGCCGCTCGATCAGTCCATGCAGCACGTCGACGGTCGCGCGTGCGTCGTCGAGGGCGCGGTGGGTCGGCATGGTGCTGGCGCGGAAGATGCGTGCCAATGTGGACAGCCTGCAGTCATGGGCCTCGTCCCGGGCCAGGACCCGGCGGGCCAGCCGAGCCGTGTCGAGCACCCGGGGTCGCGGCCAGGGATGCCCCAGTCGCTCGCATGCCGTCGTGAGGAAACCGATGTCGAACGGCGCGTTGTGGGCGACCAGGACGCAGCCGCGCGAGAACTCCAGGAACGCCGGCAGCACCGCGTCGATGCGCGGCGCCGCGGCGACCATGGTGTCGGTGATGCCGGTGAGCACCGCGACGAACGGTGGGATGGGCTTGCCCGGGCTGACCAGTGTCTGGAACTCGCCCAGCACCTCGCCGCCGCGCACCTTGACGGCGCCCACCTCGGTGATCTCGCTCGCACCCGGGGATCCGCCGGTGGTCTCCAGGTCGACGACGACGAAAGTGGTGGCGATCAGCGGGTCGCCCAGCTCGTCGAGTGTCCCCTGGACGGCGACCACCGGCGAGCTCACGCAGCCGACGCTAGGCACCGCCTCCGACACGGCGGCGACGACGCGCCGCCGATCCTGCTCACCAGTTGCGGCGTCACGTTCGCCGTTGTCGCCGGTGGCGACCGTCGAGGCGACATGATCACCGGGTTAGGGTGAGTCGTCGAGATGGACGAGGAGGCGACCGTGCCGGTGCCGATGCCGACTCCGGCGACCCGGTGGCGCTGCACGCGTTGCGGCAACCTGACCCGGTTCGATGTCGTGCGCTCGAGCCGGGTGCGCGAGTACGTCCATCTCGATCTCGCCGGCGAGCCGAGAGTCGAGGAGACCGAGATCCTGGCCCAGGCCGTCGAACAGGTGCGCTGCCGATGGTGTGCCGGGACGGACACCGTCGAGGTCGTCCAGCGCGTCGATGCGAGCCACGTCCGCGCTGCCGGCGGCACCGAAACGGGTGGCAGGAGCGCGGACACCGCGTGACGACACTGCCCGAGTCCGTCCGCCAGCGGGTCATCGCCATGGCCGCAGATGTGCTCGGAGAACTAGCCGCTGACGAGACGCCGCCGCCGCTGAAGGCCATCGCCCGTTTCGCCGCGGCCAAGCGGGCCAAACTGGGTGGGACGACCATCGCGGCCGTACTGGACGCGGACCCGGTGTTCCGTGCCCGCGTGCTGGAGACGGCCCGGACCGCATATCCGGGGTTGGTCGAAGCCGTCTCGGCGGGCGCGCCGCCTGCGGCGGCCGATCCGGCCGACGTGGCGACAGTGGCCTTCCTGCTCCGCCCGGAGGGGTGGACGGACCTGGTGGCGGCCGCGGGGGTCTCGGCCCGCCGGACCGGCGACCAGGCCCGGGCCGCCCGCGACGCCGCGGCAGCAGTCCGGCTGCGTGAGCAGTTGTCGGCGGTGCGGGCGGAGGCGAGGGAGGGCCGCGAGCGGGCCAAGGCCGACATCGACCGGCTCAAGGCCGAGAACGCGACGCTGCGGCGGCAACTGAACGAGCTACGGACCCGGGCGGTGGCCACGGAGGATGCCGGACGGAACGCGGCCGCGCAGTCGGCGCACGCCGTGAGCGTCGCCGAAGCGGGCCGCGCAGCTGCGGATGCCGAGGCCCGCCGGCTGCGGGCCCGGCTGGCCGAGGTCGAACAGGCACTCGAGGCAACCCGCCGGGCCGGCCGCGAAGGCCGCAGCCTCGAGACGGCGCGGCTGGGGCTCTTGCTCGACACGCTGGCCGAAGCGGCCGCCGGCCTGCGCCGCGAGCTCGCGTTGCCGGCGTCGACGGTCCGGCCGGCCGACACGGTCGATGCCCGGGAACCGGCGCTCGCCTCGGCCAGCCGCCGACCCGGCGACGATCCGGGTTCACTGGACGACCTGCTCTCCCTGCCGCAGGCACATCTGATCGTCGACGGGTACAACGTCACCAAGAGCGCGTGGCCGACGATGCCGCTGGAGGGTCAGCGCAACCGGCTGGTGCAGGGCCTCGGCGCACTCGCAGCACGCACCGGCGCGGAGATCACCTGCGTGTTCGACGGTGCCGACGTGGAGGCGCCTGCCGTCCCGCTCGGCCCGGGTGTACGGGTGCGCTTCAGCCCGCGGGGCCAGACCGCGGACGAGCTGATCCGCCGCCTGGTCGCGGCCGAGCCCGTGGGCCGGCCGGTGACCGTCGTCTCGTCCGACCGGGAGGTGGCCGACGGCGTACGCCGCAGCGGCGCTCGGGCCGTCGAGTCGACCGCACTGGTCGGCCTACTGGGCTGACCATCGCAACACCCATCCCCCCACGTCCCACTTGTGGCGGGTTGCGCACGCCTGGACCGGCCGGGAGACGTTGGGAACCCGCCACATGATGGTCACGGGAAGCGTGACGACCGCTGCTGGGGTCGCGGGCCGTGGGCCGGCTCGCTTGTCGGACCCCGCCTCTACCGTGACCGGCAGGAGGCAGCGTGCCGCCGGCTTCCGTCCGCACCGACCGTGGAGGCAGATGATGCTCATCGACTGCGACCGCTGCGAGGTTCGTGGCCTGGCCTGTCCCGACTGCGTCGTGTCGGTCCTGTTGGGCACGCCCGAGCACGGTGCCGAGCTCGACGGCGCCGAGCAGCAGGCCATCGGTGTGCTGGCCGAGGCCGGCCTGGTGCCGCCGTTGCGGTTGGTGGTGGACGACCGGTCGCAGGATCAGATCGACGAAACGGTGCCGAGGAACTTGCCGGGTGCACGGTCGGCTGGCTAGCCTGCCGCGCGGTGCCTGTTTCCCCTGGCGGCCGAAATGGCCGGCAAACAGGCGCTCCGCCGAGTCCGGCCGAGACTGCGGTCGACGCCGGAGCCGGGGACCCACGTTCCCGGGGTGAATCGGGTGCCTAGGTGCGCCCGTAGGGCGATCTCCGGCCCGAACCCGACAGCTCACCCGGTAGGCGGAGGAGGAGGAAGTCACGCGTGCCCGAGCGCGCCCGCCGGAACACCCGTCCTCGCCGTACCCTCGTCGCCCTGTGCACCGCCGCGCTCACCGGCGTCGGGCTCGTACTGGTCCCGGCCGGATCTGCGGATCCCGCGCCCACGTTGGACGAGGTCAAGGTCCAGGTCGACGAACTCCACCACAAGGCGGAGCAGGCCGCGGAGCTCTACAACGCGGCCACGGACGAGCTGGCCGAGATCGAGCGTCAGCTCGCCAGCGCCGAGGCAAATGTCGAGCGGCAGCAGGCGAAGGTCGCCGAGCTCGCAGCCGACATGGGCGGGTTCGCGGCGGCCAGCTACCGTGCCGGCGGCATTGATCCCACGCTCAGCGCGTTGATGGCCTCCGACCCGGGCGACTTCCTGGCCCGTGCGTCCGTCGTCGATGCGTTCGCCAACCAGCAGGCCGACCAGCTCGCCACCGTCGCCACCGAGCGTCGGCGGCTCGAGCAGGACAAGTTGCTGGCCAACGAGGAGCTCGGCCGGCTCACCGCGATCGAGGCGGAGCTTGCCGAACAGCAGGCGACGATCGAGAAGCACCTCGCCGACGCCCAGCGCTTGCTGGACAGTCTCGAGGCGGAGCAGCGGGCGGCTCTGGAGGCCGAGCAGGCCGAGCGCGCAAGGGCGGCGGCGGCCGAACAGGCAAGCCGGGGCGGTGGACACGAGAACGAGGACCTGCCGGATGTTCCGGCGTCCGGGCGCGCGCAGGTCGCGGTCGACTTCGCACTCGCCCAGCTGGGCGAGCCGTACTCTTACGGCGCCGAGGGTCCGGACGCGTGGGACTGCTCCGGCCTGACGATGAAGGCCTGGGCGCAGGCAGGGGTATCCCTACCCCGGTCGTCCAGCGCGCAGATCGGTGTGGGCACCCGCGTCTCGAAGAGCCAGTTGCAGCCCGGTGACCTGGTGTTCTTCTACAGCCCGATCAGCCACGTCGGCATCTATCTCGGCAACGGCGAGATCGT
>DASUYL010000168.1:0-16422 GCA_036377395.1 Jiangellaceae bacterium
CAGCTGGCGAACCTGCGGGCGTACCTGGCGCTGATGTGGGCTCATCCCGGCAAGCAACTGCTGTTCATGGGCGGCGAGTTCGGTCAGGAGTCCGAGTGGGCCGAGTCGCGGGAGCTGGACTGGTGGCTGCTGGACCTTCCCGACCACGGCGGCACCAGACGGTTGGTGTGCGATCTCAACCGTGTCTACGTCGGGAATCCCGCCCTGTGGTCCCAGGACGCCGACCCGGCCGGTTTCGAATGGATCGACGCGAACGACGCGGCCGGCAACGTCTTCTCCTTCCTGCGCTGGGGTTCGGACGGGTCGGTGCTGGCCTGCGTCGCCAACTTCTCCGCCCTGCCGCACGAGGGCTACCGACTCGGCCTGCCCGCCGCCGGGCGATGGTCCGAGGTCGTCAACACCGACGCCGTCGACTACGGCGGCTCGGGGGTCGGCAACCTGGGCGAGGTCGAGACGCGGGACGTCAGCTGGCACGGGCGGCCGGCCTCAGTCAACCTCCGGCTGCCACCGCTCGGCACGCTCTGGCTACGCCGGGTCCCCTGATCAGAACAGGGCGCTGGCCAGCGCGGAGCGGGCCCTGAGAACCCTGGGGTCGGAGAGGCCGACGATCTCGAACAACTCCACCAGCCGAGCCCGCACCCGTTCCCGGTCTTCGCCGGAGGCCACGCGCACCGTGTCGACGAGACGTGCGAATGCGGAATCCACCCGGCCGGCGACGACCTCGGCGTCCGCCGCCGCCAGCTGAGCGTCGACGTCAGCGGGCCGCAGGGCCGCCGTGGCAACGACGGAGCTGAGGTCGTTGCCCTTGTTCCGGCGTAGCAGCTCGGCCTGCGCGAGGCCGGCCTTGGCGTCGGGGTCGGCCGGCGACTCGGCCAACATGGACCGGTACGCCGCCGCGGCGGCGTCGAAGTCGCCCTTCTCGATCGCATCGTGGGCCGTGTCGTAGCGAGGGTCGTGCGGCGGCTCCGCCGGCTCCGATTCCGGGCCGGCACCGGGCCGGACCTCGATCCGACCCGTGACGCCGTTCGCCACCGCCACCTGGAACAGCTGCTCGAGCACCTCGCGGACCTGCGGCTCGGGCATCGCACCCTGGAACAGCGGCACCGGCTGACCCTTGAGGACCGCGAACACCGAGGGGATGGACTGAACCTGGAACGCAGCGCCGAGCTGCTGGTTGGCGTCGACGTCGATCGTCGCGAGCAGGAACCTGCCGGCGTATTCAGCGGCCAGCTTCTCCAGGATCGGCGACAGCTGCTTGCACGGCTGGCACCAGTCGGCCCAGAAGTCGATGACCACCGGCACCGACATCGACCGGTTGAGCACCTCGGCCTGGAACGTCGCCTCGGTGACCTCGACGACGACGCCGGTGGCCACCGCACCGTTGGACCTACCCGCCGGCGCCTGCGACCTCGCGGCCAGCCCCGACAGGTCCACGGCACCGGGACGCATGAAGCTCTCCGCACTCATGTGTCCATCCTCCCCCGACGGGCGCCGGCGCCGCCATGAGGGTGCACGGCTCAGAATCTGGCCGGTTCCATGTACGTGCCCCACTCGGCGCGCAGTGCGTCGCAGATCTCCCCGAGCGTCGCCTCGGCCCGGACGGCGTCGAGCATCGCTGGGATCAGGTTGTCCGAGCCGCGGGCGGCGGCGACCATCACCGCGAGCGCAGCACGCACGGCGACATCGTCGCGGGCGGCCCTGCGCTCGCCCAGGCTGCGCCGCTGCGCGTGCTCGACCTGGTGCGACACGCGCAGGATGTCCAGATCGCCGGTGACAGTGTCCCGGTGGACGTTGACGCCGACGACGCGCTTCTCGCCCTTCTCGACCTGCTGCTGGTACCGGAAGGCCGACTCGGCGATCTCGGCCATGAACCAGCCGTCCTCGATGCCCCGCAGGATGCCGGCGGTCATGGATCCGTACTCCCGGGTCCAACGAGTCTCGGTCTCGCCCATCGTCCGGATCGTGGCGAAGATTGCCTCCGCTTCGGCCTCCAACCGGTCGGTGAGGGCTTCGACGTACCAGGAGCCGCCGAGGGGATCGGCCACGTTGACAACCCCTGTCTCCTCCATCAGGACCTGTTGAGTGCGCAACGCGATCTCGGCGGCACGCTCGGTCGGCAACGCCAGCACCTCGTCCAGCGCGTTCGTGTGCAGCGAGTTCGTGCCGCCGAGGACGGCTGCCAGTGCCTCGACCGCCGTCCGGACCACGTTGTTGTACGGCTGGTGCCCGGTCAGGGACACCCCCGCCGTCTGGGTGTGGAAGCGCAGCCACTGCGCCTTGTCGGCCTTCGCACCATAGGTGTCGCGCAGCCAGCGCGCCCAGATCCGCCGGGCCGCCCGGAACTTCGCGATCTCCTCGAAGAAGTCGATGTGCGCGTCGAAGAAGAACGACAACCCGGGCGCGAACCTGTCGACGTCGAGGCCGCGGGACAGGCCGAGCTCGACGTAGCCGAAGCCGTCGGCCAGTGTGAACGCCAGTTCCTGTGCGGCCGTCGAGCCGGCCTCGCGGATGTGGTAGCCGGACACCGACAGAGGCTTGTAGGCGGGCAGGCTCCGATCGCAGTACTCCATCAGGTCGGCGATCAGGCGCAGATGCGGCTCGGGCGGAAACAGCCACTCCTTCTGGGCGATGTACTCCTTGAAGATGTCGGTCTGGAGCGTGCCGTTGAGCACGGCCGGGTCGACGCCCTGGCGCTCGGCAGCGACGAGGTACATACAGAAGACCGGCACCGCCGGGCCGCTGATCGTCATCGACGTCGTGACCTCGCCCAGCGGGATGTCGGAGAACAGGACCTCCATGTCGGCCGCGGAGTCGATGGCGACACCGCAGTGGCCCACCTCGCCCAGCGAGCGGTCGTCATCGGAGTCGCGACCCATCAGCGTCGGCATGTCGAACGCCACCGACAGGCCGCCACCACCGGACCGCAGGATCATCTTGTAGCGCTCGTTGGTCTGCAGTGCGTTTCCGAACCCGGCGAACTGGCGGATCGTCCAGGTGCGACCGCGGTAGCCGGTCGGGTAGAGGCCCCGGGTGTACGGGTACTCCCCCGGCCAGCCGATCCGATCGAAGCGGGGATCGTCGACACCCGCCGGCGGGCCGTAGACCGGGTCGACCTCGAGGCCGGACACGGTGGTGAAATCGGCATCCCGAACCTGGCCGGCCCGCTGGGCGGCGTCGACGCGCGCCTGCCAGCGGCGTCGCCCGGCCTCGATCTGCTCCGCGTCCACGCCGGTGTCCCTCCGTCGACCTGTCGAGTACTAGGACATCCTAGTAACCGTCCCTCCTCCCGGGCGACCGGACGGCGTCCGCGGCGGTGGTTGGATGCGATCGTGCATGTCACTGCGCGCACCGACTACGCCGTCCGAGCCGTGATCGAGCTGGCGTCCCGACGGCCCGCATCGGCGACGCGCCAGCAGATCGCGCAGTCGCAGAACATCCCCGGAAAGTTCCTGGAGACGATCCTCGGCGACCTGCGCCGCGCCGGTCTGCTCGACGCACAGCGTGGTGCGTCCGGGGGCTACCGCCTGGTCAGGGACCCGGACGAGATTCGCCTGGCCGACGTCATCCGTGCGGCCGAGGGACCGCTGGCGGCGGTGCGCGGAATGCCCCCGGAGGACACCGCATACCCCGGGCCGGCGGCGCCGCTCACCGACGTGTGGGTGGCCGTCCGCGCCAGCCTGCGCGACGTACTGGAGGCGACGACGGTGGCCGACGTCCTCGCCGAACGGTTGCCCGGCCATGTGCGGGCGCTGGTGGAGCGGCCGGACTCCTGGTCGAGGCGCTGAGCGCCTACTCGCGGAAGTCGCGTGCGGCGAGGCGCACCTCGCGCAGCAGGTCGAAGAGCCGGTTGCGCTCGGCGTCGTCGAGGGCGCGCAACCCGAAGTCGGCCGCCATCAGCTCGCCGGTGACCTTGTCGACGACCTCGCGCCCCTGCCGGGTGACCCGGGCAAGCGTTCCCCGACCGTCCTCGGGGTTCGGCTCACGGGTGACGAAGCCTGCGGCCTCGAGCCGCCGGATCGTGTTGGTGACGCTGGTCGGATGCACCATCAGCCGTTCGCCGATCTTGGCCATCGGCAGCGCTCCGGTCCGGCTGAAGGTCAGCAGCACCAGAGCCTCGTACCGTGCGAAGGTGAGGCCGTAGGGCCGGCAGATCCGGTCGAACTCGCCCAGCAGGAGTTGCTGGACCCGCATGACCGAGGTGGCGGCAGCCATCGCCTCGGCCGGTCCGAACCGGTCGCGCCAGATCTCGGCGGCTCGGCGGATCGGGTCGAAGTCGAGGTCGAGCGGGTCGGGCACGGAGCAGCCTCACCGGCGTCGGGCGGTGATAGGACCCGGGCTGCGGGGATGGTCGGCGCGGCGCCTGCTGCGCGAGGTCGTCTGGGCCGGCGTGGCCGTCTCCTCGTCGCCACCCAGGCCCATCATCTGACGGCGCCGACGGTGGATAGCCAGCGCGATCTTCTGCGGATCCGGGACGAAGTGGATGTCGCGCAGGCCCTGTTCCTGTGCCGCGTTCTCCAGGATCACGTGCCCGGTCCCGAACGGCCTCAGGTACCAGTGACGGACGACGGTGATGTCGAGAACCCTGACGATCTCCATTTCCGCCTCTTGCAGCGAGAAGACCCCCCAGACGCGGAACACCCGCGAGTCCGTGATGACGAAACGGTCCCGGCTGATCCACAGGAACCGGTAGAACGCGTAACCCAGCAGGCCGACGACGACGGCGATGCCGAACCAGGCGCTGTCGGCAGAGATGAACGGCAGCCATCGCACCGCGAGGAACAACCCCAGCGCGGCCAGTAGCACCGGCACGGTGTACAGGAGGCCGCTGTGTTTCACCTCGGCGATGACCCGCTCGCCCGGGATCAGCTTGCGGGCCACCATCTTGTGGCCGAACCACGACTTGACCCGCCACCAGCCGAGGCGGACGACGCCGTCCTGCGCGACTCGGTCGAGCCACCGCACGGTGCGGTCGCTCACCCCGCTGACGATTTCCCGTGGCGTACGCATCTCGCGCAGCGATCTCAGAACAGCTCGGTGAAGAACGTGATGATCGACTCGAAGCCGTCGGCGACGGCGGACAGCGCACCGCTCACCGCGTTCGCCGCTCCACTGGGCTCGGTGAGCAGGTAGTACGCGGCGAAGGCGATGGCCAGGATGGTCAGCACCTTCTTGAACACCCGAAGTCCTCTCCCTGGTCGGGTCGTGACGTGGTGTTACACGCCGTCAATTGTTGTTTGTACCCCAAAGCGGACGATCTGTCGCCATGGCGCGCCGCCGGTCTCAGAGCGCGGCGATGATCTCGTCGGCAGCAGCGTACGGGTCGTACTGCCCGGCGAGCACCTTCTCGGCGAGCGTGTCGAGCCGAGCGTCGCCGTGCAGGTCACCGAAGCGGTGCCGCAGCGCGGTCACCGCGATCGCCTCGATCTCGTCCCGGACGCGCCTGCGGCGGCGGAGGTCCAGTTCGCCCGAGCGTTCCATCCAGGCCCGGTGCTTGCCGACCGCGGAGATCAGGTCGTCGAGTCCTTCGCGACGGACGGCCACCGCCTTGACGATCGGCGGGCGCCAGTCGCCCGATGCGCGCTCGGCCAGCCGGATCGCACCCCGCAGGTCGCGAACGACCTGGTCGGCCCCGTCCCGGTCGGCCTTGTTGACGACGAAGACGTCGCCGACCTCCAGGATGCCCGCCTTCGCCGCCTGGATGCCGTCGCCCATACCCGGAGCCAGCAGGACCAGGGTGGTGTCGGCCAGCGCGGCGACGTCGACCTCGGACTGACCGACACCCACGGTCTCGACGATCACGACCTCGCAGCCCGCGGCATCCAGCACGCGCAGGGCCTGCGGCGTGGCCCACGCGAGTCCACCGAGGTGCCCGCGGGTCGCCATCGAACGGATGTAGACACCCCGGTCGGTCGCGTGCTCCTGCATCCGCACCCGGTCGCCCAGCAGAGCGCCGCCGGAGAAGGGTGAGGACGGATCGACGGCGAGGACGCCGACGCGACGCCCCTCGGCCCGATACGCCGCCACCAGCGCCGAGGTCACCGTCGACTTGCCGACACCCGGCGAGCCGGTGACACCCAGCACGGCGGCACTGCCGGCGTACGGCACGAGCGCGGCCATGACCTCCCGCAGCGCAGGGGAGGCGTCCTCGACGAGGGAGATGAGCCGGGCCACGGCACGCGGATCACCCTGCCGGGCCCGGTCGACCAGGCCCTGAGCCGACTCGGTCACCGAGGCACCGTCAGGTCGGTGACACGCGAATGAGTAGCGCGTCGCCCTGACCGCCGCCGCCGCACAGCGACGCGGCACCGGTGCCGCCACCGCGCCGGCGCAACTCGAGGGCGACGTGCAGGACGAGCCGGGCACCAGACATGCCGATCGGGTGTCCGACCGCTATCGCGCCGCCGTTGACGTTGACCCGGTCCTCGTCCAGGCCGAGTTCGCGCGTGCTGGCGATGCCCACGGCTGCGAACGCCTCGTTGATCTCGACCAGGTCGAGATCGGCCGGCTCGATGCCATCCTTGGCGCACGCCGCCCGGATCGCCGCCGCCGGTTGGCTCTGCAGCGTGGAGTCCGGGCCGGCGACCACGCCGTGGGCACCGATCTCGGCCAGCCAGGACAGGCCCAGCTCCTCGGCCTTCGCCCTGCTCATCACCACCACGGCACAAGCGCCGTCGGAGATCTGGGAGGCCGACCCCGCGGTGATGGTGCCATCGGCACCGAATGCGGGACGCAGCCGGGACAGCGACTCCACGGTGGTGTCGGCGCGGATGCCCTCGTCCGCGGCGAAGACGACGGGTTCGCCCTTGCGCTGCGGGATCTCGACCGGAACGACCTCGTCGTCAAAGACGCCGTTCTTCCACCCGGAGGCGGCCAGCTGATGCGACCGCGCACTGAAGGCGTCCTGCTCCTCCCGGGAGAGCTCGAGCCCGGCGGTGTTGCACCCCTCGGTGAGAGCCCCCATGGCCTGGTCGGTGAACACGTCCCAGAGGCCGTCGTAGACCATGTGGTCGCGCAGGGTGACGTCGCCGTAGCGGTGACCTTCGCGGGACCCGGTGAGCAGGTGCGGGGCGTTGGTCATCGACTCCATGCCCCCGGCGACCACGATCTCGAACTCTCCCGCCCGGATGAGCTGGTCGGCCAGGGCGATCGCGTCGAGGCCGGACAGGCAGACCTTGTTGACCGTCAGCGCCGGGACCGTCATCGGAACGCCGGCCTTCACCGCCGCCTGCCGGGCCGGGATCTGGCCGGCACCCGCCTGGAGCACCTGGCCCATGATCACGTACTGGACCTGATCGGGCCGGACTCCCGCCTTTTCCAGGGCGGCGCCGATGGCGATGCCGCCGAGATCGGCGGCGGAAAAGCTCTTGAGCGCACCGAGCAGCCTGCCGATCGGAGTGCGCGCTCCCGCGACGATGACGGCCATGACCTCACGATACGACCTCGGCGGACACCGGCCCGGGTGGCGTGGATCACAGCCGCGGTCGACGTGCCACAGTGGCCGCATGAAGGTCTACACGCGGCGCGGCGACGACGGCACCACCGGGCTGCTCTACGGCGGCCGGGTCGCCAAGGACGCCCCGGCGATGCGGGCCAACGGCGCCGTCGACGAGGCGCAGGCGCTCATCGGCGTGGCCAGAGCGCAGGCCGTCCGGGGTGGCGAGCTGGACGCGATCCTGATCGGCGTCGAGCGTGACCTGTGGGTCCTGATGGCCGACGTCGCGCTCAACCCCGAGCACCGCGATCGGGGCCGGCCCGGCCAGACGATGGTCACCGCGCAGATGGTCGCCTCGTTGGAGCAGACGATCGACGACGTGTCCGCGCGGTTCGACCCGCCCAAGGACTTCGCCGTCCCGGGCGAGGATGCCGTCGCCGCCGCGATCGATGTGGCTCGCACGGTGGTGCGTCGCGCCGAGCGAGAGACGCTTTCTGCCGCCGCCGAGGGCTCCCACGTCCTGCCGTACCTCAACCGCCTCTCCGACCTGCTCTGGACGCTGGCCCGGTGGGTCGAGGGCGAGTCCCTGCTGGCGAAGAACGCCTGAATCAGGCCGGGGCAGCCGGCTCGACCAGCTCGACCAGCACGCCCCCGGCGTCTCGCGGGTGGATGAAGTTGACCCGGGAGCCGGCTGTGCCGGGCCGGGCCGCCTCGTAGAGCAGGTCGATGCCCCGTCCGCGCAGCATGGCCGTGACCGTGTCGATGTCGTCGACCCGGTAGGCGAGCTGCTGGATGCCCGGCCCGGAGCGCTCGAGGAACCGCCCGATCGGCGAGTCCGGGCGCAACGGCGCGAGCAGCTGGATCTGCGTGGCGGAGGGGTCGTCACCCACCTGCAGCATGGCCTCGCGCACGCCCTGGTCCTCGTTGACCTCCTCATGGACGACGGCAAGACCGAACCGGTCGAGGTACCACGCGATCGCCTCGTCCAGGTCGGCGACCGCGATGCCCACATGGTCGACGGCGGTGAACAGGCTGGCCATGCTGGCCAGGGTACGGCGAAGCCTTCCCGCCCAAGCTACCGGCGGGTAACATCGCTACGACTCCCGGAGGCGGACGTGAAGGCGATCCTCGACGCGATCGTGGCCGGCGATGCCGGCGCAGCGGACTTCGCCGCACTACCCGTGCCGGAGTCCTACCGCGCGGTGGTGGTGCACAAGGACGAGACCGACCTGTTCACCGGCATGGCCACTCGGGACAAGGATCCCCGCCGATCGTTGCACCTCGACCAGGTGCCGACACCCTCGCTCGGGCCCGGTGAGGCTCTCGTCGCCGTGATGGCCAGCGCGATCAACTACAACACGGTGTGGACGTCGATCTTCGAACCGGTTCCCACCTTCGCCTTCCTCGAGCGCTACGGCCGGATGCACGATCTTGCCCGCCGGCACGACCTTCCCTACCACGTCGTGGGATCGGACCTGGCCGGCGTCGTGCTGCGGACCGGCCCCGGCGTGCACGCCTGGGCGCCCGGCGCCGAGGTGGTCGCCCACTGCCTGTCGGTCGAGCTCGAGTCGCCGGATGGCCATGACGACACAATGCTCGATCCGGAACAGCGGATCTGGGGCTTCGAGACGAACTTCGGCGGGCTGGCCGAACTGGCGCTGGTCAAGTCCAACCAGCTGATGCCCAAGCCTGCGCATCTGACCTGGGAGGAGGCGGCCTGTCCCGGCCTGGTCAACTCCACCGCCTACCGGCAGTTGGTATCGCGCAACGGCGCGGGCATGAAGCTGGGCGACATCGTGCTGATCTGGGGTGCATCCGGCGGCCTCGGCTCGTACGCCACCCAGCTCGCCCTGGCCAGCGGCGCCACACCGGTCTGCGTCGTGTCGAGCCCGGAGAAGGTGGAGATCTGCCACCGGATGGGTGCTGAACTGGTCATCGACCGGGCCGCGGAGGACTACCGGTTCTGGCGCGACGAACGCACCCAGGACCCGGCCGAATGGAGACGGCTGGGAGCGCGCATCCGCGAGCTCACCGATGGCGACGACCCGGACATCGTCTTCGAGCACCCCGGCCGGGAGACCTTCGGGGCGAGCATCTTCGTCGCCCGCCGCGGCGGCACGATCGTGACCTGTGCCTCGACCTCCGGGTACGTGCACGAGTACGACAACAGGTACCTCTGGATGAACCTCAAACGGATCGTGGGATCCCACTTCGCCAACTACCGCGAGGCGTGGGAGGCTAACCGCCTCATCGCGCGTGCCCGCATCCACCCGACGCTGTCACGCACCTATCCGCTCGACCAGACCGGTCAGGCCACATTCGATGTCCACAGCAATCGGCACCAGGGCAAAGTGGGAGTACTCTGCCTAGCGCCTGAGGAGGGGCTCGGCGTCCGGGACGGGGAGACACGGGCAACCTACCTCGAAGCCATCAGCAGGTTCCGCAACGTGTGACCCGTTCCTTGTCGGGGGGCGGGCACCCCCGACGAGGGAGATCATGGACGAGGCACGGGACACGATCACGCTACGAGAGACGGCCGAGGACGGGCTGTCGATCTTCGATTCGAACCCCACCGGAGGGTTCACCCAGGTGATGCGCGGGTTCGACCGCGCCCAGGTCGAACAGCACGTACGGCAGCTCGAGGCCGCGCTCGCCCAGCAGCGCTCGCGGACCAAGGAGCTCGACAAGCAGATCGTCCGGTTGCGCCAGGAGCTGGCCGAGGCGACGACGTCGCTGCGCGAGGTCGACCAGCCCTCGTACTCCGGGCTCGGCGCCCGCATCGAGCATCTGCTCCGGCTGGCCGAGGAACAGGCATCCGAGCTGGTAGGGCAGGCGGAGGCCGAGGCTCGCGAGGCCCGAGCCGTGGCGCAGGCCGACGCCAGCGAGATGCGCGGTGCCGCCGAGAACGACGCCGAGGAGCTGCGGTCGTCGGCCAAGCACCAGGCGGATGAGGTCATCGCCGAGGCCAAGACGGAGGCGGACGCCGCCAGATCAGCGGCCAAGCGTGAGGCGGCGGCTCTCGTCGACACGGCTCAGCGCGAGGCCGCCACCGTCCGCGCCGGCATCGAGCACGAGGCCGCCGAGAAGCGGGCGACGGCCGAGCGCGACCTGACCCGCATTCGCACCGTCGCCGAGCGCGAGGTCACCGAGTTGCGGGCCACCGCCCGCCGCGAGGTCGAAGAGCTCCGCGGGGCGGCGAAGCGCGACATCGAGCAGATGCGCGCGGAAGCACAGGCCCGCCTCGAGGAGGTCCGCACCAGGGCCGACAAGGAACTCACCGAACTCGAGCTCGCGCTCGCGGCGACCCGAGAGACGGCCGAGCGGGAGGACAGCGAGCGGCACGAGGCCGCGGTCACGGAGACCCAGAAGCTGGTCACCGAGGCCGAGACCCGCGCCGCCGACGCCGATTCCCGCGCCAAGTCCGCGCACGAGCTCGCCGAGCAGGTCCGGCGGGAGGCCGACACCCAGGCGAAGGCACTGGTCTCCGGTGCCCGCCGCAACGCCGCCCAGCTCGTGGCAGAGGCCAAGTCGCATGCCGAGATGCTGGTCGGCGAGGCCAAGGCCGAGGCCGCGCGAATCCAGACGACGGCCAAGCGCGAGGTGGCCGACCTGACCCGCCAGCGCGACAGCATCACCGGACACCTCACCCAGCTGCGCAGCCTGCTCGGCGCGATGTCCGTTCCGGGCGACAGCAACGGCCCGCCGCCCGCGGTCGAGGCCGGGACGCAGTCCGAAGACGACGACGTCATCGAGGGCGAGGTCGTCGAGGACGCACCCACCGCTCAGAAGTGACCGAGCACGTCTCGTAGGGCGCCGGTCACCACGTCGGGGTTCTCCACCGGCGACAGGTGACCGGCGCGCGGGACGACCTGCACCGGTGCCGGCCGCTGGAAGGCCGCGGCCATGGCCAGCGCGTCGTCGTGGGGCGTCAGTGTGTCCTCCTCGCCGACCAGGACCAGCGCCGGCACCTGCGTCGCAGCGAGCGTCCCGAACGAGCTGGGCCGGCCGGCCATGGCGCGCTGGGCCCACGCGACGCCGTCGGGCCGCGCGGCGTCGAGCCAGCCGGTAACGGTCGCGACCACATCGGGCCGCTCGGTCCGCGTCGTCTGCCCCAGCAGGTTGTCGAGCATCGGCCGCAGCACTCGGGAGCCGCTCTCGACCACCGCCGTCGCGATCCGTTCCCGGTTGTCCCGAGCCGCCTCGTCGTCGGCTCCGGCCTTGGTGTCGACGAGCACGACAGCGCCCACCTGCTGCGGGTGGTGGCGCAGCATCGCCATCGCCACGTAGCCGCCCATCGACACGCCGGCCACGACGGCCGGTCCGACCTCGAGGCGCCGGAGCAGCGACGCGACGTCGTCGGCCATCGCGTCGACCGACGGCTCTCGCTCGCCGGGCCCGGGCGAGTCGCCGAAGCCGCACAGGTCGGGAACGACCACGCGGGCCCGGTCGGCCAGCCCGCTGACCTGCGCCGCGAACATGGCGCGGGAGAGCGGGAAGCCATGGAGCAGCACGACGGGTACGCCCGTGCCGCTCTCCTGGTGGGCGAGCTCGACCGGCACGGCTCAACGCTCCGGCCGTATCGGGACGTCCGCGAACGCCGCCACCGTCCGGTCGGCGTACGCGCTGGTGTCGGCGGTCTCGACCGGCCCGGGCCAGGTCGTCGGCAGTGGTGACCGGCCGGGGGCCACCCGGGCCACCACCTCGTCGAGCACGCGCTCGGCGTCACCCACCCACAGGTGTTTCGCGCCCTCGACGGCGACGATCTGTGCCTGAGGCACCCGCGCGAACCGCTCGCGTGCCTGCGGCGGGCGAAGGTAGTCGTCGAGTCCGGGTACCAGCGCGACGAGGGGACGGCCGTCGGCGGCCCACGCATCGAGATCGTCGTCGGTGCTGGAGCGCAGTGGCGGCGAGAGCAGGATCGCGCCCACGACGACCGGGTCGAGGCCGTACCGCAGGGCGAGGTCGGAGCCGAACGACCAGGCGAGCAGCCATACCTGTGGCAGGTCGTGGTACTCGGCGTACTCGAGGGCGGCGGCGAGGTCGTACTGCTCACCCGCACCCGCGTCGAACTGGCCCTCGCTGGTTCCTTGCAGGCTGCTCGTGCCCCGGGTGTTGAATCGCAGCACGGCCAGGTCCGCGAGCGCGGGCAGCCGCCAGGCGGCCTTGCGGAACAGGTGGCTGTCCATCATGCCGCCGTGCGTGGGCAGCGGGTGGACGCAGACCAGCGTCGCGACCGGTTCGCTCTGCGGTGGTAGGGCCACCTCGGCGACGAGCGCCAGGCCGTCGGTGGTGTGCAGGGTCACGGCTTCGCGTCGGGCCGGCAGGACGGTGTTGCCGCGGATGCGGGACTTCGTGGTCATGATGCCGTCGAGCCTATCGGCGGCACCACGCCGCGCCGCTCGTCTCACCGCGGCGCACGGCGACCACGGTTGCGCCAGCAGGACGTGTGCCAGTGCCGTCGCTCCCCGGCACCGCCGCCGGAGAGCGTCCCACCTTCGACCGGCCAGGTCACGACATGAGGTGTGGCCGGCGGAATGAGCTGGTCGCATCCCGGGCAGCGGTACGGCTTGGTCGCGGAGCTGCCGGTGAGCGGTCGCACCACCCAGTCGCCGTCGGGCCACGACTCGACCTGCTCATGGCCGCCCGTCGGCTGACGTCGGACCGGGCGGCGGCGGGACATGCGTGCATTGTCCCAGCCTGCGCCTATGCTGGATTCATGCCGAGGTACGAGTTCCGCTGCCGCGCCTGCGGTGCCACGTTCGAGGAATCGCGGCCCATGGCCGACTCCGCCGAGCCCGCCCCGTGCCCGGCCGGTCACGACGACACGGTCAAGCTGCTGTCCACCGTCGCCGTCACCGGACTGTCCTCAGCACCGTCCTCGCCTCCGTCGCCGTCGTCGGCCGGCGGCTGCTGCGGCGGCGCCTGCGGCTGCGGCTAGCCGCCGTCCCCGGGCCGCACCAGGTGCACGGCGCCGACCGGCCGGAACCCGGCCGCGAGGAACGCCCGCAGGCTCGCCGCGTTGCCCGGGGCGACCGCGCCCAATACCGGCTCGCCGGCGGCGACGAGCCCCAGCGCGTCGGCGACCAGGGCCCTCCCCACGCCACGGTTCCGGGCCTGCACCGTAACCTCCACACCGATCTCCCTGAGGCCGCCGATGCCGGTGCCGAGGGTGATCAGCCCCCGGTCGTCGCCGTGCACGGCGACGTCGTCGCGAACCTGGCGGGCGTGCCGCAGCCGGCGGTGGTCGGAGAGGTCCTCGCGAGCCGGTGGCCCGCCCCGGCCGGTTCCCAGTCCCGTCACCAGAAGGTCGAGGCAGTCGCACCAGCCGTCCGCACCGGCCAGCCAGGCGATGAACCCGGGGTCCAGCGCCTTGCCGAAGCCGTCCGGCCCCCGGGCGAGCACGTCGCGCGCATCCCTCGTGGTAGCGACGTACGCCCGGCCGGTCAGTGCGACCACCCCGGCGACGCCCTGCTTCCACGGCGCCACCACCTCGACGGCGCCGTCGGGTTCGGGAAACCGGCCGTGTGCAGCCTCGGTGAGTACCCGGCCGAGGAGGTGGGTCACGCGTAGTCGCGGAACCCGCGCCCGGTCTTGCGGCCCAGGTATCCGGCGGTGACGAGGTGTTCCAGCAGCGGTGCCGGCGCGAATCCTGGCTCGCGGAACTCGAGGTAGAGGGTGCGCTGGATCGCCAGCGCCACGTCCAGGCCGATCACGTCCAGCAGCTCGAACGGACCCATCGGCAGGCGGCAGCCGAGCCTCATCGCGGTGTCGATGTCGTCGGTGCTCGCGTAGTGCGCCTGCAGCATCTTCACCGCGTCGTTGAGGTAAGGGAACAGCAGGGCGTTGACGATGAACCCGGCGCGGTCGCCGCAGGTGACCGGGTGCTTGCCGGCCCGGCGGCACACCTGCCGGACGGTGGCGACGACGTCGTCGGCGGTCGACACCGTCGCGACCACCTCGACGAGCGACATCACCGGCGCGGGGTTGAAGAAGTGCATGCCTACGACGTCGGCCGGGCGGGAGGTCGCCGCTGCACACTCGATCACCGGCAGCGAGGACGTGGTCGTCGCCAGGATCGCACCCGGCGCGCAGACCTCGTCCAGCGACGAGAACAGGCCTTGCTTGACCGTCGACTCCTCGACCACGGCCTCGACCACGAGCTGTGCTTCAGCGAGATGATCCAGCGACGACGACCCGGCGATCCGGGCCATGGCCGCATCGCGATCGGACTCGGCCAGCTTGCCGCGCTGGACCGCCTTCTCCATCGAACGCTCGACCCCGGCGGTGACACGGGCCGCCCGCTCCGCGCCGCGGGTGACGGAGACGACGTCGTAGCCCGCCCTGGCCAGCACCTCGACGATGCCGGTGGCCATCGTCCCCGACCCGACGACGCCGACAGTACGGATCTCGCGTACCGGCGCGCCTGACCCGCCGACCGGCTCGGGGGTGAGGGCGTCGGAAACGACGACCGGCGAGTCCTCTGCCTCGTAGGTGTAGAAGCCGCGCCCGGTCTTGCGACCCCGCATGCCGGCCGTGACCATCTGCTTGAGGACCGGTGTCGGCGCGTGCAGACGGTCGCGGCCCTGCTTGTACATCGTGTCGAGGATCTCGTACGCGGTGTCCAGCCCGATCAGGTCGAGCAGGGCGAGCGGGCCCATCGGGTACCCGCAGCCGAGCCGCATGGCGTCGTCGATGTCCTCGCGCGTGGCGTAGCGGGCGTCGTACATCGAGGCCGCGTGGTTGAGGTAGCCGAACAACAGCGCGTTGGCGATGAAGCCCGCATTGTCGCCGCATTCCACGGGTGCCTTGCCAAGCCTGCGGGCCAGCGCCGTCACGTCCGCGACCACGTCCGGTTCGGTGACCACGGTCCGCACGACCTCGACGAACTCCTGGACCGGCGCGGGGTTGAAGAAGTGCATGCCCACGACACGGCGCGGACGTTCGGTTGCGACGCTGATCTCGGTGACCGACAGCGACGAGGTGTTGGTGGCGAGGATGGCCTCGGGAGTCACGATCTTGTCGAGGCGGGCGAACAGGTCACGCTTGAGGTCGAGCTGCTCGGGCACGGCCTCGACCACCAGCTGGCAGTCGGCCAGCGCGTCGAGATCGGTCGTGAACGTGATCGCGTCCAGCAGGTGCGCCCGTTCGTCCTCGGACAGCTTGCCGCGCCGGACCGCCCGGTCGGTCGAGTGCTCGATGTGCCCTCGCCCGTGCGCCAGCGTCTCGTCGTCACGTTCGACGCCGACGACGCTGAAGCCGGTGCGGGCGAACACCTCGGCGATTCCGGCACCCATCGTGCCGAGGCCGACGACGCCGACGGTGGTGATCTCGCGAGCCATACTCGCAGTCTTCCACGCGGGGGTTCAGAACAGCCGGGCGTGCGGGTCGTCGAGGCCGCGCAGTGCGTCGTAGTCGACGGTCAGGCAGCTGATCCCACGGTCTCGGGCCAGCGTGCGCGCCTGCGGCCGGATCTCCTGTGCGGCGAACAGCCCGCGGACGGGGGCGAGCAGCGGATCGCGGTTGAGCAGGTCCAGGTAGCGGGTCAGTTGCTCGACACCGTCGATCTCGCCCCGTCTCTTGACCTCCACCGCGACGGTCGTGCCCACCTGGTCGCGGCAGAGCAGGTCGACCGGGCCGATCGCGGTCGGGTACTCGCGGCGCACCAGCCGCCAGCCGGTGCCGAGGGTCTGGACGTGCTCGGCCAGCAGCTCCTGCAGGTGTGCCTCCACGCCGTCCTTGACCAGGCCGGGATCGACCCCGAGCTCGTGCTCGCTGTCGTGCAGCACCTCGTCGAGCGTGATCACCAGCCGTTCGCCGGCCGGATTGGCCACCGTCCACACCCCGTCGCCGGCGTCAAGCCGGCACGGCGGGCTCATCCAGTTCAGCGGCTTGTAGGCGCGGTCGTCGGCATGGATCGACACCGACCCGTCGGCCTTGACCAGGATCAGTCTGGTAGCCATCGGCAAGTGGGCGGTCAACCGCCCGGCGTA
>DASUYL010000169.1:0-6050 GCA_036377395.1 Jiangellaceae bacterium
GAGGCCACCGCGGACTGGCATGAGTTCGGCATGGAGTGGAAAGAGCACGTGGCCTGGCTCAGTCCGATCTTGGCCACCGTCGTCTCTTTCATCGTCATCTATTACGGGGTCAATCTGATCCGCCATGAGCGGGTACGCCGGACGGCCATGATCCTGTATGTCTTGGCGTTCCTGTTCGCTGCCGTCGCCGGCGCATTCGGTGCCTTCATCACCAAGGCCGCCCCCGTTGCCTGAGGAGAATGCCGTGAGCACCTCCGCTGATTCGCGTCCCGAAGGCGAGATCGCCGATCAAGGCGTGGAGCTCCCCGACCGGCCGGAAGGTCCCGTCGCCGCGGCCGTACTCGCCGGCGGGATCGGCTGTTTCGTGCTGGGCCTGCTCACGACGCTCGCCGAGGCCAACGCCTCGTTCAAGGACTGGCTGAGCTGGAACGACGACGTCGGACCCTTGTCCGGCAAGACCGGCTTGACGGTCATCGTCTGGCTGATCGTCTGGGCCATCCTGCATGCCGTCTACCGCGGTCGGCGTTTCGAAACACGCCGAGCGCTTGTGATCGCGCTGATCCTGATCGCTCTCGGTGTGGTCGGCACGTTCCCCACGTTCTTCCAGGCGTTCACCTCGGAGTAGATCGACGCCACAGATGCGGCGTCATGGCGGCGGCGTCACGGTCCGCGTCTCGACCTGCGCAGGACCTTCGGTCCCCGTTGTCGGGACGTTGTCCTCTGACCGCCGGCGAGCCCGTTCCTAGCCTGTGAGTGGAGGCTGGGATGGGACGCGTGGCAGAGACCTGGGCGACCGTGGACGGCAACGAGGCCGTCGCCCGCGTGGCCTACCCGCTCTCGGAGGTCATCGCGATCTACCCCATCACGCCCGCGTCGCCGATGGGTGAGCTTGCCGACGCCTGGAGCGCGGATCGCCGCGCCAATCTGTGGGGCTCGGTCCCCGAGGTCGTCGAGTTGCAGTCCGAGGGTGGCGCCGCCGGCGCACTGCACGGTGCGGTGCACAAGGGAGCGTTGGGTACGACGTTCACCGCGTCGCAGGGCCTCCTGCTCATGCTGCCCAACATGTTCAAGATCGCCGGTGAGCTGACGCCGGCCGTCATGCACGTCGCGGCCCGGTCGATCGCGACCCATGCGCTGTCGATCTTCGGTGACCACAGCGACGTCATGGCAGCCCGCAGCACCGGCTGGGCGATGCTCGCCGCCTCCTCCGTGCAGGAGGCGCACGACTTCGCCCTCGTCGCGCACGCCGCGTCGCTGCGCGCCCGGGTGCCGTTCCTGCACTTCTTCGACGGCTTCCGCACGTCGCACGAGATCGACAAGATCCGGCTGCTCACCGACGATGACCTGCGGGCCCTGGTCGATGACGACGACCTGCTCGCCCACCGGCTGCGGGGCCTCTCGCCCGACCGTCCGGTGCTGCGGGGGTCGGCGCAGAACCCGGACGTGTTCTTCCAGGCGCGCGAGGCCGCGAACCCGTTCTACGACGCCGTGCCCGACACGGTGGTCGGCATCATGGATGATCTCGCTGCCCGCACCGGCAGGAGATACGGGCTCGTCGAGTACGTCGGCGCACCGAATGCCACCCGGGTCATCGTCGTCATGGGCTCCGCCGTCGGGGCGGTCGAAGAGACCGTCGAGCAGCTGATCCAAGGCGGCCACGGTGTAGGACTGCTCAAGGTCCGGTTGTTCCGGCCGTTTCCGTCAGCGGCACTGGCGGCCGCGCTGCCGGCCACCACACGCCGGATCGCGGTGCTGGACCGGACGAAGGAACCGGGCGCGGTCGGCGAGCCCCTCTACACGGATGTGTTGGCCGCGCTGGCCGAACATGGCCGTACCGGCATCGAGGTGATCGGTGGGCGCTACGGGCTGTCCAGCAAGGAGTTCACACCGGCCATGGCCAAGGGCGTGTACGACGAACTGGCTCGCGAGAGACCGCGGCGGCACGTCACCGTCGGCATAGTCGACGACGTCACCCGTATGAGCATCGAGCCGGACCAGGAATTCCGGGTGCCGACACGCGCTGTGCAGGCCGTGTTCTATGGGCTGGGGAGCGACGGCACGGTCGGTGCCAACAAGTTCGGCATCAAGATCATCGGGGAGCGCACCGACCTGTTCGCCCAGGGATATTTCGTCTACGACTCTCGCAAGTCCGGTGCGGTCACCGTGTCGCATCTGCGCTTCGGCCCGGAGCCGATCCGTTCGACGTACCTGGTCGATCAGGCCGACTTTGTCGCCTGCCACCAGTTCGCGCTGCTCGACCGGATGAAGGTGCTCGACGTGGCGAGGGTCGGCGCAACCTTCCTCCTGAACAGTCCCTATCCCGCCGGCGAGACGTGGGCACACCTGCCCGTCGAGGTGCAGCACCAGATCCTCGACAAGAACCTGTCCTGCTTCGTGATCGACGCGCACCGGGTCGCACGCGAGCTCGGGCTGGGGAAACGCATCAATACCGTGATGACGCCGTGCTTCTTCGCGTTGTCCGGAGTGCTGCCCGGTGACCAAGCTCGCACGGCACTTCAGGAGGCGATCGCGCAGACGTACGGGAAACGCGGACCGGCCGTCGTCGAGCGCAACCAGGCGGCGATCGACCGAGCACTGCACGCGTTGGAAGCCCTGAAGATTCCCGATGCTGTCGACGGTGACCGGCACCGGATGCCGCCGCTTGCCCCCGAAGCCCCCGACTTCGTGCACCGGGTCACCAAACGGATGCTGGACGGCGAGGGCGACCTGCTCCCCGTGAGCGCGCTACCGGTCGACGGCACGTTCCCGACCGGCACCGCCCGCTGGGAGAAGCGCACGCTCGCCCAGGAACTCCCGATCTGGGATCCCAGCATCTGCATCGACTGTGGGAAGTGCACGATCGTCTGCCCGCACGCGGCGCTGCGGATGAAGGTGTTCGACCCGGAGATCCTCGCCGACGCTCCTGACGGCTTCCGGTCGAAGGACTACGGCGGCCGCGAGTTGCGGGGCATGAAGCTGGCCGTCCAGCTGGCCCCGGACGACTGCACCGGCTGTGGCATCTGCGTCGACGTCTGCCCGGTTCTCAGCAAGGACGGCACCGGGCGCAAGTCGATCAACATGGAGCGGGCGATCGAGCACCGGGACGCCGAACGACCGCTGTGGGACTACTTCGAGCGCATACCCGAGGTCGACCGCAGTGCGGTCCGGCGGGACACGGTCAAGGGCTCGCAGTTGCTGCAGCCGCTGTTCGAGTTCTCCGGCGCATGCTCGGGATGCGGCGAGACGCCGTACCTCAAGCTGCTCACCCAGCTGTTCGGCGACCGACTCGTCGTCGCCAACGCCACCGGTTGCTCGTCGATCTTCGGCGGCAACCTGCCCACCACACCCTGGGGTCTCGGCCCCGCCGGCCGCGGCCCTGCGTGGTCGAACTCGCTGTTCGAGGACAACGCCGAGTTCGGTCTCGGTCTGCGGCTGGCGTACGAGCAGCACCTCGCCGATGCAGAGCGGCTGCTCCGGGAGCTTGCACCCGTCGTCGGGACGGACCTGGCGGACGGGATCCTCGGCGCCGACCAGTCCGACGAGGCCGGCATCGCCGCGCAACGAACCAGGGTCGAATCCCTCAAGCTTCGGCTTGCCGATGTGGCCGCCGAGCTGGCCGCATCGGCACGCCGGCTGCGCAGCCTGGCCGACGAGCTGGTCCGGAAGAGCTTCTGGATCGTCGGTGGGGACGGCTGGGCGTACGACATCGGCTTCGGCGGGCTCGACCACGTGCTCGGATCGGGGCGCGATGTCAACCTGCTGGTGCTGGACACGGAGAGCTACTCCAACACCGGCGGCCAGGCATCGAAGGCAACGCCACGCGGGGCGGCGGCGAAGTTCGCCACGTCGGGCAAGACGACCGCGAAGAAGGATCTCGGTGCTATCGCCCGGGCCTACGGTGACGTCTACGTGGCTCAGATCGCGCTCGGCGCCAACGAGATGCAGACCGTGCGCGCCTTGCTGGAGGCCGAGGCATGGCCGGGTCCGTCGCTGGTCGTGGCCTACAGCACCTGCATCGCACACGGCATCGACATGGCGACGTCGATGACACACCAGAAGACCGCCGTGGCCAGCGGATACTGGCCGCTCTACCGGTACCACCCCAGCCCGGCCGACGGTGCTCATCCGTTCCAACTCGACATGAAGAAGCCCACTGTCGCGCTGCCGGACTTCGCCCTCGCCGAGAGTCGCTTCTCGATGCTGGCGCGGGTCGACCCCGAGCGCGCCCGGCACCTGCTCGCACTCGCCCAGGCCGACATCGACGAACGCTGGCACTACTACGAACAACTCGCCGACGAAGAACGGTCCATGCCGCACGACGGCGGCGGTGCGCTGCTGCCGGTGCCCGAGGACCCCGACGACGAGATCGCGCCCTAACATCCCGACGTGACGTTGCCGCCTGCACAGCCGCCCAGCACGGCCGACGTTCGTGCCGCCGCCGTCAGGCTGGCCGGAAAGGTCCGCCGCACGCCGGTTCTCGAGCTGCGCGGCGAGGACTTCGGCGTCGCTGCCCGTGTGGTCCTGAAGTTGGAGCACATGCAGCACACGGGGTCGTTCAAGCCGCGAGGTGCGCTCCATGCGCTTCTCACTCGAGACATTCCGCCGGCCGGTGTCGTGGCCGCGTCCGGCGGCAACCATGGGGCCGCGGTTGCATGGGCGGCTGCCCGTCTCGGCGTGCCGGCGACCATCTTCGTGCCCGCGACCTCGCCGCCTGCCAAGGCTGCACGTATCGCCTCGTACGGGGCGCAGGTGCACGTCGTCGACGGCTTCTATGACGAGGCGATGGTCGCGGCGCAGACGTATGCGGCGGATCGCGATGTGACGAGCGTGCACGCCTTCGACGAGCCCGCAGTGGTTGCCGGCCAGGGCACCCTCGGACTCGAGTTGCGCGAGCAGGTGCCGGACGCGTCCGCGGTGCTCGTCACCGTCGGCGGCGGAGGACTGGCCGCAGGTGTGACCGTCGCGTGTCGGGACGGTGGGCCGTCCGTCGTGCCGATCGAGCCGGACTCGTGCCCCACGCTCGCCGCTGCACTGAATGCCGGCGGTCCTGTCGATGTCGAGGTCGGCGGGATTGCGGCCGACAGTACGGGTGCTCGCCGGGCCGGCCACATCGGCTTGCAGGTGTTCCGGGAGGCGGGGATCGGCGTGCGCAGCGTCCCCGACGAGGCCATCGTCGATGCCCAGCACGTCCTCTGGGAGCGCTGCCGAATCGCCACCGAGCCCGGCGGGGCCGTGGCCTTCGCCGGGCTGCTCACCGGTGCGTTCGTGCCGCGACCCGGCGACACGGTGGTCGTCGTGATCTGCGGTGCGAACACGGCGACGCTGCCGTGATCGCCTGGGTCCGCGGGTGACTCCGGCCGGACGGGTCAGATGTCGGTGGCGGTCGGTGCCGGGAAGCGGGCGGCGGGCCGGCCGGTTCGTGGCGCTTCGACTTCCTCGTCGTGGACGACGCGTGCGGGCTTGCCGAGCAGGGCCCACGCCATCCCACCGAGCATCGCGGAGAAGATGACCAGCGCCGAAACGATCTGGGCGGCGGAGGATGAGCCGGGGTCGACGGCCAGTCCCACCAAGAGCGGGGTGATACCGCCGAGGAACCACCACATCTGCCTGCGTCGTGCGCCCCGGTAGCGCACCAACCGCACGGCGACCGCCGCGGCGGCCATCAGCAGTGACCCGAGCACCAGAACGAATCCGGCTGCCTCGAGCACGTCGATCACGCCGTCGAGGGCCTCGACGCCGAGCGGGTTGCTGCCCCAGGCGGGCACGTCGTCGTTCACAGGGCCCGGCGCAAACAGCATCGACGCCATGGCCAGACCGACGCCGGTCGCCGTCGAGCCAACCACCCAACGCCATCGCGGAGACGGCAGCCCTCCCGTGGGGAACAACAGCAGTGGCGCTGCATAGAGCAGCACGAAGACCGGGACGAACAGGACCGAGGAAGCGAGTGACAGCAACTGCGCCACGACGGACGGCGTCTCGCCTCCAGCCAGAGCGTCACCCAGGCCGCCGCACAGCCAGACCGTGCCCACCAGCGCAGCGGTCAGCACGAG
>DASUYL010000170.1:0-2865 GCA_036377395.1 Jiangellaceae bacterium
AACGTGGTCCGGCACCTGCGCATCCGCCGCGGCGACCCGAACGCGACCGCCGAGGTGGTCGTGACCGGCGAGTACGAGGTCGGGATGCAGGACCAGGCGTTCCTCGGGCCCGAATCCGGCCTGGCCGTGCCGGCCGAGGACGGATCTGTCGACCTCTACGTGGCGACGCAGTGGCTGCACGTGGACCGGACCCAGGTGGCCGCCTGTCTCGGGCTGCCCGAGGAGATGGTCCGGATCACCCTCGGCGGCGTGGGCGGCGCGTTCGGCGCCCGCGAAGACCTGTCGATGCAGATCCATGCCTGCATGCTCGCCCGCCACACCGGCCGGCCGGTCAAGATGGTCTACTCGCGCGAGGAGTCGTTCTTCGGCCACGTGCACCGGCACCCGGCCCGGTTGCGTTACGAGCACGGGGCGACGCGCGAGGGGCGGCTGGTCTACGTTCGCGCCGACATCCTCCTCGACGGAGGCGCCTACGCGTCCAGCACGCCGGCCGTCGTCGCGAATGCCGCCACGCTGGGCGTCGGTCCGTACGACGTCCCGAATGTCGGCGTCGACTGTCGGGGCGTCTACACGAACAATCCGCCGTGCGGTGCGATGCGCGGCTTCGGCGCCGTGCAGGCCGCGTTCGGCTACGAGTCGCAGATGGACCGGATGGCAGCGGAACTCGGCCTGGACCCGGTCGACTTCCGCCTGCTCAACGCGATGACCGAGGGCTCGGTGATGCCGACCGGCCAGGTCGTCGACTCCGCCGCACCGGTTGCCGAGTTGCTCAAGCGGGTGCGGGACGCACCGCTCCCGCCGCCGTCCGGTGGTGCCGTCGACCTGCGGATGATGCCGGGCGGTGTCTCCAACACCACGCACGGCGAAGGGGTGGTCCGCGGCACCGGCTACGCCGTCGGGATCAAGAACGTCTGCTACTCGGAGGGATTCGACGACTACTCGACGGCACGCGTGCGGGTCGAGGTCGTCGGCGGTGAGCCGGTGGCCAGCGTCCACACCGCCTCCGCCGAGGTCGGCCAGGGCCTGGTGACGCTGGTCGCGCAGATAGCCCGCACGGAGCTCGGCGTCGAGCAGGTGACTGTGCTGCCGGCGGACACCTCCATCGGCAGTGGCGGCTCGACGTCGGCATCGCGGCAGTCGTACATGACCGGAGGTGCGGTCCGTGCGGCCTGCCTCGCGGTACGGCACCGGGTGGACGAGCTCGGCGGGCTCTCGGCTCTCGCCGACGGGTCGGCCGTCGAGGAGACGGTCGAGTGGCGGCACCGGCCGACCACAGCGCTCGACCTGGACGGCCAGGGAACGGCGCACGTCCAGTACGCCTTCGCGGCCCACCGCGCCGTCGTCGACGTCGACGTCGAGCTAGGTCTGGTCAGGGTGGTCGAGATCGCCACGGCCCAGGACGTGGGAAGGGCGATGAACCCGGACGGCGTGCTGGGTCAGATCCACGGCGGCACCGCACAGGGGCTCGGCCTGGCGCTGATGGAGGAGATCCAGGTCGTCGACGGCGTCATCCGCAACCCGTCGTTCACCGACTACCTGATCCCGACCATCCTCGACATGCCGCCGATGGCCGTCGACGTGCTGGAGCTGGCCGACCCGCACGCGCCGTACGGGCTGCGCGGGGTCGGTGAACCGCCGACGATCTCGTCGACGCCGGCCATCGTGGCGGCGGTGCGGGCGGCGACCGGGTTGCCTCTGACCCGCATCCCGGTCCGGCCCGAGCACATCACCGGCATGGGCTAGCGCGGGGCCGGACCGGCTGGCCGCGGTCGCCGTCACCCGGACGGTTGATCCTCGCCGCCCGGGACGCCGCGGGTATCAACGCCGCTACCTGGAGAAGGCGTGAACGTCAGAGGGTCGCAAGCTCGCTGTTGCTGAACAGGGGTCCGTAGCTCGCGACGTGTCTCACCTTGCGCTCCAGGGACTCGACGACGATGGATGCGAAGTCGACGCCGGTGAAGTGGCCACTCCCCGCCAGCCCGCCTGGGCTGAACACATTGATCTCCATCAGCTTGTCACCGGCGATGTCGAGCCCCACGAAGAACATGCCGTCCTTCTCCAACTTCGGCCAGACTGCCTCGACGATCGCCAGCTCCGTCTCCCCGACGGTGGCAGCAGCCTCCTTGCCTCCCGCGCTGGTGTTGCTCCGCGGGTCAGAGCCGGACGGGAGTCGGCGAAACGCCGCATATGCGCCATCGGACTCCAGCGGCCGCCCGTTCAGCAGTAGCAGGCGCAGGTCGCCGTCTTCGGCGGCGGGAAGGTACTCCTGGGCCACGACGTATCCATCTCGGCAGATCACCTCGATGATCTGGTTGACGTTGGAGTCCTCGTTCGGGTGGATGACAAAAACGGACTCGCCCCCCGAGCCCAGCAGCGGCTTGAGGACCGCGTGGCCGTCGTGTTCGGCAATGAAGGCGCCGACCTGCTCCGGGCTCCTCGTCACGAGCGTCGCAGGTCGTACGTCCACCGGGAAATGCAAAAGATAGAGCTTGTTCACGGCTTGGGCCAGACCCTGCGGGTCGTTGACGACAATGACGCCGCGTCGGGCCACGAGCTGGCCGAACTGTGCCCCCACTGCCTGGGCCCACGGCCGCTCGATGTCCTTCGCGACGTCGTTGCGAAGCATGAGGACGTCGATAGAGTCCGGCCCCATGCTCACGGGACGCGACGTCGCCTCTTGAACCGCTGCCAGGAATGACTCCGGCTTACGCTGCTTCTTGCTCGGGGCCCGCCTGGCATTCGCACAGACCATGTCGTTCTGGGTGTACGAGAAATCGCCGACGTCGAGGTAGAAGACATCGTGCCCGCGCGCGACCGCCGCCATGGCCAGCCGTGTCGTGGAATACACCGGCCGCTCGGTCGCGA
>DASUYL010000171.1:0-6452 GCA_036377395.1 Jiangellaceae bacterium
GGCATAGACGTCGGCGAACCTCCCGGCCGCCAGCGGCTCGCCGTCGAGGCAGATCCGTTCGGTGATCGACTCCAGGTGTGGGCTGGTGAAACGGCCGGTCCGCAGGCCGAGCTCGCGCAGCAGTTCGTCGGCCAGCCGAGCGGTCGACGTCTTCCCGTTGGTGCCGCCCACGTGGACGATGGGGACGGCATGCTGCGGGTTGCCGAGGAGATCGACGAGGTCGTGGATGCGCTCCAGCGACGGCTCGATCCGGGACTCCGGCCATCGGGTGGCGAGCGTTGCCTCGACCTCGCGCAGCGCCGCGGCGCCGGCCTTCCGATCGGTCTGGTCACGCGTCACCGAGGCATTCTCTCCGACCGACCTCGATGCGCCGTCCTCAGTGCCCGTCGTCGGCACCGAAGACCCGGCGGGTGAGCGCCTGGATGTGTGACCAGCACTCAACCGGGCAGCGCGGCGAGCTGGCCCTCCAGGCGGGCGATGTCGGCCTCGGCCGCAGTGCGCCGGTCGCGGATGCGGGCGACCACCTCCTCCGGTGCCTTGGCAAGGAACTGCTCGTTGTCGAGCTTGGCCGCAGCCTGAGCGAGTTCCTTGCGGGCGGCGGCGAGATCCTTCTCCAGCCGGCGTCGCTCGGCCCCGACGTCGATCGCGTCGGATGTGTCGATGTCGACCCGGACGGTGCCGGACTGGAGTGTCGCCGTCGGAGTGAAGCCGTCCCCGGGCCGATCGAGCCACGTCAGTGATCTGATCTCGACCTCGTGCAGCGCGATCGGCCCGTCGGCATCGGCGGTGATACGCGCCGCGACACGCCGACGCGGCTTCAGACCCTGGTCGTTGCGGAAGCGCCGCACCTCGGTGACCAGCCGCTGCACCTGGCCCACGCCCGCCTCGGCGACCGGATCGGCCCAGGCCGGCTCGGCAACCGGCCAGGGAGCCGTCACGACCGACTCCTCGCCGGTCAGGGCCGTCCACAGCGTCTCGGTGACGAACGGCGTCAGCGGGTGCAGCAGCCGGAGCAGGACGTCGAGGACGTGCCCCAACACCAGCCGGGTGCGTTCCGCCGCGTCACCGCCCGCCGCCAGTGGCGTCTTCGCCAGCTCGACGTACCAGTCGCAGAACTCGTCCCAGGCGAAGTGGAACAACGCCTCCGAGGTCTTGGCGAACTGGAAGTCCTCGTAGTAGCCGTCGACCTCGACCACCGTGGCGTGCAGCCTGGACAGGATCCACCGGTCCGGGGCCGACAGATCGGACGCGGGTGGAAGCGGGCCAACGCGAGCACCGTTCAGCAGCGCGAACCGGGTGGCGTTCCACAGCTTGTTGCAGAAGTTGCGCGACGCCCCCACCCAGTCCTCACCGACCGGAACGTCGGTTCCCGGGTTCGCCCCGCGTGCCAGCGTGAACCGGACGGCGTCGGCCCCGTAGGCGTCCAGCCAGTCGATCGGATCGACGGCATTGCCGAACGACTTGGACATCTTCTTGCCGCGCTCGTCGCGGACCATCCCGTGCAGGGCGATGACGCGGAACGGCACGGCGTCGTCGGGGCTCCGGTCGCGGTGTGCGTAGAGACCGAACATCATCATCCGGGCGACCCAGAAGAACAGGATGTCGTACCCGGTGACCAGCACCTGGTTCGGATAGAACTTCGCCAGTGCCGGCGTGTCGTCGGGCCAGCCCAGGGTCGAGAACGGCCAGAGCGCGGAGGAGAACCAGGTGTCGAGGACGTCGCCGTCCTGCGACCAGCCCGCTCCCGACGGCGGGTCGTCGTCCGGGCCGACGCAGACGGCCTCGCCGCCGGGGCCGTACCACACCGGGATCCGATGGCCCCACCACAGTTGGCGCGACACGCACCAGTCGTGCATGTCGTCGACCCAGGAGAACCAGCGTGGCTCCATCTCCGTCGGGTGAATCACCACGCGCCCGTCGCGCACGGCGTCGCCGGCGGCCTTTGCCAACGGCCCGACCCGGACCCACCATTGCAGCGAGAGTCTCGGCTCGATGACGGTCTTGCAGCGTGAGCAATGACCCACCGAGTGCACGTAGGGCCGCTGCTCTGCGACGATGCGGCCCTCCTCGCGCAGCGCCGCGATCACAGCGGGTCGAGCCTCGAAGCGGTCGAGCCCGAGGAAGGGGCCGTGCGCGGTGATCCGGCCCTGTTCGTCGAGGACCATCAGGCTCGGCAACCCGTGCCGCTGCCCGATCTCGAAGTCGTTGGGGTCGTGGCCCGGCGTCACCTTCACCATGCCGGTGCCGAAGGAGGGATCGACGTGGCTGTCGGCGACGATCGGGATGCGGCGGCCGGTCAGGGGAAGCTCGACCTCGGTGCCGACCAGGTGCGCGAAACGCTCGTCGTCGGGATGGACGGCGACCGCCGTGTCGCCGAGCATCGTCTCCGCGCGTGTGGTCGCGACGACGACCTGGCCGGAGCGGGGATCGCCGTAACGGATCGAGACGAGCTCACCCTCGTCCTCGGAGTGCTCCACCTCGATGTCGGACAGGGCGGTGTGGCAGCGCACGCACCAGTTGATGATCCGCTCGGCCCGGTAGGCCAGGCCGTCATCGTAGAGCCGCTTGAAGATCTCCTGGACGGCGCGCGACAACCCCTCGTCCATGGTGAACCGCTCGCGGCTCCATGCGACGCCGTCGCCCAGCCGGCGCATCTGCCCGAGGATCATGCCGCCGGACTCCGCCTTCCATTCCCAGACCTTCTCGACGAAGGCCTCACGACCCAGGTCGTGACGCGAGAGCCCCTGCTTGGACAGCTCGCGCTCGACGACGTTCTGGGTGGCGATGCCGGCGTGGTCCATGCCGGGCATCCACAACGCCTCGTAGCCCTGCATCCGGCGGCGACGCACCAGAGCATCGATCAGAGTGTGCTCGAATGCGTGGCCCAGGTGCAGTGAGCCGGTGACGTTGGGGGGAGGGATGACGATGCAGAACGGCGGCTTGTCGCTCTTCTCGTCGGCTTCGAAGTACCCGCGCTCGACCCACCGTTCGTAGAGCGGGCCCTCGACATCGGCCGGAACGAATGCCGTCGGCAGTGTGGGCGCGTTGTGAGTCGGCTCGGTCACGGCGGGAAGTCTACGGACGCCGCCTACGCGCTCTTCTCACGACGTTCGCGCTTGCGGGTCGCTACCTCCCGCGGGACCAGCGTCGGGTTGACATTCTCCAGCACGACCTCGCGGTTGATCACCACGCGGGCCACGTCGTCGCGGCTGGGCACCTCGTACATCACGTGGAGGAGGACCTCTTCCATGATCGCCCGTAGGCCCCTGGCCCCGGTGCCGCGAAGCAACGCCTGGTCGGCCACCGCCTCGATCGCGTCGTCGGTGAACTCGAGCTCGACGTTGTCGATCTCGAACAGCCGGTGGTACTGCTTCACCAGCGCGTTGCGTGGCTCGGACAGGATGCGGATCAGAGCCTCGCGATCGAGCGGGCTCACGGTGGTGATGACCGGGAGCCGACCGATGAACTCCGGGATCAGCCCGAACTTGAGCAGGTCTTCGGGCATGACCTCGCCGAAACGGTCGGCGCCGTTGCGCTCGGCCTTGCTGCGCACCTCAGCCCCGAAACCCAGCCCACTGCGGCCGATGCGGTGCTCGATGATCTCCTCGAGCCCCGCGAAGGCACCCCCGACGATGAACAGGACGTTCGTCGTGTCGATCTGGATGAACTCCTGGTGTGGGTGCTTGCGCCCGCCCTGCGGGGGCACGCTGGCGGTGGTGCCCTCGAGGATCTTCAGCAGCGCCTGCTGGACGCCTTCGCCGGAGACATCCCTGGTGATCGACGGGTTCTCGCTCTTGCGGGCGATCTTGTCGACCTCGTCGATGTAGATGATGCCGGTCTCGGCCTTCTTCACGTCGTAGTCGGCGGCCTGGATGAGCTTGAGCAGGATGTTCTCGACGTCCTCCCCGACGTAGCCGGCCTCGGTGAGCGCGGTGGCGTCGGCGATGGCGAACGGCACGTTGAGCAGGCGGGCCAGCGTCTGGGCCAGGTAGGTCTTGCCGCAGCCGGTGGGCCCGATGAGCAGGATGTTGGACTTGGCCAGCTCGACGGCCTCTTCCTTGGCCGCGCGCGGGCCGCCGGCCTGGCGGGCCTGGACCCGCTTGTAGTGGTTGTAGACCGCCACCGACAGCGCCTTCTTGGCGACCTCCTGGCCGATGACGTACTGCTCGAGAAACTCGTAGATCTCACGCGGCTTCGGCAGCTCGGCCAGCGACGCCTCGGGGCTCTCGTTGAGCTCTTCCTCGATGATCTCGTTACAGAGATCGATGCACTCGTCGCAGATGTACACGCCCGGCCCGGCGATGAGCTTCTTGACCTGCTTCTGGCTCTTCCCGCAGAACGAGCACTTGAGCAGGTCACCGCCGTCGCCGATGCGTGCCACGCGGATCGTCCTTCCGGGAGCGGTGCCCATGGGCCGTGTGTCTCGACGTTACCCCTTCGGGCCGACGCCCGGGTGCTGCGGCACGCAACGGCGTGCCGCAGCACCTCGGCACCCGCCGCGATCGTCAGGCGACCACGCTGGCCTTGCGCGAGGTGGTGAACGCGTCGACCAGGCCGTAGTCGATGGCCTCCTGGGTGGTCAGGATCTTGTCGCGTTCGATGTCCTTGCGGACCTCGTCGATGTCCTTGCCGCTGTGGCGGGCCAGGATCTCCTCCAACAGGGTGCGCATCCGGAGGATCTCGTTGGCCTGGATCTCGATGTCGCTGGCCGCGCCGTAGGCACCCTCGGTGTAGGGCTGATGGATGAGCACCCGCGCGTTGGGCACGGCGAGACGCTTGCCGGGAGCGCCGGCGGCGAGCAACACGGCCGCGGCCGACGCCGCCTGACCCATGCAGACGGTGCGGACGTCGGGCTTGATGAACTGCATCGTGTCGTAGATGGTCGTCATCGCCGTGAACGATCCGCCGGGCGAGTTGATGTAGATCTCGATGTCGCGATCGGGGTCCATGGACTCCAGGCAGATGAGCTGCGCCATGACGGCGTTCGCGACGTCGTCGGAGATCGGCGTGCCGAGGAAGATGATGCGCTCTTCGAACAGCTTCGCGTACGGATCGATCCGCCGGAAGCCGTAGGACGTGCGCTCCTCCCACTGCGGGATGTAGTAGTTCATCGAGGGGACCTGGAGGTCGCTCATCTGGGGTCTCCTGAGCTCGGTCGGTGTGGTGGTCTACCGGCGATGCGGACGGCTAGGCCGTGCCGCCGCCCTCGGAGACCTGGGAGGCGCTCTGGACGACGTGGTCGACGAAGCCGTACTCCAACGCCTCCTCGGCGGTGAACCACCGGTCGCGGTCGGAGTCTCGGTCGATCTCCTCGACGGTGCGCCCGGTGTGCCGTGCGATCAGCTCGGCCATCTGGCGCTTGGTGTGCAGCATTTGCTCGGCTTGGATGCGGATGTCGCTTGCCGACCCACCCATGCCGCCGGACGGCTGGTGCATCATGATCCGAGCGTGCGGGGTGGCGTAGCGCTTCCCCTTCGTACCCGCGGCCAGCAGGAACTGGCCCATCGACGCGGCCAGACCCATGGCGACGGTGACGACGTCCGGCTTGACGTACTGCATCGTGTCGTAGATCGCCATGCCGGCCGACACCGAGCCGCCTGGCGAGTTGATGTACAGGTGGACATCCTTGTCGGGGTCCTCGGCAGCGAGCAGGAGCAGCTGGGCGCAGATCGCGTTGGCGTTCTCGTCCTTGACCTCGGTGCCGAGGAAGATGATCCGCTCGCGGAGCAGACGGTTGTAGACGTTGTCCTCCAGGCCCATGGCCGAGCCCGGGGCTTGCTGCATCGTGGCGGGGAGAACGAGACCGGACGTCTCGGGCCGTGGGCTCACCGTGTCTCCTCGGTCTGGTCCGGGACGGCTGGCGGAGCCGTCCGGCTGGTCGGTTGATGTGTCATCGACCCTAACCAACGCCGTGGCCCCCGCCATCCGGGAACGCCCGCTGTTCGCTCACGGCGTGCCGGATGCTCCGTTCGGGCAAACCGACCGGGCCGGCGGCTCAGCCCCGGGCCTCGTCGTCCACGTCGCCGGCCGCCTCGTCGCCTTCGCCGTCTTCGTCGTCACCCGCCGTCTCGTCGAGCTCGGCGAACTCGATACCACTCGGAAGGACGTCGTCGGCTCCCGGCGCGGCGAGGCTGCCGTCCTCGCTGAGCCGGTCGAGGTCGACCGGCCGGCCGGAGGAATCGACCACCTCGGCCTTCTGGACGACGAGCGCGAGTGCCTTGCCGCGTGCGACCTCGGCCATCAATGCCGGCAGGTTGCCGCTCTGGACGTATTGCTGGGCGAGTTGGTTCGGGTCGATGCCCGACTGGGCAGCGCGCTCGAGGATGTAGGCGGTCAGTTCCTCCTGCGAAACCTGCAGCTCCTCCGCCTTGACCAGCTCGTCGAGGACGAACTGGGAGGTGAGAGTGCGTCGCAGGTCTCCTTCGAACTCGGTGCGGTGCTCGTCGTCGCCG
>DASUYL010000172.1:0-2478 GCA_036377395.1 Jiangellaceae bacterium
TTCGCCGTCAGCCGCAGCGAGTCGACGACCCGCAGGACCTCGTCGAAGTTGCGGCCGGTCGTCATCGGATAGATGAGGATCAGCTTGACCTTCTTGTCCGGGCCGATCACGAACACGTTGCGGACGGTCTGGTTGTCGGCCGGTGTGCGCGAGCCCGGGTCGCCCTCGACGTCCTCGGGCAGCATCCCGTAGAGCTTCGAGACCTTGAAGTCCGAGTCGCCGATGATCGGGTAGTTGGGCGCGGTGCCCTGGGTCTCCTCGATGTCCTTGGCCCACTGCTCGTGCTTGTCCAGCGGGTCGACCGAGAGCCCGATGATCTTCGTGTCGCGCTTGTCGAACTCCGGCTTGATGCTCGCCATGTAGCCGAGCTCGGTGGTGCAGACGGGCGTGAAGTCCTTCGGGTGCGAGAACAGCACCGCCCACGAGTCGCCGATCCAGTCGTGGAAGTTGATCGTGCCTTCCGTGGTCTGCGCCTCGAAGTCAGGGGCGGTGTCGCCGAGTTTCAAAGTTGCCATGCGCGCTTCTCCTTGGGTCGCTCAGGGCTGATGCGTCCTAAATAGCTTATTGACGACGCACTTTGGGGGGATTTGGCCCGCCGGCGCAGGCCAGATCCCACCATGCCCGCCCACTCAAGGCAAGGACGGCTGGCTGAAGTAGACGTTCGCGTCGCCCTGCTTCAGCCAGATCTCGTCGTGCTCGGCGGGGATGAAGCTCCGGTCCCCGCCGGGCTCGCGCGTGGTCGGGACGCTGTCGCCGCCCGGCCGGTGCACGATGAAGTTCACCGGCTTGCTCCGGTCCTGGACGGGGATCCGGAACACCGCGCCGTACGCGTCGACGTCGTCGCGCTGGCGTGGCTCGCCCCACCCCGTCTCGACCCCGGGCGCGATCGCGTCACCCCACAGGTGCAGGCCCCAGTCGGCGTAGTCGCCCGCCGTCCGGCGGTAGTGGACGATCGCGGTGGTGAGCGGTCTCGGCTCTGGACTCATGGCGGTGCCCGAGCCGTAGTCGAGGATCGCCCGGTAGGCGACCGACGCCCCCGCCGGCACGCCGGCCTGGTCGTCGAACACCGTGTAGACCGGCGAGCTGTCGTCGCTGCCGATGTCGGTCCAGGCGCCGTCGTCGACCTTGCGCTGGACGGTCACGACGTAGTCGCTGTGCTCCGGCACGGTCGTGACGCGCAGCTCCGTCGGGGTGCCCGACCGGACCGCGAGGTTGACCGACGGCTTCGCGACCCGCGCGTCGCGCACCGCGCTCTCGCGCGCGTGGCCCGCGTTGTCGAGGACGACCGCCTTGTACTGCACGGGCGTGCCCGGCTCGACGTCCCAGATGTCGTGGAACGCGCGGTACGGCGCGTTGTCGTCGGTACCGATCGGCCGCCAGTCGCCGCCGCCGGCGCGGGCGTAGAACGTCACCTCGTAGAACGAGTCGCCGCCGAGGTCGGCGGTGACCTCCATCCGCTCGCGGCCCTCGCCGTTGTGCGACGGATTGACGATCGCGACCGAGGGCGCCTCGCCGCTGGCCGGCACCTCCTTCGACGCCGCGTACACCACGGTCGAGAGCGCGGGCACGGTGACCGTGAGCCGGCGCTCGGCGTCGGTGGTGAGCGCGGCCGGCCCGCTGCCGAAGACCCGGTCGAAGCGCGTCGACGTCATGTAGGTCGGGATCTCCGCGGTCTTCGCGGTCTCGGAGTTGTTCAGCGCGACGACGTACTCGCGCTGCTGCTCGCGGTCGAGGCGCGAGAACGCGTAGACGCCCGCGTCGCTGCTCGAGAAGCGGTGCTGCTGGGCGCCGTCGCGCAGCGCCGGGTGGTCCTTCGTGAGCTTCGCCAGCCCCTTGATCTCCTGGTAGAGCGGGTGGTCCTCGTCGAAGTTGTCGTCGGCCGGCGTCTCGTCGGAGCCGATGTTGTCGTTGAGGCCCTCGTCGTCGCCGAGGTTGTCGTACTCGGGATCGGTGCTTGCCCACATGTCCTGCCGCGCCGCCTGGTCGTTGCCGGCGCCGGTGAAGCCCTGCTCGTCGCCGAAGTAGACGACGGGGTTGCCGCGCGAGAGGTACATGAGCTGGTGCGCGAGCCGGTCGCGCGCCAGCAGCTCGGACTCCGGCGTGTCCTCGGGGTTGTCGACGCGCAGGAACATGCCGACGTGGCCGTTGTCGTGGTTCCCGAGGAAGGTCGGGAGCTGGTAGACGTTCGAGTCGGCGTCGGTGTAGTAGTCGTCGTCGCGGAAGAAGCTCCGCAGCTGATCCGTCGGCTGCGACTTCGAGGCGAACGAACGCGCCGCCTCCTGGAACGGGAAGTCGAGCACGGCCTGGACGTCGTTGTGCGTCGTGTAGTGGGAGGTGAGCAGGCGGGTGCTGTCGGCCACCTCCCCGAACATGAAGAAGTCCGGGATGCCCTGCTGCTTGGCGTAGTCGAGCACGTCGGGCGAGAACTGCTGCCAGAACTCGTCGTCGACGTGCTTCATGGTGTCGATGCGGAAGCCG
>DASUYL010000173.1:0-16240 GCA_036377395.1 Jiangellaceae bacterium
CCCCGCCTCGCGCAGGCGTCGGGTCACGGTCGCGTCGTACGGCGGCCGCCAGCCATCGAGGATCTTCGACCCGCAGGTCGTCGGCATGTCCACGGTCGTGAAGACGTCCTTGAGCGCGAGCGGCACCCCGGCCAGCGGGCCCAGGTCGTCCCCGCGGGACCGGGCTGCGTCGACGGCCTCCGCCGCGGCGACCGCGCCGTCGGTGTCGACGTGCAGAAAGGCGTGGACGGCCGTGTCGACCGCGCCGATCCGGTCGAGGTGTGCCCGCGTGACCTCGACCGCGCTCGCCTCGCCGGATGCGACGGCCGCGGCGAGAGCGGCGGCGTCCATCCGGGTGAGGTCGGTCATCAGACCTCCTCGTCCAGGATGCGCGGCACGCGGAAACGCCCGTTCTCGGCCTCCGGTGCGGCGGCCAGCGCGGCTTCGGCGGTCAGGCCGGGGCGTGGTTCGTCGGCGCGGAAGACGTTGGTCACCGGTAGTGAGTGCGACGTCGGCGGGATGTCGTCGGCTGCAACCTCGGAGACCCGGGCTACGTATTCGGCGATGGCGTCGAGCTGGCCCGCGAGGTGATCGAGCTCGTCGGGAGCCAGTTCGAGACGGGCCAGCCTGGCCAGGTGGGCGGCCTCGTCCCGGCTGATCGAGGGCATGCGGGCGGTTCCTCCACGCTCGTGGACAACCCGTCGATCCTACGGTGTACGGCCGTCACCCACGGCCCCGGTGCACCGTCCCGGTCAGGCGCCGTTCAGGCGTGAAAGGCCGCCAGGTCGCGCGCGGCTCGTTCGACCTGACGCCGCACCCCGCGCGGGAGGGGGTCGAACTCGGTCAGGTCGATCCGCCCGTCCACGAACCGCCACGAGCCGGCGACGGCACCGTCCACGAGGAACGTCGGCACCGAATGCGGGTTGCGGCTGCTGAAGACCTTCGGGCGATGCTCCTCGGGCAGGATCTGCGCACGCCGGGCGTGGACCAGCAGCACGGCGTCCCAGGTGGGAAGGAACCGAATCGGGGCCGGCGTCCCGGCATCGGGCACGGGGGCACCCGGAAGGTCGACGAGCGTGGCACCGTCGTCCGCTTCGTGGGTCACGTGGTCGATCCGCTTCAGGGCCTCCGTCACCGTCCGCACCGGCAGGCCGGACCAGTTACCGATCTCGGCCGAGGTGGCGGGCCCGAAACCGCCCAGATATCGGCGCACCAGAAGTGCGCGGGCGTCCGATGCCGCGACGTCAGGTGGCCCGATCCAGCTCTCCGCATCGGCGTGCAGGTCCGCCTTGCGCCGTTCCCACGTGCCCGAGGGCGGGATCCGGACGAGATCGAGAACCGTGTTGATCCCGCCCCTGGCTGACCGTCCGACGAGCGCATCGATCTCGGCCTGGCGCAGGGGCCCGTCCACCAGCGCCGATCGCATCCGCTTCACCGCGGCGTCGAGCTCGGTGGCCGACGGGTTTCCCTTGCGCACCCGCAGGAACCACTCGCGCAGCAACTCCCGGATCGCCACCGCGAACGGCCAGTAGTCCTCGCGAGAGACGAGGTGGATGGTCGACCGCAGCAGCGTGCCCTGCACGACGGTCCGGTCCTCCAGCGCACGCGTGAGCACGGGCCGCTCCAGGCCGCGCATCCGCGACCACAGGCCGACGTACATCGACGGCGCGTACTGCGCCTGGATCCCGCCGACCCGCTCGAGCACCCGCGGCAGCGGGTCGTCCAAGGCCTCGAGCAGGCCCTGGCGGGCGAGCACGGCCCGGTTGAGGTGCCGCTGCGTCAGCCTCAACCCACCCTCCCCCACCCGCCTATCCCCTGTTGATCATGGCGAAACGGGTGCTGCGAATCCTCCTGATGCCCCGTTCCGCCATGATCAACACCGGCTGAAACTAGTCGAGGATGGAGCCGGTCATCGTCCCGGACATCGAGATCGCTATGCAGACGACCTCGCGGTCGTCGGGCCAGGAGATCTCGAGCGGATAGAGGTAGTACAGGCCGACCGACTGGTCTTCGTACGCCTCGGGTGCGACGGCGCTCAGCCGCTCGTCGCAGCCGGTTTCGACCTGCTCGGTGATCGCGGACTCGCCGGGATAGTCGCCCTCGGGCAGGTCGAACATCGCGTACACCTCGCCCTCGTGCGGCTCTGCGCAGGGTACGGCCGGCAGCGACCGGACGCTCCCGTCCTCATCCAGCCCGTTGAGGCAGTCGCCGACCTCCAGTGACATCGCCAACACCGACCCGCCTTCGGTGATCTCACCTTCGGTGTCACGGTCGGCACTGCCGGCGATCAGCAGGACCACAGCGACGCCGATGACGAGCAGCCACAACGCCGACAGCACGAGCCCCGCCACTGCCAGGCCCGTGCCCTTCTGACCGGTCCTGCGGATCTGGACCAGCGCGATGATGCCGAACACGAATCCGAGCAGCCCGCCGAGGATGCCGAAGACGAGTGCGGCCACTGCGAAGCCGTTGGTCGACGTTGCCCCCGGCCGCGGGAACTCGGGCCCCGGTGGATATCCGGTGTACTGCGGGTACTCGGACCCCGGTACGGAGGTCCCGCCGGGCGGCCCGTCAGTCGGCTGGTGCGGCCGCGGGTTCGACGACGGCTGGGCGTACGGGTCGGACATGGCCGCGCACCCTATCCGACGGTGACCTGCGCGACGCCGGTGGCGGCCTGCGGACCGCCGTCGAGCAGGATGCGGAACCCGTCCTCGTCGAGCACCGGGACGCCGAGTTGGAGTGCCTTGTCGTGCTTGGAACCGGCGTTGTCGCCCACCACGACGAAGTCGGTCTTCTTCGACACCGACCCCGACGCCTTGCCGCCGCGCAGGATGATCGCCTCCCTGGCCTCGTCGCGGGAGAAACCGGACAGCGAGCCGGTGACCACGACCGTCAGCCCCTCCAACGTGCGCGGAACGGACGCGTCGCGCTCGTCGACCATCCGCACGCCGGCCTCCCGCCACCTGCGGACGATCTCCCGATGCCAGTCGACGGCGAACCACTCTCGCAGCGACTCCGCGATCGTCGGGCCGACGCCGTCGGCGCCGGCCAGCCGTTCCCGCCCGCCCTCGTCGCCCTCGGCCGCCTGTTCGATCGCGTCGAGCGAGCTGAACTCGGTGGCGAGGGCGCGGGCTGCGGTGGGTCCGACGTGACGGATCGACAGGCCGACGAGAACCCGCCACAGCGGGCGGGACTTCGCGGCCTCCAGATTGGCCAGCAGCCGTTCGGCGTTGACGTTGAGCACCCGGTCGCCGGCACCGGACTCGGCCTCGGCGCGGGTGGCGGCCCGGGTGAAGAAGGGGATGGTCTGCAGCCGGTCGGCGTCGAGGGCGAAGATGTCGCCCTCGTCGACGACGACGCCGGAGTCGATGAGGGCGGCCCCGGCCTCCCATCCCAGCGCCTCGATGTCGAACGCGCCCCTGCCGGCCAGGTGGAAGATCCGCTCGCGCAGTTGCGACGGGCACGACCGCGCATTCGGGCAGCGGATGTCGACGTCGCCCTCCTTGGCCGGCGCCAGCGCGGTGTCGCACGACGGGCACCTGGTCGGCATGACGAATGCACGCTCCAAGCCGTCGCGCAACTCGGGCACCGGACCGAGGATCTCGGGGATGACGTCGCCGGCCTTGCGCAGAACGACGGTGTCGCCGATCAGCACGCCTTTGCGTTCGACCTCGCGCGCGTTGTGCAGCGTGGCGTTCTCGACCGTGGACCCGGCGACCTGGACGGGTTCCATCACCCCGTACGGCGTGACCCGCCCGGTCCGTCCGACGTTGACCCGGATGTCGAGGAGCTTCGTGGTGACCTCCTCCGGCGGGAACTTGAACGCGATGGCCCACCGTGGGGCGCGTGATGTCGACCCGAGCCGGCGTTGCAGGTCGACCTGGTCGACCTTGACCACCACACCGTCGATCTCGTATTCGATGTCGTGGCGGTGTTCGCCGTAGTGGGCGACATAGGACTCGACCTCGCCGAGGTTCTCGACGACGCGGACCCGGTCGCTGTCCGGCAGGCCCCAGGCGTTGAGCGCCTCGTATGCCTCGGACAGCAGAGCCGTCTCGAAGCCGGTGCGACGGCCGATGCCGTGACAGACCAGGACCAGATGACCCAACGACCGACGTGCCCGGTCGAACTCGGCCTCCAACCGATGCAGGCTCGCCGCGGCACGGTCGCTCCGGCCGGCCCTGGCGCGTGCCGCGTCGAGCTTGTCCTGGCGGCGGTCCATCCGCTGGCGCAGCACACCCGCGCCGGAGTTGCGCGCGTTGGCGAACAGCGGCAGGCCGAGGTCGGCCCGCTCGGCGTTGATCGCCTCGAAGGCGGCCGTGGGGAAGACCACCTCGCCGCGCACCTCGAGCAACTCCGGTAGCGGGTGCTGCCCGCTTCCGGTGAGCTCCTTCGGGATGGCGTCGACGAAGCGGGCGTTGTAGGTGATGTCCTCGCCGGTGCGTCCGTCGCCGCGGGTGGCGAGGCTGACCAGCCTCCCGTCGCGGTAGACGATGTCGACCGCAAGGCCGTCGACCTTCAGCTCGCACAGGTACCGGGCACCGGTCCCGACCTCGCGCTCGACCCGGGCGGCCCAGTCGGCCAGATCGGCCTCGCTGAACGCGTTGTCGAGGCTCATCAGCCGCTCGAGGTGTTCGACCGGCGGCCAGGACGCCTCGGCCTGGCCGGGTTCGGCCACCGGCGCGCCGACCTTCTGGGTCGGCGAGTGGGGCGTCCGCAGTGCGGGGTACTCGTCCTCCAGCGCCTCGAGTTCGTGCAGGAGCGCGTCGAACTCGCCGTCGCTGATCGTGGGCGTGGCGAAGTAGTAGCGCTGCCGGTGCGCCTCGATCTCCTCGGCCAGCACGGCGTGGCGCTTGCGCGCGGCCACGGGCGGGCCGGCGGACTCGGTCGTCACGGCACCAGACGCTACTGGTCGGCACCGACGGAGTCGGCGAAGGCCCTGGCCGTGGCGCGGGCGAGCGCATAGGCCCGCCGGGCCCACTCCGGGTCGGCACCGGCCAGCCCGCAGGCGGGTGTCACGACCAGCCCGGCCGACAGTAGGACCGGGTCCTGGTCGAGGCGGCCACACATCCGCTCCAGCCGGTCGGCCAGGTCACGATCGGACGGCGGCGCGACCGGCCGGACGACGGGGACGATTCCGGGCCAGAGCATCAGTCCGTCGTCGACGGAGGCCGCCAGTTGGTCCAGGACGGTGCCATCCAGCCGGTCGACGTCCAGGGACACGGCAAGCGCACCCGCCCGGCGGCCCAGCGCAACAGGGGGGTCTTCCGCACAGCAGTGCAGTACCGGCCACTCCCCTGCCGCGGCGAGCACCACGGCCAGCAACGACTCCGCCTCGACGGGTGTGACGGCCCGGAGCCGGCCGAAGCCGCTCGAGGTCGGTATCGCCGCAGCCAGGACGGCCGGCAGGCCGGGCTCGTCGACCTGCGCCACCACCGTCGCGCCCGGAACTCGGCGCGCGACGTCGCTGAGATGCCCGGCGAGGCCTTCGGCCAACGAGTGGGCGAGATCCCGGCGGGCGCCATGGTCGGCGAGCACCCGGTCCCCCCGCGTGCGGTCCAGAGCCGCCGCCAGGGTCCAGGGGCCGCAGACCTGCACTTTCAACGGACCCTCGTACCCGTGCGCGGCGATTTCGATCGCGTCCAGGTCGGAGCGCAGCATCTCGACGGCGCGTCGCTCGTCGATCCCCGGCCGGTCGACCAGCCGCCACCCGGACGGTTGGAGGTCGACGTGCATGTCGACGAGCATCGCCGCAGTGCGGCCGACCATGTCCGCGCCGGCTCCGCGCGCAGGCAGTTCGGGCAGATGGGCGAAGTCCGGCAACTCACCGACGACGACCTTGGCGGCTTCGTCGCGGTCGTCGTACGGCAACGAGCCCACTCCGGTCGCGACGCCCACGCCCCAGGGATGCTCCACGTCGCCGACCTTATGCCCGCGTCGTACACGCTTGACGAAACGAACGATCGTGCTATTCTCCTGCCATGAGCAAGGGTGCGCTGACCCGCCAGGCGATCCTCGACCACGGGGTCGAGGTCGCCTACCACGTGGGCCTCGGCGGCCTGTCCATCGGCACGCTGGCCGCCGGCACCGGCATGTCGAAGAGTGGCCTGTTCGCCCACTTCGGCTCGAAGGAGTCGCTGCAGCTCGATGTGCTCGCGCACGCTCGGGCCGAGTTCGTCGAGACCGTCATCCGGCCCGCGCTCGCCAAGCCGCGCGGCGAGCCGCGGGTTCGCGCGCTGTTCGAGCACTGGCTGGCCTGCGGCCGGGCGCGGCTCCCCGGAGGCTGCCTGTTCGTCAAGGCGGCCACCGAGTTCGACGAGCAGGCCGGGCCGGTGCGTGACCAACTCGTCCGCGACCACCGCGACCTCTACGAGTCGATCGCGCAGATCTTCCGGACCGGTGTCAGCGAAGGTCACTTCCGCGCCGACGCCGACCCGGAGCAGTTCGCCGCCGATCTCGACGGCGTGATGCTGGCCTACTACCACAACAACCGGTTGCTGGACGACCCGGCGGCCGAGACCCGGGCCCGCAACGCGTTCGAGGCGCTGTTGAGCGCGGCCCGCGCCTGACCTCACTCACCCTTGGAGCCCTCGTGACCACGACGCTCGACACCGGTCCTGAGAATCGTACGATCGTTCGTCCCAAACGTTGGGTGGCGCCGCGGCTGATCCGCGCCACCTTCGCCGCGCTCGAACGCGTGGCACCGGGCCTGGGTGCCCGGTGGGCGGTCCGGCTCTGGTGCACAGTGCCACGGGGCGCCGCCGGGCGGCAGGACAACCGACCCCGGCCCGGCGGGTTGTCGACGGTCGACCTGCCCGGCGGCCGCGCGGTCGTGGTGGAGTCTTGGGGAGCCGGGCCGCCGGTCTACCTCGTGCACGGATGGGGCGGCTGGCGCGGGCAGCTCGGCGCCTTCGTCGACCCGCTGCTCTCCCGTGGCTACCGCGTGGTCGCGTTCGACGCGCCGAGTCACGGCGAGTCCGCACCGGGCAGGTTCGGGCCGCGGCGGGGTGCGCTGCCGGAGTTCGCCGACGCGTTGCGGGCGGTTGCCGCGCACCACGGGCCACCTGCGGGTGTCATCGGGCACTCCCTCGGCTGCGTCGCCACCGCCGTCGCCGTCTCGGACGGGCTCCGCACGCCACGGCTCGGCTTCGTCGCACCGAGCGTCCAGCCGCTGGCCGCCACGGACCAGATGGCCGCGGCGTTCGGCTTCCGAGAGCGGATCCGCTCCGCGATGATCCAACGGCTCGAAGCGCTCGTGAACCGGCCGATGTCCGACTTCGACCTGCTCGCGCTTGCCGACCGCAGCCACCTTCCGCCCACGCTGGTCGTGCACGACCGCGACGACGCCGAGGTCGCCCATGAAGAGGCGGACCGGCTCGTGGCCGGCTGGCCGCAGGCCGACCTGGTGACGACCACCGGCTTGGGCCACAGCCGAATCCTGCGCGAGGCCGAGGTCGTCGGCCTGCTCGCCCTGTTCGTCGCACCCTGACTGCGACACCCCTGCGGGGGGGCCTGCCCGTGCCCGAGTTGTCAGGCCGGCTGACCGGCACCGCCGGGGCCAGCCTGTAGTCCGGCCTGACAAGTCGAGCCACGGGCGGTCCGCTCGATGGTCGCCGAGCCGACGACGCGAGTGCCGTCGTAGAAGACGACCGCCTGCCCGGGTGCGACTCCGTGCTGCGCTACCGAGAAGCGCACGTGGACTTGCCCGCCGGCCGGTTCGGCCCGAGCCGGAACCGGCGTGCCGTGCGCTCGGTACTGGGCGAGGCAATCCACCGCTCCGGTTGGTGCGGAGCCGCACCACCGCGGCCGGATGCCGACGACCTCCTCGACCGCAAGCGCCTCGGCCGGTCCGACGGTCACCCGCCGGCCGACCGGCGATACGTCCAGCACGTACCGCGGCTTACCGTCCGGCGCCGGCCGGCCGAGGCGCAGCCCGCGCCGCTGCCCGACGGTGAAGGCGTACGCTCCGTCGTGCTCGCCGACGACCTCACCGGTCCGGTCGACGACCTGCCCGGGTGCGGGGCCAAGCGCGCGGCGAAGGAAGCCGGCGGTGTCGCCGTCGGCGACGAAGCAGATGTCGTGACTGTCCGGCTTGCCAGCGACGGCCAGCCGGCGTCGCGAGGCCTCGGAGCGCACCTCGCTCTTCAGCGAGTCACCCAGCGGGAAGACCGCGTGCGCCAGCTGCTCGGCAGTCAGTACCCCGAGCACGTACGACTGGTCCTTGTCCGCGTCGACCGCCCGGTGCAGTTCGGCGCCGCTCGGGCCGTCGACGATCCGCGCATAGTGACCGGTGCACACCGCGTCGAACCCCAGTGCCACCGCCCGGCCGAGCACGGCCGAGAACTTGATCTTCTCGTTGCATCGCAGGCACGGGTTCGGCGTCCGCCCGGCCGCATACTCGGCGACGAAGTCGTCGACGACTTCGGCCCGGAACCGCTCGGCCAGGTCCCAGACGTAGAACGGGATGCCGAGGACGTCGGCGGCGCGGCGGGCGTCCCTCGCGTCCTCGAGGGTGCAGCACCCACGGGCGCCGCTGCGGAACGATTGCGGGTTCGACGAGAGTGCAAGGTGGACGCCGGTGACGTCGTGCCCGGCATCGACACTGCGCGCGGCGGCGACGGCGGAGTCCACGCCGCCGGACATGGCGGCCAGGATCCGCACGTCAGCTCACCCCCGGGCGGTTGACCATGCCGGCGGCCCGGGCGCGTTCGACGACCGGGCCGATCGCCTCGGCGAGTGCTGTCACATCCGCTCGGGTGGACGTGTGGCCGAGCGAGAACCGCAGCGACCCTTGTGCCACGTGCGGCGGGATTCCCATGGCGAGCAGGACGTGCGAAGGTTCCGCAACACCGGCCGTACATGCGCTTCCGGTCGAGCACTCGATGCCCTGAGCGTCCAGCAGCAGGAGGAGTGACTCACCGTCGCAGCCGGAGAAGGAGAAGTTGGCGATCCCCGGCAGCGCGCCGGCCGGCTCCGGATCCCCGTTGCGGACGGCGTCGGGAACGGCAGCCATGACGGCGGAGACCAGTCCGTCGCGCAGCCGGCCGATCCGCGGTGTTGTCCATGCGTAGGAAGCCGTCGCCATCTCGACCGCCATGGCCAGCCCGGCGACCGATGCGGTGTCGGGGGTGCCCGATCGCACATTGCGCTCCTGGCCGCCGCCGTGCAGGACGGGGACAACGTCGACATCGCGACGCACGAGCAGGGCGCCGACCCCGACCGGGCCGCCCAACTTGTGGCCGGACAGGGTCAACGCGGCGAGGCCCGAGCCGCCGAAATCGACCGGAACGTGACCGACGGCCTGCACCGCGTCCGAGTGCACGGGAACGCCGTGGCGCCGCGCGACCTGGACGATCTGCTCGACCGGCTGGACCGTCCCGACCTCGTTGTTGGCCCACATCACGCTCACCAGCGCGACCGATGCCGGGTCACCGTCGATCGTGGAGCGGAGCGCATTCACGTCGACGCGACCCAGCCGGTCGACGGGCAGCCAAGCGACCTCGGCGCCTTCCGCATCGGCCAGCCAGCACACGGCGTCGAGGACCGCGTGATGCTCGACCGCCGAGGCGAGGATCCGCACGCGCCGGTGATCGGCGGCATGGCGGGCCCAGTAGAGCCCCTTCACGGCCAGGTTGTCGGCTTCGGTGCCGCCCGCAGTGAACACGACTTCGCCGGGTCGAGCGCCGAGCGCTGCGGCCATGCTCTCGCGCGACTCCTCCAACGCCTTGCGCGCCGCCCGGCCCGACGCGTGCAGCGACGACGGGTTGCCCAGCATGCGCAACCGCGCCGCGACGACGTCCACCACGTCGGGGAGGACGGGCGTCGTCGCGGCGTGGTCGAGGTACACACGCGCACCGGTCATGTCGCTCAAGGCTACGTCGCCGACTGTGAGCACACGGGGCTCAGCCCTTGCGCCTGCGGATCTCCTCGGTGGCCTGGGGCAGCACCCTGTGGAGGTCCCCGACGACACCGAAATCGGCCATCGCGAAGATCGGTGCCTCGGCGTCCTTGTTGACCACGACGACGGTCTTCGAGGTCTGCATGCCGGCCCGGTGCTGGATCGCACCGGAGATCCCGGCCGCGATGTAGAGCTGCGGCGACACGGTCTTGCCGGTCTGGCCGACCTGGTATGCGTGCGGGTACCACCCGGAGTCGACCGCCGCTCGCGAGGCGCCCACCGCGGCGCCGAGCACGTCGGCCAACGCCTCCACCGGACCGAAGTCCCCACCGGTCCCGCGTCCGCCCGAGACCACTACCGCCGCCTCGGCCAGCTCCGGCCGGCCGGTCGCCGCACGTGGCTCACGGTCGACGATCTTCGTCGTCCGCGCCGCGGCCGAGAGCTCCACCGCCACCTTCTCCTCAGTCGGCGTCGACGGTGCCGGCTCCGGGTCCACCGCGTTCGGCTTCACGGTGATCACCGGAGCGCCATGCGTGACCTTGGCGATCACGGTGTAACCGCCGGCGAACACCGACTGGGTGGTGGTCAGGTCGGCAGCCACGTCGGTCGCGTCCGTGATGATCCCTGACCCGAGCTTCACGGCGAGGCGGCCCGCGATCTCCTTGCCGTCCGGGCCGGAGGTGAGCAGGACCGCGGCCGGGGAGGCCGACACGGCGATCTGCGCCAGCACCTCGGCCGTCGGCGCCACCAGGTACTCCGACAGCTCCGGCGCGTCGGCCACGTAGATCTTGGCCGCCCCGAACTGGGCGAGCGTGTCCTTCGCCGACTCGTAGCCGCTGCCGATGAACACCGCCGCGGGCTCACCGGCTCGGCGTGCCAACGTCAGCAGCTCGGTGGTCGTCCTGCGGACCGTTCCGTCGACGTGATCGACGAGAACCAGGATTTCAGCCATGTGTCGTGCCTCTCCCACCCGGTCAGACGAACTTCTGTGCGGCCAGGAAGCCGGCCAGCCGCACACCGCCGTCGCCCTCGTCGGTGACGACCTCACCGGCCGAACGCGGCGGGCGCTTGGTGATCTCCTCGACGACCGACCAGGCGGCGGCCAGACCCACCTCGGCCGGGTCGACGCCGAGGTCGGCGAGCGACCACGTCTCGAATGGCTTCTTCTTCGCCGCCATGATCCCCTTGAACGAGGGGTACCGCGGTTCGTTGATCTGGTCGGTTACGGACACGATCGCCGGCAGCGAGGCCTCGACCGTCTCGGATGCGGCGTCGCCGTCGCGGCGCCCGGTGACCGTGCCATCGGCAACGGTCAGCTCGCCGACGAAGCCGACATGCGGCAGTCCGAGCCGTTCACCCAGCATCGCCGGCACCACGCTCATGCCGCCGTCGGTCGAGGCCATGCCCGTCAGCACGAGGTCGACGTCGCCGACCTTGCGGATCGCCTTCTCCAGCACCAACGACGTCGCGACCGCGTCCGAGCCGTGCAGGGCGCCGTCGACCACGTGCACCGCCGACGAGGCACCCATCTGCAAGCCCTTGCGCAGTGCGTCGACCGCCTGCTCGGGACCCATCGTGAGGACGACGACCTCGCCGTCGCTGCCCTCGGCGATCGTCAATGCCTCCTCTATCGCGTACTCGTCGAGTTCGGACAACAGGCCGTCGACACCGACCCGGTCCGTGGTGTGGTCGGCCTCGGCGAAAGTCCGCTCTGCCGTGGCGTCGGGGACGTGCTTCACCAAAACGACGATCTTCATGGCCGGTTGCCGTCCTCCAGTGCTGGTCATGGCGGCGGTGTGGACGCGAATCCACATGCTGCGGGACCACGCAAGCCTGCCATCCGGTGCCCGGATCCGACGACTCGGGGTCACGGGCGCACCATTGGGCCGGTGGCTCGGTCCCGCTCGCCGCAACCGCATGACTTCGGTACTGCGACGCCCCGGCCGCCGCGATGTCCGATGAATTCTCCAGCCGGGAGGAGTCGACACTGCCATGACGACGACGCAATGCTCGAAACTGCCGAGGTCGACGCCGGCCAACCCGAGGCCTCCGCGCGCAGACTGCGCGACGTTCTCCGAATCTGAGCGAACGCCGCCCCGGCAGCGGAGAGGAACTGCTGTTCTATGACCAGGTACGTCATCGGTCCCGACGTCGCCATTCGCCTGGCTCACCACCAGGCCGTGATTCGCGACGAGCATCAGATCCTGGCTCCAACCATTCTTCGCTCCCAGCTCCTCTCGCTCCTCTACCAGGCAGTAAAGCGGGGTGAAATGAGGAAGAAGGAAGCCGAGCAACGGCTCGACTACGTGCGCGAGCTGCGGATTCGACTGCTCGGGGACCGCGTCCTTCAGAAAGTCGCATGGAAGGTGGCAGACCAGCTCGGTTGGTCTGACACGTTCGATGCGGAATACGTCGCGCTGACGCAGCTCCAGGCCGACGCTTTGATCACGCTCGATGGGCAACTCGCCCATGCCGTGAAGGATCTCGTGAGTGTCGCACCCATCGAGGCTCTCTCCTGATGCCACTTGCCCGCCAGAAACGCTGTATTGAGCGCTCGGGCAGAAGGCACCGGGCAGATCCCGCCGTCCCTTGACAGCCATCAATGCTGTCGGGGTGGCAGAGTCGGTTCATGGACCGGCAACCGGGCGGATGGGTTCTGGAACTCGAGCGCGTGTTGAACGCACGGACCGAGCAGATCTTCAGAGCTCTCACGGAGCCAAGTCAGTTGGCCCAATGGTGGGGGCCACACGGGTTCACGACGCCCGAGATTGAGTTCGACCTCACCCTGGGAGGCGGCTATCGATTCACCATGCAGCCACCCGACGGCGAGTCGTTCCACCTGTCGGGCGAGTTCCGTGAAATCGAGTCACCGAGCCGTCTCGTCTACACCTTCCGCTGGGAAGAGCCCGATCCCGACGACCGCGAGACAGTCGTCAAGCTGACTCTCCACGCTGTCGGTGACGCCACGAAGGTGGTGCTGTCGCAGGGCGAGTTTGCCACCGAGGCGCGGCTTGCCCTACACCGGAGCGGCTGGGCGGACAGCCTCGAGAAGCTGCGCCGGCTGATCGAGTCAGGAACGTAGCACTCCGACAGCGACGGACGACAGCCACACTCATCTGGCCCGCTCTGAGTCAAGACGCGGTCGGTCAGGGATCACGGCTGGCTGGTGGCGGGTCCGGGAAGTGACTTCTCCGAAGAGCCGGCGTGGGGCGAACTCGACCTGACCCGATTGCGCTTGACCGCGGAGCCTGTGCGATGCGCTCAGTGCACGACCGCGGGAGGGACGCCCTCGTCGTCGAGCAGGTGCGACTCCTCATGCTTGCGGGGCAGCATCAACGCCGGGATCAGGGTCAGCACTACCAGGATCCATGCCACCCAGAAGGTGTCGGCGAATGCCGCCGCGGCGTCGGTCAGGCCGCGCGCGACGAACTCGGGTGCGATGCCGAACTGCGCGAACACCTCGGGTTGAATGTTCGAGAGGATCGCCGCGTCGGCCTCGGTGATGCCGCCGTCGAGGCCGGGAATCTGCTCGGTGCCGGGGATGACCGGAGAGCTGTTGAGCTGATTGGTGAGCAGCACCGACATCGTGGCGATCCCGATCGAGCTGGCGACCTGCTGTGTGATGTTCAGCAAAGTGGAGCCGCGTGCGACCGCGTGAGCGGCGAGGGTCTTGAGGGCCGATGTGAACAACGGCATCATCGTCGCGCCCATGCCGAGGCCCATCACGACGAGCATCGGGATGAGCACGGAGTAGGGTGTGGACTCGGTGATCTGGGTGAGGCCGAACATCCCGGCCACGATCAGCAGCAGGCCGAACGGCACGATCCGGCCGACCGGGTGCTTGTCGACCAGCCGACCGGCGATCGGCATGGTGAGCATCGCGCCCAGGCCCTGCGGCGCGACCAGCAGGCCCGCGTCGAGGGTGGACTCTCCACGTATCTGCTGGAAGTAGGTAGGCACGAGCAGCAGGGCACCGAAGAACGCCGCCGCGAACAAGGCCATGGTGATGACCGAGACCGTGAGGTTGCGGTTTCTGAACAGCCGAAGGTCGAGCAGTGGATGCTCGGGGCGGAATGAGTGCCAGACGAACGTCCCCATGAGCGCGACGCCGACGAGCATCGACACCCACACACGGGGCGCAGAGAAGTCTCCGCCCGTTGCCGGCAGCGACGACACCCCGAAGAGGAACAACGCCAGACCCGGCGACATGAGCGCCACGCCGACGAAGTCGAACGACTCCGACGGCTCCGGCGTGTCCTTGGCGAGCGCCCGCCCGGCATAGACCAGCGCGATCATGCCGAGCGGAACGTTGATCAGGAAGATCCAGTGCCAGCTGGCCTCCTGAATCAGCCAGCCACCGATGATCGGGCCGAGGATCGGGCCGAGCAGCATCGGAACGCCAAGGATCGCCATGAGCCTGCCCATCCGGTGCGGGCCGGCCGCCTTGGTCATGATCGTCATCCCCAGCGGCATCAGCATGCCGCCGCCGAGGCCCTGGAGCACACGGAAGGCGATGAGCACGTTGATGTCCCACGCGGTCGCGCACAGCACCGAGCCGAGGGTGAACAAGGCGATCGCGGTCATGTAGAGCCGCTTGGTGCCGAACCGGTCCGCTGCCCACCCGGTCATGGGAATGACGGTCGCCAACGCCAGCGTGTAGGCCGTCACGGTCCACGCCACGTGCGAGTATTCGATCTCGTTGCCCGCGGAGCCGAACTCGGCCTGGAACGTCGGCAGCGCCACGTTGACCACGGTGATGTCGAGGATCGACATGATCGCGCCGAGGACCACGACGCCGGCAATCTTGAGAACAGCGGCGTCGATGTGGTCCGGGTACTCGGTCTGGGTCGCCGGTGCCGCCATCCGATGCTCCCTCGGTCGTAGGTGCGTTCGTCACCGCCGAGGCGGCGCGCCTCGCAGGCTAGCCACGGTCACCGACAGGGCCATCGGTGACTCCAGTTCCCGCCTCACCCCGCAACACCCGACGCGGCGGCCCCCTTCCCGTGAGCTCGGCGAACCCCCCTCCGCTCCCCTCGCGCCTGGCGGCCAGGGCGACCATGATCGGCTGTCCGACCCAGGCGACCAGGGCGCCAACCGCCCCGAGCGCGGCGATTCGGAACAGCTTCTTTCGAGATCGGGCTTTTCGCCCACCGGATCGGCGGTGCCGAGCAGATCTGCGGTGCTCATCATGTGCTCCTCGCTGTCGAGCGGCTGCACCGTCCCGCCGGCGAATCCCGGGACACCAGTGATAGGCGATCACCACATCCCGCGGGTCACCTTCCGAACCTGATCGGAGTCCCATAGACAGTGAGTGCGTCACCGTCGCCGAAGACCTCGGCAGCCGTCTCCGCATCTGTAGTGCAGTCGGCCGCCCGGACTGAAACGCCGGGTGAACACCGATGAATACGCCTCCGGTGGATGGTCTACTCGGGCATGACCGAACGACCACCTGCCGAGACCACGAATCTTGACCGCTATGGAGACGCGGAGCTGGGCTGGAGCCGGGCCCGCGACGCGCTCGCCGCCGTGCCGGGCCCCGACATAACGCACTTCCTTGGAACCTGCCGGCCAGACGGCACGCCGCACGCCGCGGGCATCGGCGCACAGTGGCTGGACGGCGACCTCTACTTCACCAGCAGCCCGGCCGCCCGCAAAGCTCGCGACCTGGCGGTCAACCCGCTCTGCACGATCTCCGTCCGGCTGCCGGGCATCGACCTCGTCCTCGACGGCTACGCGGTCAGGGTGACCGATCCGGAGACGCTCGAGCAGGTCGCCGCCGGCTATCGCGCGGGCGGCTGGCCGGCCGAGGTCGCCGGCGACGCGTTCACGGCGCCGTTCAATGCACCCAGCGCCGGGCCGCCGCCGTGGCATGTGTACCGGTTCACCTTCCACACCGTGGTCGGCGTCGCGACCACGGAGCCGTACGGCGCGACCCGCTGGCGCTTCCAGCGTTAGCGGTGTTCGTGAGGATGACGAGTCGCTGGGTTGCTCGGGTCATCGCGACATAGCGGTCGACGGCTCCTTCGATGTCCTCGCCGAACGCCTCCGGGTCGACCAGGACGACCAGGTCGAACTCCAGCCCCTTCGACAGCTCCGGGGTAAGTGATCGGACGCGGGACGTCGCCCGGAACCCGGGATCGCCGATGACGCAGGCGATCCCCTCACCCTCGGCATGCTTGGCGAGCCAGGTGTCGAGGATCGGGTCCAGCTCCGACGCAGCTCCGTGGACGACGGGCACGCCGCCGCCGCGGATGGACATCGGCACGTTGGCGTCCGGCAGCACCGCCCGGATGACCGGCTCCGCCTCCGCCATCACCTCCGTCGGCGTCCGGTAGTTGATGGTCAGCGTGGCGACGTCGATCC
>DASUYL010000174.1:0-2738 GCA_036377395.1 Jiangellaceae bacterium
GCTCGGTTTGGGCACGACTCGCGCTCGCGTTCAGCCCGCTCGTGGTCGCGGCCGTGCTTGCGTTCGTGCTGACGCGCTGAGCCGGGCGCGTGAGGATCGGCCGATCTGGCGCGTCCTGGGTGGTGGCTCGACCTGGCGTTGTTCACCATCGCGAGCGCCCTGGACCGGCACTTTCGCAACGCGGCTCGCGAGGAGGGGACGCGCGTTCCGGGACGGCGGGCTCACCTTCGGTCGCCCGGCGCCGGCGTTGTGGGTCGGAGTCGCCTCGGCTGGCGAACCCCGCGAGCTGGCCCGCTCAGATGGTGCGGACAGGCCTGCGCGACTCTTGGCTGTTGGCCCCGAACGGCCGATTGAGTGTTCTCAATCGGCCGAGCGACGACGTCGACGCTCCACTACCGGCAGGCCGCCGATCCCCCAGTCTTCCAGCTCGACCTCCTGGATGACCACGAAGGTCGTGGCCGGGTCCTTGCCGAGCACGTCGACGAGGAGCTGCGTCACCCCTTCGATGATCTGGGCTTTCTGGGTCGGGGTCGCGCCCTCCCGGGTGATCTGCACGTTCACGTAGGGCACGGTCACGCCTCCGTGGGCTGGGTGAGCTGGGTGTCGTAGTGGAAGACCTTGGCCATGATCTGCCACCGACCGTCGACGTGGACCAGCGACAGGAAGTCGGTGAAGTGCCGCTCCGCGATCGCGCACTCGACCCGGGCCAGCGCCGTCACCGGGCCGGCGAAGTCGATCGACACCACCCGGTCCTGGCGGACCTCGCCGCGGGTGGCGGGCGCCTCCCGCTGCTCGACGACGCGGAGGTACTCATCCATCGTGAGGTGCAGCAGCTCGCCCCCGGTTGCCGTCGCGTACACGGCGGCCGGATGGAACACAGCCGCCAGCCGCGCGGTGTCGCTGTGGTAGAGCCCGTCGAGGTAGGTCAGGAGGACCTCGGCGACCTGGGCCGTCCGGGCTTCGGTGTCGCTCTGGGTGGAGTCGGTCTCGGTGGCGGCCAGCGGGTCCATCACGGCCTCCCGGCGACGAAGCCGCCGTCGACGGGCAGGATGTGGCCCGTGATGAAGGTGGCGTCGGCGAGGTAGAGGACGGCGGCGGTCGTCTCGGCGACCTCGCCGACCCGGTTCATGAGGGCGATGCCACCGTAGGAGTCGACGTCGACGTTGCCGTGGAGCGGCGTCCGGATGACGCCGGGAGCGACCGCGTTGACCCGGATGCGCTCCGGGGCGAGCTCCGCGGCGAGGCTGGTGGTGAGGGCGTGCACGCCGCCCTTGCTCACCAACGGCGCGGAGGCCGGGAACCCCGCCATGGCGTGGTCGACCAGGACCGTCCCGATGTTGACGATCGCGCCGCCGCGACCCTGCTGCTTGAGCTGGCGGACCACAGCCTGGGTGGTGACGTAGGTGCCCTTGAGGTTGCCGTGCAGGTAGCTCTCGAGCTCGTCCTCGGTGACGTCCACGAACGGCCGCGGCTCGAATGTGCCGGCGTTGTTGACCAGGACGTCGATCCCGCCGAACCGGTCGACGGCGGCCCGGACGAGCGCGTCGCCGGTCGACGGGTCTGCGATGCTCCCCGCCACGGTCGCGGTCCGGTCGGCGGGGCCGAGCCTGGCTGCCGCGGCGGCCAGTCGATCGGGATCGCGGCCGTTGAGCACGACAGCGTCCCCTCGATCGAGGAAGGCACGCGCGACGTCGAGACCGATGCCGCTCGATGATCCGGTGACGATGACGGTTCTGGTCGTATCGGACATGGGGGCACCGTACGGAGCGGAGACCCATAGGTCTACGACGGATCTGTAGAGGTAACGCTAAGGTGCACTTATGGATCTGGATTTGCGCGACCTCGAGCTGCTGGACGCGCTCGCCGACGCCCAGACGCTCACCGCCGCGGCCAAGAGCCTCTATGTGAGCCAGCCCGCGCTCAGCCAACGCCTGACCAAGATGGAGGACAAGCTCGGCGTGCGGCTCTTCGACCGCGAGGGACGCCGGCTGGTGGTCAACCCGGCGGGCCGCCGGATGCTCGTCGCCTCGCGCCTGGTCTTGGCCGAGCTGCGCTCCGCCGAACGCGACGTGCGCGATATCCGCGACGGCGCCAACGGGCGGGTGCGCTTCACCTCGCAGTGCAGCACCACGTACCAATGGCTCCCACCGGTGCTCAAGCGCTTCCGCGAGCAGCAACCGAACATCGAGATCCGCATCGAGACCGTGCCCGGCGACGATCCCATCGGCGCACTCGTCGACGACCGGGTCGACGTCGCCCTGGTCACCAAGCTCGACCGCCAGATGGACCGCGTCCTCCTCACGCCGCTGTTCGACGACGAGATGGTGGCGGTGGTCGCCGGGCCGCATCCCTGGGCCGCGCGGCGCTATGTCACGGCGCGGGACTTCGACGACGCCCACCTCATCCTCTACGACGTCTACGACCAGACCCGAATCCCGTCCACGCCGCTGCCGGTTCCCCACGGCGCCCGGCCAGCCCGCATCACCACCATGCCGGTCATCACCGACCTCCTCATCGAGATGGTCGCCGGTGGTGAGGGCGTGACCGTGCTCCCCAACTGGGTGGCCGCGCCCTACACCACCTCCCACGACGTCGAGATCGTGCACCTGGGAGCGAAGCCGCTGATCCGCACCTGGTACTGCGCCACGCGCCCCGGTCCGCGCCTCCCTCACATCGACGCCTTCGTGCAGGAGCTGACCCGCGAGCTCGAGGCACCGACGCGGCGGGACTGGCAGGCG
>DASUYL010000175.1:0-12978 GCA_036377395.1 Jiangellaceae bacterium
CCGCCTAGCAGCCCTTTTGCAGCACGCACCGAAGGAGATGCCTCGTGGCCGAACTGTTCTACGACGATGACGCCGACCTGGCCATCGTCCAGTCCCGTAACGTCGCCGTACTGGGTTACGGCAGTCAGGGACACGCCCACGCGCTGAGCCTGCGCGACTCCGGCGTCGACGTCCGGGTCGGGCTGCCGGAGGCGTCGAAGAGCCGCGCCAAGGCCGAGGCCGAGGGGCTGCGGGTCGTGACCCCGTACGAGGCATGCGAGGAGGCCGATCTCGTCGTGGTCCTGGCGCCCGACCCGGTCCAGCGCCATCTCTACGCCGACGCCATCGAGCCCAACCTCGTCGACGGTGACGCCCTGTTCTTCGGGCACGGGTTCAACATCCGATTCGGGTACGTCAAGCCTCCGGCCGGCGTGGACGTGTGCATGGTCGCCCCGAAGGGGCCGGGCCATCTGGTGCGGCGTGAGTACTCCGACGGTCGCGGCGTGCCGGTGCTGGTCGCGGTCGAGCAGGACGCGACTGGGGTCGCCTGGCCGCTGACGCTGGCGTATGCGAAGGCAATCGGCGGGCTGCGCGCCGGCGGCATCCGGACCACCTTCGCCGAGGAGACCGAGACCGATCTGTTCGGTGAGCAGGCCGTCCTGTGCGGCGGCGTCTCCCGGTTGGTGCAGACCGGGTTCGAGACGCTGACCGAGGCCGGATACCAGCCCGAGATCGCCTACTTCGAATGCCTGCACGAGCTCAAGCTGATCGTCGACCTCATGTACGAGGGCGGCATCGCAAAACAGCGCTGGTCGGTGTCGGACACGGCCGAGTACGGCGACTACACGTCCGGGCCGAAGATCATCGACGAGTCGGTGAAGGACCGGATGCAGCAGATCCTCCGCGAGGTGCAGGACGGGTCGTGGGCGGCCGGGTTCATCGCCGACCAGGACGCCGGCGCCCCCGAGTTCAAGCGGCTGCGGGCAGAAGGGGAGCGGCACCCGATCGAGGCCACCGGGCGCGAGCTGCGCAAGCTCATGAGTTGGGTGAAGTCGGCCGACGACGACTACACGGAGGGCACTGCCGCTCGCTAGGTCATGTGTGGCGGCGGTGGTGTCCGCTCGGCGTGAGAGAGGAACGCCGATCGAACATCACCGCCGCCCAACGTGTGCGCAACGCCGACCCGACACCCCACACAAACCAACCGGGATAGACTCCCGGGGTCGGGCCCACAGCTGTGCTCCGTCACCGCATTCACCACGCGAATCGAGGGTGCACCCCATCGTGCGAAAGCCCGTCGTCCTGATCGCCGAGGAGCTCTCGCCCGCGACCGTGGAGTCGCTCGGACCCGACTTCGAGATCCGCTACTGCGACGGCTCGGACCGCGAGGCTCTGCTCGCGGCGGTTCCCGACTGCGATGCGCTGCTCATCCGCAGTGCGACCACGGTCGACGCCGAGGTCATCGCCGCCGCCCGCCACCTGCAGGTGATAGCGCGCGCCGGCGTCGGGCTCGACAACGTGGACGTCCGCGCGGCCACCCAGGCCGGCGTGATGGTCGTCAACGCACCGACTGCGAACATCATCAGTGCCGCCGAGATGACCATCGGGCTCCTGCTGGCCACCGCTCGCAACATCGTGCCCGCGCACGCGGCGCTGCGTGCCGGTGAGTGGAGGCGCAGCAAGTACTCCGGCGCGGAGCTCTACGAGAAGACGGCCGGCATCGTCGGCCTGGGCCGCGTCGGCATCCTGGTCGCACAGCGGCTGTCCGCGTTCGGCATGAGGGTCATCGCGTACGACCCCTACGTGCCCGCGGCCAGGGCGGCGCAGATGAGCATCCGGAGCGTCTCGCTGGACGAGCTCCTGCGGGAGAGTGACTTCATCTCCGTCCACCTGCCCAAGACACCGGAGACGGTCGGCCTCATCGGCGAGCAGGCGCTGGCGAAGGTCAAGCCGACCGTGCGGATCGTCAACGCGGCCCGCGGCGGAATCGTCGACGAGCACGCCCTCGCGCTGGCCATCAAGGAGGGCCGGGTGGCCGGGGCCGGAGTGGACGTGTTCGCCGGCGAGCCATGCACCGACTCGCCGCTGTTCCACTTCGACAGTGTCGTGGTCACGCCGCACCTGGGTGCGTCGACGGCCGAGGCGCAGGAGAAGGCCGGCGTCGCGGTCGCGCGCTCGGTCCGGCTGGCGTTGGCCGGCGAGCTCGTTCCGGACGCGGTCAACGTCAAGGGCGGCGCCATCGCCGAGGAGGTCAGGCCCGGCATCCCGCTCGCCGAGAAGCTCGGGCGCATCTTCACCGCGCTTGCGGGTGGTGTAGCAGTGCAGCTCGACGTCGAGGTCCGCGGTGAGATCGTCCAGCACGACGTGAAGATCCTCGAACTGGCTGCGCTCAAGGGCGTCTTCGCCGACGTCATCGAGGACCCGGTGACCTACGTCAACGCACCGGTGATCGCAGTCGACCGCGGGGTGGCGGTGCGCCTGGTCACCGACGAGGAGTCGCCCGACTACCGCAACCTGGTCACGGTCCGCGGCACGCTGGCCGACGGCCGGACGGTCTCGGTGTCGGGCACGCTGACCGGTCCCAGACACGTCGAGAAGATCGTCGAGGTTCTGGGCTACGACGTCGAGGTGCAGCCCACGGAGCACATGGCGTTCCTGCGCTACGATGACCGGCCCGGCGTCGTCGGTACGGTCGGCCGTGTCCTCGGCGAGGCAAACGTCAACATCGCCGGCATGCAGGTCAGCCGGGACACGCGGGGTGGTCACGCCCTGGTGGCGATGACCGTGGACCAGGCGATTCCCGCCCGGGCGCTGGAGAGCATCGTGGCCGCGATCGATGCCGAATGGGGCCGCACGGTCGACCTCGAGGAATGACCTCGGACCAACAGCAATCTCGGCATCCGAGACTGCTGTCCCACCGCCGCGACAGTCGGTCGCCGAGTCGATAAGGTCCGCAGAGTCATGGCGTGGTCGGTACGGATTCTTCGCCGCCGCGACGGGGCCCGTTAGGCCGGCTCCTCGTCGCGGAGTGTTGGCGTTCCCGCTGGCCGACCGTTCTCAGACGAGGGAGCACCCGCGATCCGGGCCCTCCGCCGGACGACTTTCACGGCGCCGCCACGAACCGGCCCGTGTCCAGGCGGTACCGCACCCGTCGAATCCGACATCTGCACAGATGGAGCACGATCATGACAGAGGAGCAACAGAACGCCCAGCACGCGCTGCAGGAGGCGATGGACCGCCGCGACAACGGCGGCGAAACCGGCCACTGACCCAACCGAAACGAGAGCAGGGCCCGCGCCTACGGGGGAGGTGCGGGCCCCTGCGTCGTTGTCCGGATCGCGGGATGGCCGTACCGGGGTGCGGGACACGCCCGTACCGTGACCAGCATGTCGCGCAGCCTCAACCTTGCCGTCGTCGGCGGCGACGGGATCGGACCAGAAGTCGTCGCCGAAGGCCTCAAGGTCCTCGAGGCGGTCCTGTCCGGGACCGACACGAAGGTCGAGACGACCTCCTACGACTTGGGCGCGCGCCGCTGGCACGCGACCGGCGAGACGCTGCCCGACTCCGTGCTCGCTGAGCTTCGCGGGCACGACGCGATCCTGCTCGGCGCCGTCGGCGATCCCAGCGTTCCCAGCGGCGTCCTCGAGCGTGGTCTCCTGCTCAGGCTGCGCTTCGCGCTGGATCACTACGTCAACCTGCGGCCGTCCCGGCTCTTCCCCGGCGTGCGGTCTCCGCTTCGTGAGCCAGGGACGGTCGACTTCGTCGTGGTGCGCGAGGGTACGGAGGGACCTTACGTGGGCAACGGCGGGGCGGTGCGAGTCGGTACGCCGGCCGAGATCGCCAACGAGGTCAGTGTCAACACCGCCTTCGGCGTGGAGCGGGTGGTGCGATACGCGTTCGCCCGTGCCGCGGCGCGGCCTCGCCGAACCCTGACCTACGTGCACAAGCACAACGTGCTCGTCCACGCCGGTCACCTCTGGCGACGCATCGTCGAGCAGGTGAGCGCGGAGTATCCGACGGTCGCGGTCGACTACTTGCACGTGGACGCCGCGACGATCTTCCTCGTGACCGACCCGGGACGCTTCGACGTCATCGTCACCGACAACCTGTTCGGTGACATACTCACCGACCTGGCCGCGGCCGTCACCGGCGGCATCGGGCTGGCCGCCAGCGGGAACATCAATCCGGACCGCACGGCGCCGTCGATGTTCGAGCCCGTGCACGGCTCGGCGCCGGACATCGCCGGCCGAGGAGTGGCCGACCCCACCGCGGCGTTGTTGTCGGTCGCCATGTTGCTCGACCACCTCGAACTCGGCGACGCGGCCCGGCGGGTCGAGGACGCCGTCGCCGCCGACCTGGCCGAGCGGGGAACGGCCGCGCGAACCACGGCGCAGGTCGGTGCCGCGATCGCCGCTCGGGTCGGCTGAGCCCGTATCGCTGTACCTCGGCGTGCCGCGAGCAGGTACCGTTCGGTTGGACGTCCTAGTACCTGTCGGAGGAGCGACGATGACCGGCACGGCGCAGCAACTGGAGTTCTCGACGACTCTGTCGACGAACCCGGTATCCGCGCCGAAGCGGGCCGAAATCCTGGCCGAGCCGGGCTTCGGGTTGTGGTTCACCGACCACATGGTCACCGCCACGTGGACCCCGGACCCCGGCTGGCACGACGCGGGCGTCCGTCCGTACGCGCCGCTGTCGCTGGACCCGGCCACCGCCGTGCTCCACTACGCACAGTCGATCTTCGAGGGGCTGAAGGCGTACCGGCATGCCGACGGGTCGATCTGGGCGTTCCGGCCCGAAGCCAACGCCGCCCGGTTCGCCCGCAGTGCCCGCCGGATGGCACTGCCCGAGCTGCCGGCGGCGGCGTTCGTCCACGCGATCGAGCTCCTCGTGCGTACCGACGCCGAATGGGTCCCCTCGGGAGGCGAGGCGAGCCTGTACCTGCGACCGTTCATGTTCGCCTCCGAGGTGTTCCTCGGCGTGCGCCCGGCCCAGCAGATCACGTTCTGCGTGATCGCTTCGCCGGCCGGCGCCTACTTCCCGGGCGGCATCACCCCGGTCAGCATCTGGCTCTCCGGCGAGTACACGCGGGCAGCGCCGGGAGGAACCGGGGCGGCGAAGTGTGCCGGCAACTACGCGGCCAGCCTGATCGCGCAACAGGAGGCGCTCGAGAACGGATGCGACCAGGTGTGCTTCCTCGACGCGGTCGACCGCCGGTGGGTCGAGGAGCTCGGCGGGATGAACCTCTACTTTGTTCACGCCGACGGCTCGATCGTCACGCCCGAGCTCACCGGGACGATCCTCGAGGGCGTCACCCGCTCGTCGATACTCGACCTCGCCGGCGACCTCGGCCACAAGGTGGAGGAGCGACGGGTCGGCATCGACGAGTGGCGTGACGGCGTGGCGTCGGGTGAGATCACCGAGGTGTTCGCCTGCGGAACGGCGGCAGTGATCACACCGTTGGGGCGGCTGGCCTGGGACGGCGGCGAGTTGACCATGGGCGACGAGCCAGGAGAGGTCACGGCCCGCCTGCGCGCGGCACTACTGGACCTCCAGTACGGCCGCGCCGAGGACACCCGCGGCTGGCTGCACCGGATCACCTGATCAGCGCAGGATCTGCTCGAGCTCGAGCTCGTGGCGCAGCGCGATGCCGTCGACCTCCAGCGGGATCGACGGCTTGACGGTGGCGCGGGATCGGGTGACCGCGTCGCGGTGTAGCGCGACCAGGTCGAAGCCGCAGCGCTGGTAGAAGCGCAACGCGCGGGTGTTGTCGTTCGTGGTGATCAGCCATAGCCTGCGCGCCCCTGCCGCGCGCGCCGCCTGTTCGACCGACCGGAGCAGGGCCGTGCCGATCCCGCGGCCGCCGTCGACTGCGTCGAGGGTGACCACCTCCCAATCCCCGTCCTCGACGTGGTACGTGACCAGGCCGACGGCTCGACCGGACTGGGTGGCGATCAGACCCGGCAGGGTGGCGGCGTCGTAGAGCACTCCGTGCGCAGCGACCGAGGTGGCGCCCCACGAGCGGGTGAGAATGTCGACAACTGCGGGACGGTCCTCGTCGGTGACCGGCCGAACGTCCACCATGTGGGCAGCGGGTCTCACGGGCGACCATGGTATGGCAGGCTCGGACGCGATGTCGTCGACCATGATCATTACGTAGGCGCGCCGGCCGGAACCACGCCAGCGCGCAGACCCTTCGCATCCGCGAGGGGTCTTTCGCATTCTCAGGGGATTCCATGACCACCGACGGGTTCCATGTCTACGACACGACGCTGCGTGACGGCGCCCAGCAGGAGGGGTTGTCGCTCTCGGTGCACGACAAGCTTTCCATCGCCCGGCATCTCGACGAACTGGGCGTGGGCTTCATCGAAGGTGGCTGGCCGGGCGCGAGCCCCAAGGACACCGAGTTCTTCGCGGCGGCGCGCACGCAGCTGAGCCTTCGCAACGCGACCCTCGCCGCCTTCGGCGCGACCCGTCGCCCGCAGGCGCGGGCCGAGGACGACCCACTGGTGCGGGCGCTCGTCGACGCCGGCACGCCGGTCGTCACGCTGGTCGCGAAGAGCCACACGGGGCATGTCGAGCGGGCGCTGCGGACGACGCTGGACGAGAACCTCGCGATGGTGCGCGACACGGTGTCCTTCCTGGTCCGGCAGGGCCGCCGGGTGTTTCTCGACGCCGAGCACTTCTTCGACGGTTACCGTCGCGACCCGAGGTACGCGTTGGCCGTCGTGGGCGCCGCGGCCGAGGCCGGCGCCGACCTCGTCGCCCTGTGCGACACGAACGGCGGCCTCCTTCCCGACGACGTCGGGGAGGTGGTCACGGCCGTGCGTGACGCCAGCGGCGTCCGCCTCGGGATCCACTGCCACAACGACACCGGATGCGCGGTGGCGAACTCGTTGGCCGCGGTCGACGCCGGTGCCACCCACGTTCAGGGCACACTCAACGGCTACGGCGAGCGGACGGGTAATGCCGACCTCGTGACGCTGGTGGCGAACCTCGAGCTCAAACGCGCGCTTACGGTGCTCCCCGACGGTGCGCTGCGCGAGGCTACGCGTATCGCGCACGCCGTGTCCGAGATCACCAACGTCGTCCCGTACTCTCGTCAGCCCTACGTCGGCGCGAGTGCCTTCGCCCACAAGGCCGGGCTGCACGCCAGCGCGATCAAGGTCGACCCGGACCTGTACCAGCACGCCGATCCCGGCCGCGTGGGCAACGACATGCGGATGCTGGTCTCCGACCTGGCCGGGCGGGCAAGCATCGAGCTCAAGGGCCGGGAACTCGGCTACGACCTCTCGGCCGACCGCGAACTGGTGTCACGGCTGACCGAGAAGGTGAAGGCGCTGGAGGCCGACGGGTACACCTTCGAGGCCGCCGATGCGTCGTTCGAACTCTTGCTGCGCGCCGAGGTGGACGGCAGCCGCCCGGAGTTCTTCGAGGTCGAGGCCTGGCGGGTCATCACCGAGTCGCATCCCGGCGGTGACGCGATGAGCGAGGCTACGGTCAAGGTCCGCGCCGGCGGGGAGCGAGTCGTCGTCGCCGGCGAGGGGAACGGGCCGGTCAACGCGCTCGACCACGCGCTCCGCACGGCCATCGGCACGCTCTATCCCGAGGTCGACAAGCTGGAGCTCATCGACTTCCGGGTCCGCATCCTCGATGCGGCGCACGGTTCCGACGCCGTGACCCGCGTGCTGGTCGAGATCACCGACGGCAAGAGCTCGTGGGAGACGGTGGGCATCGGAGCGAACGTCATCGAGGCGTCGTGGGAGGCGCTCGTCGACGGCGTGACCTATGGCCTGCTGCGCCAGGGCGCGGAGCTACCCGGCTGAGCCCTGCCGGTCGCAGGTGGCGCGGTCTGCCCGGACGACTGCCGGAACGAGGACCTTCGGCCCTGGTTCGGCACACGCCGCGGGCGTTGCCTGGAGATGGAGCCACGAGGCAGGTGGTCTCGATGGTCGTGCTGCACGGTGCGCCCCGCGAGCGAGCCGCCGCGACGGGCCGGCGCGCGTACCTCGACAACCTCAAGGTGCTCCTCGTCGCCGGTGTCATCGTCGCGCATGCCGTGTTCGCGTGGACCACGGTGGGCACCTGGGTCTTGCGTGAGCCGTCCATCCGCGAGCCGCTGCTGAGCGCGGTCGAACTGCTCGCGCTCGTCGGCGGACTGCTCGGCCTTGCCCCATTCTTCGTCATCGCCGGCGAGCTCACGCCCTCGTCCCTACAACGCAAGCGTCCCCGCCGGTTCCTTGCCGACCGCACCATCCGCCTCGGCGTGCCGATGGTGTTCTTCGTCATCGTGCTGAGCCCGTTCGTGGAGTACGTCGACACCGACAACGCCGGCTGGGACCGTGGCTTCTGGGCGTTCACGTTGGAGATCTGGTGGCCGCCCGCGCCGGGACCGACCTGGTTCCTCGGCGTGCTCCTGCTCTTCTCCGCCGTCTACGTGCTCGCGCGGGCGATCGTGGCTCGGCGGCCGGTGCGCACGACCCTGCGCGTGCGGCATCTCGTCGCCGCCGGGGCGATGCTCGTGACGGCATCGTTCGTCGTCCGGCTGTTCGTTCCGTTCGCCGAGGAGCGTTACCGGCTGGCGTTGGCCCAGGCTCCGGCCTGGGCGATCGCGTTCGCGCTCGGCATCGTCGCGGGGGAGCGGGGGTGGTTCGATCCCGTACCGCCGGCCGTGGCCCGTGTCTGCCGGCGAGTCGCGGCGGCGGCCGGGTGCGGGGTGGTCGCGCTCGCCGTCATCGTCACCGTGACCGGCTCAGACCTGGAGCCCTACGCCGGGGGCGGCACCTGGCAGTCCCTCGTGCTCGCCGTCCTCGAGGCCGGGTTGGTCATCGGGCTGTCGGTGTGGCTGCTGGACGTGTTCCGGCGCCGGTACGACCGCCAGGGTCCGATCACCCGCACCCTGGGCCGTGCCGCGTACGGCGCATACCTCGTCCACCCGTTGGTGCTCATCGGGTTCGTCCTCGCGACCCGCCTCGTGGCCGGGCCGCCCGAGGTGGAGTTCTTCGTCGCCACCGCGCTCGCCGTCGCCGGTTCCTTCGGCGTGGCCGCACTGCTGGTTCGCATCCCGGGCGTTTCCCGCATCGTGTGACCAGGCGTACTCGGCGTCGTCGAGCAGTGCCTCGCAGACGGCCACCAGTCGTGTCCGCAACGCGGCGGCGCGCACCGCGAAGGTGCGCTGGCGGGCCACGTACTCCGCCTTCCCCTCCGCAGTCTCGATCCTCACTGCCGGCCAACCGTACGAGGACAGGTCGTACGGCGAGGCCTGCATGTCGAGGACGCGGACGTCCCGGGCCAGCTCGAAGCAGTCCAGCGCCAGGTCGCCCGGGACGGCCGGCCCGAGCTTCGCCGCCCACTTGTGGCAGTCCATGGCCGCGTGCAGGCAGCCGGGCTGCTCCATCTCCACCTGAGCGGCCCGGGTCGGACGCACACGGTTGAGGAGCTCAGCCTGAGGGGTGAAGAACCGGTACGCGTCGAAGTGCGAACACCGGATCGGATGTGACTCGACCACCTCGTCGGTGCCTGCCTGGCCGAGCCGGAGAGGGAGCGGGTGGCGGTGCACCTGCTGTCGGTAGACCATCGCCCACTCGTGCAGGCCGAGGCATCCGAGAAGGGCGGGTCTGGTGGACACAGCGCTCAACAGTCGGCGGATGAACCGGACCGCTTCGCCGCGGTGGGTCAGGAACCGGTCCACGTCCAGGAAGACGAGGCCGTCGGGGTCGGTCACATACCACCGCCAGGTGGTCTGGGGAGCAGGCCCGTCGGTGCCGGGCTCGAGGCCGACACCGGCACCCGGGTGCCAACGACGCAGGGTGGCCGGGCGGGTCGGGTAATAGGTGTAGAGGAAGTCCTCGACGGCATGTCGCTCACCCGCGGCCCGCCGGGCGCGGTGTGCCTGCGTGAGAGTGTCGGCCCGCTCGGCGTGAGCGGCGGCCAGGTCCTGCCACGTGCCGGCGGAAAGGAGTTGCATCAGAGCTCGCCTGCGGGCGGCTTCTCCTGCATGAGGACGAGCTCGTGTCCGTCCGGGTCGCGGAAGAAGCTCATCCACAGCTCGGTGGTCTCGTCGCGGTGGACGACGTGCGGCGAGCTGTCGAAGGTCACGCCCCGCTCCGTCAGCCGGGCGTGCTCGGCCTCGATGTCGTCGACCCAGAAGTACACCAGCACCGTCGTGCGGAACCTCGGTGATTCGGGAACGCCGAGATACAGGCGGACGTCACCGGCGGCGAAGAAGGCCATGCTCTGGCCGGGCACCTGGAACAGGAGCGGAAGCTCGAGCACGTCCCGATAGAACGCGACCGACCGGTCGAGGTCGGTGACGCTGATGTGGATCTGTCCCACGGCACCGAGGGCCATGGCCCTTCCCTATAGCGTCCCGGCGCTTCCGTCCACCGAACCGAGCAGACCGTGACCGGGTTGCGCTGATCGATCGAGGGATTCGCGGAACCGCCGCGGAAGACGGCGCGTCCAAGCGACAGACACCGGAGAGGGGGTCGCGGGATGACCCGGTCGCGCACCACCACGTTGCTGCTTGTCGCGGTCGTTCTGCTCGTGGCGATGTCAGCATGGCTGCTCGGCAACGGCTCGGCAGGTACGCCGGCCAGCGCTGCAATGGAGACACCGCCCGCCGACCGCGCCCGTGAGGGCGTTCTGGTGAGCGCGACGGGTGAAGTCGTGGGTGTTCCTGACACGTTACGCGCCGACTTCGCGGTCCGGACCACTGCGGCCACGGTCGACGAGGCGTTGAATCTCGCCAATGCGGCAATGACGCAGATGCAGGAAGCGCTGGTCGACGGTGGGGTCGCGAGAGCCGACCTCCAGACCTCCAACGCAAGCATCCAGCCGGCATACGGCAGGCAGGGAAGGATCACCGGGTACGCGGTGGACGAGGGACTCACCGCAAAGATCCGGACCACGTCCGAGGCCGGATCGCTCATCACCGCCGCCATCGCCGCGGGTGGTGACGCCGCACAGCTGTCCGGCGTTTCTTTCGAGATCGAGCAGGACGACGCCCTGCTGGACGCGGCGCGCCGAAACGCGTTCGCCGATGCCCAGGCCAAGGCCGAGCTGTATGCCGAGCAGGCCGGCCGGGCACTCGGCCAGGTCGTCAGCGTCACCGAGAAGGTTCCGAGCAACGAGATTATGGCCCGGGCCGGCAGCTGGCCGGAGGCCGCGGTCGCCTTCCCGCTCCAGCCGGGGCGCGAGCAGCTGGCGGTCACCGTCACCGTGGAGTGGTCGTTCCGCTGAGCCCTGGTCACCATCGGTTGCGGCGGAGCTACGCTCCCTGCCGTGCGCATCGCAAGGTTCACCACGGGAGACGAGCCACGGTTCGCAGTGGTCGGTGAGGACCAGTCCGGCGGGACCGTGCTGGCCGTGGTGGAGGGCGATCCGCTCTACCGGCCGATCCGGCTGACCGGCGAGAAGGTCGACCTGGTCGACGCCCGGTTGGTGGCTCCGGTGATCCCCCGCAGCAAGGTCGTGGGCGTCGGGCGCAACTACGCCGAGCACGCGGCCGAGCTGGGCAACGAGGTCCCCGCCGAGCCGCTGCTGTTCCTCAAGCCGAACACGTCGGTGATCGGACCCGGCGAGCCCATCGTGCTGCCGCGCCAGTCCGACGAGGTCCACCACGAGGCCGAGCTCGCCGTCGTCATCGGCCGCGTCTGCCGTGAGGTGCCAAGGGAGCGGGTCGCGGACGTCGTTCTCGGGTACACCTGCGGCAACGACGTGAGCGCGCGCGACCTGCAGAAGCGCGACGGGCAATGGGCGCGGGCGAAAGGATTCGACTCGTTCTGCCCGCTCGGCCCCTGGATCGAGACCGACCTCGACCCGGCCGATCTTGCAGTGACCTGCACGGTCGGCGACGAGGTCCGCCAGAACGGTCGGACCTCGCAGATGGTTCACGATGTGGCCGCATTGGTCTCCTACATCAGTGCGGCCTTCACCCTGCTGCCGGGTGACGTGATCCTCACCGGTACGCCGGCGGGAGTGGGCCCGCTGCGCGACGGGGACGAGGTCACGGTCACCGTCGAGGGCATCGGCGCGCTGACCAACCGGGTCGTCGCGGCCGAGTGACCGACGGCAGGCGACCGGTACCCTCGACGCGTGCCCGACCCCGTCCTGGGTGACCTCCCGCCGGCCGACGTGCGGGTTCGGTTCTCACCGTCTCCGACCGGTAACCCGCACGTCGGGTTGATCCGCACGGCCCTGTTCAACTGGGCGTTCGCGCGCCACTTCGGCGGCACCTACGTCTTCCGCATCGAGGACACCGACGCCGCCCGCGACACCGAGGAGTCCTACGGCGCACTGCTGGACTCGTTCCGGTGGCTCGGACTGACCTGGGACGAGGGCCCGGAGATCGGCGGGCCCCATGCGCCGTACCGCCAGTCCGAGCGCGGCGACATCTATGCCCGGGTCGCTGCGACCCTGCTCGAGTCCGGCCACGCCTACCACTGCTACTGCACGCAGGCGGAGCTCGAGCAGCGGCGTGACGCCGCGCGCGCCGCGGGCCGGCCCAGCGGGTACGACGGCCACTGCCGTGCCCTCAGCTCCGACCAGGTCGCCACCTACCGCGCCGAGGGCCGCTACCCCGTCCTGCGGTTCCGCATGCCCGACCGTGCCGTGTCCGTCGACGACCTGGTCCGGGGCCGGACCACCGTCGACGCCGAGAACGTCTTCGACTACGTCATCGTCCGGGCCAACGGGCAGCCGCTCTATCCGCTGGTCAACCCGGTGGACGACGCGCTCATGGGCATCACCCACGTGCTCCGTGGCGAGGATCTGCTCTCGTCGACGCCGCGGCAGGTCGTCCTGCACGAGGCGCTGCGCGACCTGGGGATCGCCCACGGCCCGCTGCCGCGTTACGGGCACCTGCCCTTCGTCATGGGTGAGGGCAACCGCAAGTTGTCCAAGCGCGACCCGGCGTCGTCGCTGCAGCTCTACCGCGATCGCGGATTCCTCCCCGAGGGCCTGCTGAACTACCTCGCGTTGCTCGGCTGGTCGATCGGG
>DASUYL010000176.1:0-5462 GCA_036377395.1 Jiangellaceae bacterium
TCGATCACGACATTGCGGTGTCTCACCCGTAGCCGCAGCAGCCGCCAATACCGGACGAGGTACCACGGCGTCCACGCCCGATGCCGCAGCACCCAACGAAGGCTGGCGAACGTGAGGAACCGGGCCTGACGCGGATCGGTCACGTCGGTCGCACCGCGGTGACGGACACGTTGTAGAAGAGTTCCGCCGGCACCACCCTGGCCAGCACCCGATCGACCGCCGATAGCCTTCGCCATCCGTGGTAGGCGAACATCGCCCATCGCCAGCCGAGGCGATCCGGGTTCAGGGCATATTCCAGAGTCCGCACCGGCCAGCCGAACCAGGCCGCGGTGAGCTCCTCGGTCACGGTGCGGACTTCTGCCGCACCCGCCCGCTCGACGATCCGGGCCAGGGCGGCCGGGTCGAAGGTGTGCAGGTCGACGACGGCCTCCAGGGCCGCGGCGCGTGAGGATTCGTCCAAGGCCTCCTGCGGACGAGCCCAACGGTCGCGCAGGAAGGGCAGCCGGGTGGCTCGGGTGGCGGCCCACCACGTCGCCCGGGAGAGCCGGCGGGCCACATAGTCGCCGTACCGGGTCGGCTCGCCGCAGACGACGATGCGGCCGCCCGGCTTGAGGACCCGGAGCATCTCCCGGAACGCCTGTTCCACGTCGGGCACGTGGTGGATGACGGCGTGGCCGACCACCAGGTCGAACGTCGCGTCGGCATAGGGCAGGCATTCGGCGTCGGCCACGCGTCCTTCGATGTCGAAGCCGAGCGTGGACGCGTTGCATTTCGCCGCATCGACCATGCCGGAGGAGATGTCCGTAACGTGCACGTCGTCGACGACACCGGCCTGATGCAGGTTCAACGAGAAGAAGCCGGTGCCGGCGCCGATCTCGAGGACGGTGCCGTACGGCCAGCCGGCCGTGCCGGCGACGGCTGCGAACCGGTCGCGGGCGTACTCCACGCATCGCTGGTCGAACGAGATCGACCACTTCTCGTCATAGGTGTCCGCCTCCCAGTCGTGGTAGAGCACCTGGGCGAGCTTCGTGTCATGCCAGGCACGCTCGATGTCCTCGGCGGCCGCAGGCGTCCTAGCGTCCAACGAAGCGTGCCTTTCCCGGCCCGCTCTCGACGAAGGAACGCATGCCGATCGTGGCGTCCTCGGTGGCGAACAGGCCGGTGAACTGCTGCCGCTCGATCTCCAGGCCGGTGTCGAGGTCGGCCCCGAGGCCGCGGTCGATGGCCTCCTTGGCCGCGCGCAGCGCGTACACCGGTCCTGCGGCGAACTGTCCCGCCCATTCCTGCGCCGCCGGGTAGACCTCGGCGGTCGGCACCACGCGATCGACCAGTCCGATGTTCAGAGCCTCCTCGGCGCCCACGAACCTCCCGGTGAAGATCAGCTCCTTGGCTTTGGCCGGGCCCACCAGTCGCGACAGCCGTTGGGTGCCGCCGGCGCCGGGAATGAGGCCGAGAAGAATCTCCGGCTGGCCCAGTCTGGCGTCGTCGGCGGCGATGCGGACGTCGCAGGCCAACGCGAGCTCGCAGCCACCGCCGAGCGCGTACCCCGTGACCGCCGCCACCGTCGGCTTGGGGATCCGGGCGACCGCGGCGAATGCCGCCTGCAGCGGGCCGGACCGATCCACCATGTCGGCGTAGGACGACACCGCCATCTCCTTGACGTCCGCGCCCGCGGCGAACACCTTCTCCCCGCCGTACACGACCACCGCCCTGACCTCGCGGCCCTCCGCCGCCTCCTTCGCCGCGGCATGCAACTCGTCCTGCATCTGGGCGTCGAGGGCATTCATGGGCGGCCGGTCGAGCCGGATCGTCCCGACGCCCGCGTCGATCTCGAGCCTGATGAACTCACCCACGTCCGCCGTCCTCCCACATCACCGCCCGGACCCTGCGGAGGCTAGTCCACGCCCGCGGATGATCACCCGACGCTCCGCCGCGGAGTAGGTTGCGAACTGGGCGACGACGGAAGGGACGTCGATGGAGTACCGCAGGCTCGGCCGACTCGGGTACCAGAGCTCTGTCCTGATCTACGGCGCTGCGGCGCTGTCCGACGTCACGCAGGAGGTCGCGCGCCGCTCGATCGACGAGGCACTCGACGCGGGGATCAACTACCTCGACGTCGCTGCCGGCTACGGCGACGCGGAACTCCGCCTCGGAGCCGTGATGCACGGCGTCCGCGACCGTGTCTTCCTGGCGACCAAGACCGGCGAGCGGGCGTTCGACGAGGCGTGGCGGCAGATCAATGCCTCGCTCGAGCGGCTGCAGACCGATCGCGTCGACCTGCTGCAACTGCACGCGGTCGGCGACCTCCAGGACCTCGACCGTGCGACCGGCGCCGACGGTGCGCTGCACGCGGCCGTCCGCGCCCAGGAGGAAGGCCTGGTCGGGGCCGTCGGCATCACCGGGCACGGACACGACGCACCAGCCACACACCTCGAAGCGTTGCGCCGCTACCCGTTCGCGACCGTGCTCACCCCGATCAACCCGGTGCTCGCCCGCGACGCGGACTATCTGCGCGCCTTCGAGGCGCTGGTCGAGGAGGTCCAGCGTCAGGATGCGGGTCTGTTGATCATCAAGACGGTGTCGCAGCGGAACTGGCCCGACGGCGCGCCGAAGACGTACACGACCTGGTACGAGCCGCTGGACGAGCAACGTGCCATCACCGCGGCGGTCTCGTGGGTGCTCTCCCACGACGAGGTCACGGCGATCGCGACACCGGCCGACGTGCGCCTGCTGCCGATGGTGATCCGTGCCGAACGCGACCGGCACGACCTCAGCCGCGAGGACGCCGAGGAACTCCTACGGGACCAGGCCGACTACTCCTCACCGTTCATCACGATCCCGTTCTGAGCACGGCATCACCATCCGGCTTCGTCTTCCGCCGAGGAAGCACCAGCTCTCCACACCATTGCCATTGGTCATGTCATAGAGCTATAGTGCTAGTTACCTAGATGAATGCGAGCTGAGGGTGATCGAGTTTCACCTGGATGGCCGCTCCGGCGTCGCCCCTTACATGCAGCTGATCCAGCAGGTCCGCCAGGCCATGCGGCTCGGGCTATTGGCCGAGGGTGACCAACTGCCCACGGTCAAGGACGTCGTGTCGAAGGTGGCGATCAACCCGAACACGGTGCTCAAGGCATATCGGGAACTCGAGTACGAGGGTCTGGTGGCAGCGCGTCCCGGGGTGGGCACGTTCGTCACCCGAACCTTGACCGACGAGTCGCTGGCCGCGCATGGTCCACTCCGCGAGGAGTTGATCGCGTGGCTCGCCCGCGCGCGAGCTGCCGGACTGACCGCAGAGAGCATCGAGGCCCTTTTCGTGTCCACATTCCGCGCCCGGATAGAGGAGTCCGCATGAGCCGCCCCGTGCTACAGGCCGAGGGCCTGTCCAAGCGGTACGGGCGACGCCTGGCGTTGTCCGACTGCACCCTTGCCATACCCGCCGGGCGCGTCGTGGGCCTGGTCGGGCCGAACGGCGCCGGCAAGACGACCCTGCTGCACATCGCGGTGGGCCTCTTGCCGCCCACTGCCGGCAGCATCGAGGTCCTCGGCGGGCACCCGGCATCCGGTGCGGCACAACTGGCCAAGGTGGGCTTCGTCGCACAGGACGCACCCATCTACGCGGGCCTCTCCGTCGCCGACCACCTTCGTTTCGGTGCACATATGAACCCCGGTTGGGATCAGCGGCTCGCCGATGAGCGGATTGGCAGACTCGGCCTCGATCCGTCGCAGAAGGCGGGGAAGCTGTCCGGTGGGCAGCGTGCACAGCTCGCCCTGACCCTGGCCATCGCGAAACTGCCGGACCTGCTCATCCTCGACGAACCCATTGCCAGCCTCGACCCCCTCGCCAGGCGTGAGTTCCTGCAAGGGCTGATGGCGTACATCGCCGAGCACGACGCCAGCGTGATCCTGTCATCGCACCTGGTCTCCGACCTGGAACGCGTCTGCGACTACCTGGTCGTGCTCGTCGCGTCCCGCGTGCGGGTCTCCGGAGAGGTGGACGACCTACTGACCAACCACCACCGGCTCACCGGCGCCCGCCGTGACCTCGCCAACCTGCCCACGGGCACCGAGGTGATCGAGGAGAGCCACATCGACCGGCAGTCCACCCTGACCGTGCGCAGCACCAGCCCGATCGACGACCGCTCGTTCACCGTCGAACAGCTCACGCTCGAGGACCTGGTTCTGGCCTACCTGTCCCAGCAGACCACCCACCCACAGCCCGTATTGGAGACGACGCCGTGATCTGGTTGACCTGGCGCCAGTTCCGTACCCAGACGTGGATCACCGTCGGTGCATTGGCCGCACTCGGCGTCGTGCTGGTGGTCACCGGTCCCAGCATCGCCGACGCCTACGACGCCGCCAACGTCGCCGCCTGCGGCACCGACTGCGGCGCCGCGATCAGCAACTTCCTCAACCAGGTGAGGACCGGCGCCGCCGGCATCGTCTACCAACTCGCCTCAGCGGTCGTGTACGTGGTCCCCGCTGTGATCGGGGTCTTCTGGGGAGCCCCGCTGATTGCCCGCGAGCTCGAAACCGGAACCCATCGCCTCGCCTGGAACCAGACGGTGACCCGGACCCGCTGGCTCGCCACCAAGCTGGCCGTCATCGGCGCAGGTACGGCCCTGGCCGTCGGGCTGCTCAGCTGGGCCGTCACCTCCTGGGCGTACCACCTCGACGATGCGCATGGTGGCCGGATCCTTCCCTTGACCTTCAGTACCCGCGGCATCGTCCCGGTCGGCTACGCCCTCTTCGCCTTCGTCCTCGGCGTCACGATGGGAATGCTCATCCGCCGCACCGTGGCCGCCATGGCCGCGACTCTCGCCGTCTACAGCCTCGCGGTCATCTCGATGCAGGAGTGGATCCGCGAACATCTGGTGGCCGCCAGTCACGTCACCAACCCGCTGGACATCTCGTCACCGGAATTGTTGATGATCGGTGACAACGACGAGATGACGGTGATCGGCAGCCACAGCCTGTCCGATGCCTGGGTGCTGTCGAACCAGACCATCACACACACCGGCCAGGTCTTCACCGGCCCCGCCGACCCGCAATATTGCGGACCCGAGGCCGCGGTCCGAGCATGCGACCAGTGGGTCAACAGCTTGGGCCTGCGCCAAGACCTCGTCTACCACCCGGCCGATCACTTCTGGCCGCTGCAGCTGGCCGAAACCGGCATCTTCATCGCCATCGCCCTGCTGCTCGCCGGGTTCTGCTTCTGGTGGACCCGCCGACACCTCACCTGAACCGCCAACAACGGGCCGACGACTTCCGTGCTGGGACCGCGGCCCGCCGCCGGGCGCCACTGCCCGTGATCTGAAACCATCGCACCCATGGAGCGAGTGACGGGAATCGGCGGCGTGTTCTTCCGCGCGCGTGATCCACAGGCGTTGACCCGCTGGTACGCCGATCATCTGGGTGTGGCGCCCCCGCCGGCGACGTACGACGAGCTGCCCTGGGAGCAG
>DASUYL010000177.1:0-6503 GCA_036377395.1 Jiangellaceae bacterium
GGCGCCGCCTACGGCCTCCTGGTGCTTGTCTTCCAGGAAGGGCTGTTGCTCGAAGGCATCCTCGACTTCGAGGCCACGGGCATCATCGAGTCCTGGCTGCCGCTGTTCCTGTTCTCGATCCTGTTCGGCCTCTCGATGGACTACCACATGTTCGTCATGAGCCGGATCAAAGAGGCGCACGAGCACGGTGCAACCACCGACGAGTCCATCTCCATCGGAATCAAGGCCACCGCCGGCACGATCACGAGTGCAGCAGCGATCATGGTCGCCGTCGCGCTCATCTTCGCCTTCACGCGCAACATCGGGCTCAAGCAGTTCGGCTTCGGCCTGGCCGCCGCCATCTTCATCGATGCCACGGTGATCCGCTCCGTGCTCCTACCCGCCAGCATGAAGCTCCTCGGCCCCGCAAACTGGTATCTCCCCTCGTGGCTCCAATGGCTACCCGACATCCGCATGGAGGAGCCCAGCCCGGGCCAGTCGATGGAGCGAAATCACGGGTAGAGCTGGCTACCACCAATGGCGGCTCAGCAGCCGTTGATTGCCCCGCGTTGGGGCGCGCGGGGCCCGAGCGGGGATGATGGCGTCGCGCGCGAGGTCAACGTCGGCTTCGTCCCTGCAACAGTGGCATGACAGGCGGAACGGCCGGTCCGGACCGCGCCGACGAGGCCCAGCCGAGGCCGACCGGTCGCCGGCCACCGGTTTCCCACCGGTGCCAAGTCGTTCCGCAGAGTGACCGTGATCTGACCGTGGGTCTGGCTTGGTCGAGCGCCGGCTCCGCACCTACACGAGTGATGCGCCTCGGAGTTCGGCTGGCCCGCGTTCTGGGACACTGTCGAGTGCGCCGACGCTCTGCTCCTGGCACGGCCGAGCCCTTGTTGTGAATCTCGCTCTCGCGCGTGCTCAGCCTGTCAACACCGGCAGAATCTTGACCCCGCCCTGTCGGTCCGCGCCTTCATTGACTCGCCCGGCATGGACCGGACGTGGCGCACGAGCGAATAAGCTTCTGGAATCAGCGTGGAGGAGGTCCGATGGCCGCGAAGACGGGTTACATCGGGTGGCCTCGGGCGGTTGTGAGCGGCCTCGTCATCGTTGCGGCGTCGGTGGGCTTGCTCATGTACGCCCCGGATCTCTTCCTCACACAACTGACTGGACTCTCGCGGAGCGGGCGGGTGGCGATCGCCTCCGTGTGGTTCTTCGTGGCTCTGGGCCTGCTGGCCTGGGTGTTGCGCCGGTTGCAGGCGCACCGGGAGATCTGAGGTGACCTCACCGCGGGTCCCCGACGCGCGGTGGCTGTGGGAGAACGAACCCTGTCGCGCTGCATGCCCGGTCCACACTGACGCCGGGGGCTATGTGACTGCCATCGCGGAGGGGCGCTACCGCGACGCCTACCTCATTGCACGGAGGCCCAACCCCTTTGCGTCGATCTGCGGGCGGGTGTGCGCGGCGCCGTGTGAGACCGCCTGCCGCCGGAGCAAGGTGGACGCGCCGATCGCCATCCGGGCCCTGAAGCGGTTCGTGTCCGAACAGTTCGGCGTCGAGAGCTTCGCCGCGAACGCGCTCTGGCACGAGGCGCATGGACCAGTGCCACCGCCGACGCTTCCGTCCGTGGGGATCGTCGGTGGCGGGCCGGCGGGCTTGAGCGCGGCACATGACCTGCGCCTCGCCGGCCACGCCGTGACGGTCTATGACGCGCAGGACCGGCTCGGGGGGATGATGGTGCTGGGCATCCCCGAGTACCGGCTGCCGCGGGCGCTCATCGCCCGGGAGGTCGAGGCGATCCTGGAGCTGGGCGTGGAGTCGCTGACCGGGTGCCGGGTGGGCACCGACGTTGCCCTGGCCGAGCTCGTCGAGCGGCACGCCGCAGTGCTGCTGACGGTCGGCACGGGCAGTGGTCGCGACCTCGACATCCCCGGCCACGACCTCGACGGTGTGCTCCGTGCCATCGAGGTTCTGCTGAACGTGAACCAGGGCTTCCGGGTCGAGTTGGGCGAGCGCGTGATCGTTGTGGGTGGTGGCAACGTCGCGTTCGACGCCGCCCGCACCAGCCTGCGGGCCAGCTCCCGCGGCGAGGCGGCTCCCGCGCCGGTCGAGCTGGGCGTCGAGGCGGCCGAGGATGCCCGTCGCAGTGCCACCACGACGCTCGACACGGCCCGCGCCGCGGTGCGGGCCGGTGTGCGCGAGGTCACGGTCATGGCGCTGGAGTCCCCCGAGGAGATTCCGGCGGCGCCCGAGGAGATCGCCGATGCGGAGGCGGAGGGCATCCGGATCGTCTACCGCCGCGGGCCGCACCGCATGATGGGCGACGGACGGGTGAGCGGGCTGGAGACGATCGGTGTGGCATCGGTGTTCGACGAGCAGGGTCGTTTTGCCCCGACCTTCGTGCCCGGGACCGAGGAGGTGTTGGCTGCCGACACGGTCATCCTCGCCGTGGGCCAGGCCACCGACTGGTCCTTCCTCGACGAGGGGGTCGACCTGGCGCGCACGCCGCGGGGCCAGCTGGTGGTCGACCGGTCGACGTTGCGCACCTCCCACGAGCGCGTCTGGGCGGCGGGCGACATGGCGTTCGGACCTCGCAACCTCATCGACGCCATCGCCGACGGGCAGCGAGCCGCCACCGGGATCCACGCATGGCTGACCGGTTCCACCGCGGCGTCCCAACCCGTACGGATCGAGCTCCGGCAACGGGTGGGGTTCCGCCGCCTGGCAACCGGTTACGACGGCATCGAACGGCGCGCCGTGCCCGCAGTCGCCAGCGAGCGACGCGTCGGGTTCGCCGAAGTCGAGGTCGGCTACGGCGAGGCCGACGCGGTGCTCGAGGGCCTCCGCTGCCTGCGTTGCTTCGACAACGTCATGCTGACGCCCGAACTGTGCATCCTGTGCGGCCTGTGCGTCGACGTGTGCCCGTACGACTGCATCTCGATCGTGCGGGCCGACCACGCCGGGGTCGGGGTGGCGTCACAGTCGGCGCTCCTGCTCGACGAGGAGGCGTGTATCAGGTGCGGGCTGTGCGTGAACCGCTGCCCGCCCGGCGCCCTGTCCATGGCCCACGCCGAGGAGGTGCCCCATGGATGAGGTGCCGCGCGACGGCCTGGAGCCGGCCGTGTATCCGCCGACCGCCGGACTACGGTCCAGGCTGCACAACTCCGAGGTGTGGCGCTCGGTGTTCCGCCACCCGCAGCTGGACACGCCGCGGGGCCGGGCCCTGCAGTCGTTCTCGAACTTCTTCCTGCACCTGTACCCGGTCAAGGTGCCCGAGCGGGTCCTGCGGCTGCGCTACTCGTGGCGGCTGGGATTCATCACCGCGGTCCTATTCGGCATCCTGCTGACCACCGGTGTGTATCTGATGTTCTTCTACACGCCGTCGGTGAACGCCGCCTACGGCGACATGCAGACCCTACGCACGGGCGTGGGGTTCGGCCAGCTCATCCGCAACGTGCACCGCTGGGCCGCCCACCTCATGGTGCTGGCGGTCTTCGCCCACCTCGTGCGCGTGTTCCTCGCCGGCGCCTACAAGAAGCCCCGCGAGTTCAACTGGGTGCTGGGCATGTCCCTGCTGGTGATGACGCTCGCCTTGTCGTTCACCGGCTACCTCCTGCCCTGGGACCAGCTCAGCTACTGGGCCGTCACCGTCGGCACGAACCTCGTCGACTACCTCCCGGTGGTCGGGCATACTGTCCGCGACGCCCTCATCGGCGGCACGCAGATCGGCCAGACAACCCTCCTGCGTTTCTACGCCCTGCACGTGACCGTGCTGCCCGGACTGCTCATCATCCTGCTGCTCGTCCACATCTGGCGGGTCCGCAAGGACGGGTTCGCAGTGACGCGACCATCGAGCGGAACCTTCGTCGAGCACGCGACCGTGCCGCCCGGCACCCCGGCTGCCATACCGTCGACGCACGATGGGCCGGCGCAGCGCGTGCGGCTCCTGGGCGTGGTCGACCGGGAATCGGTCACGGCCGAGGAGCGGCCCACCGACGACACCGTGTTCGCCTGGCCCCACCTCCTCGTCCGCCACGTCGTGGTCTTCCTGGGCGTGTCCGCCGTCGTCCTCGCGCTCGGCGTGGCCTTCGCCGCCCCGCTCAAGAGCATCGCCAACCCCAATCTCACCCCGGAACCTGCGAAGGCCCCCTGGTACTTTGCAGGCCTCCAAGAGCTGCTGTCACACTTCGACCCGCTGGTGGCGGGCATCCTCGTTCCTGCGGGCGCGGTGATCGGATTGACGGTCCTGCCCTACCTCGACCGCAACCCTGCGACATCGGCTCGCCACCGCAAGGTCGCCATCGTCGTGTTCGTCACGCTCGCCACGTTGGCCGTCGGGCTCACCGTGATCGGCACCTTCTTCCGGGGGCCGGGATGGCGCTTCGTCGCGCCGTGGGACCACCTGTACCTCGAACTGTAGGAGCGATATGGCTATCAGCCGCCGCAACGTGCTGCTTCGGGGATGGAAGCTGGGCGGCGCGCTGCTCGCCGTTGCCGCGGCATGGACGGCCTACGAGTCGCTGCGCCCGCTGGCTCAGGCCACCGAGGGAGGCAGCCTCGCGCTGGGCAAGGCCCAGCGGTTCGGGCCGGGCACGGCCACGTATGTCTCCGCTGCCCGGCTCTACGTGGTCAACGCCGAGGGGCACTACTTCGCCCTCTCGCAGAAGTGCCCGCACCTCGGCTGCCGCGTCCCGTTCTGCGACAGCTCGGGCCGCTTCGAATGTCCGTGCCACGGGTCGGTCTTCGACCTGGCAGGCGAGTACGTCAAGGGCCCGTCGCCCCGCGGCATGGACCGCTACGAACTCACCGTCCAGGGTGACGAGCTTGTGGTCGACACCGGCGCGCCGATCCGTGGACCCGACCGGGGCGAGGAGCGGTTCCTCACACCGCCGCGAGGCCCGAGCTGCGTGGAAGGGGCCTGACGTGCCCCGCGACCGTCCCCCGCCCCTCGAGGTCGAGCCGTCCTGGCTCGATCGCAGCCTGGACCGACATCTCATCGCCGGCCTCGTCTTCATGGCCGTGCTCGTCGCAGGGTTCGGCGTCTACCGCGCCCGCGAGCCCGATCTGCGAGCCACGGCCAAGAGCGAGGAACGCACCGAGTACGTGCAGCTCGGCCGCCAGCTGTTCGCCAGCAGTTGCGCCAGCTGCCATGGCGACGACGGTGTCGGAGGCGACTCACCGACCCTCAACGCCCGAGAGTTCCTCACCTCGACGAACGACGAACAGATCCGCATGCTCGTCTCCGCCGGCGTCGCCGGCACCGAGATGCCGGTCTGGAGCATCGACCTCGGCGGCTCGCTCACGGACCAGCAGATCCAGCAGCTCGTTGCCTACATCCGCTCGTGGGAGCCCGACGCTCCGAGCGTTCCCAATTGGCGCGAGGGCCTCGAGGACACGGCGCACGACCACGACGACGAGGGTGGCTGAGACATTCGAGCCCGACGTCAAGGACCTTCGCCCCTATCGGAGCAATCGGTGACGTCGTACACGTGACTACGGACGCTTCTGACAGGAGGCCGACATGGGGGTGAAGTGGTGGCCGATACCTGTGGTTGTCGTGCTCGCGACGTCGGCCTTGGCCGCCTGCGGCAGCTCGGGCGACGACGACAACGCATCCCAATCGGATGACGGGGGCGTGACGGTCACCACCGAAGCCCCGAGCGCCACCTCGGCCGGCAGCTCGGGCGAACCTGTCACCGTCGACGTCGATGCGGACGACTTCTCCTTCACGTCATCGTTGACCACCTTCAAGGTCGGCGTGCCGTACCACTTCGTCGTGCACAACGTCGGAGACGAAGAGCACGAGCTCATGATCGTCATGCCGATCGCCGCGGGAACCATGGACATGGAAGCCATGGACGAGATGGCCGTCGGCCACATCGAGGAGGACGACCTGCTGGCGGGTGACACGTCGTCGGTCGACGTCACGTTCGACAAGGCCTACCCGGCGGGGACGCTGGAGTTCGCGTGTCACATCGAGCAGCACTACGAGAAGGGCATGGTCCTCCCCATCGTCGTTGAGTCGTAGCACCCGGCCCGGACGGAACGACGAGGCAATGGGTCGCGACCAACCAGGCGCGGGGGCCTCCACACCTCACGCCCGCAGAGCAGCCAACGGCCGCCTCAGCGCGACGCCAACGGCGCTTCGTCGTGCTCACGCGGCGGACACATACCTGACCCGCCAGACTCGCTTGAAGCACCGATTCCTGGGACGAATCCCTGGGAGTGGCCAGGCAGGAGGCGGGGAAGCCGGTTTGAGGCGGCGAGCTGCAGGAACGTGGCGTGCTGTCCGGCGATCCAGGCGCGAAGCTCAGGAGGCCGCATGCCGCGCCGCCTCGGCGCGTCAGCGTCGGCGGCGACGCATCCTCCCGCACGGCGCTCAACGTAAGGTGTACAGCGCATGCACGGCCAAGGAACCGGGTGCCGATGCGGTCCTCACGGTCTTGATCTGGTCGCCGTCGACGTGTTCGAGCGTGGCACGACGGCAGCTGTAGCAGACTGGCGGACAGAGGCTTTCGGCCCTT
>DASUYL010000178.1:0-2551 GCA_036377395.1 Jiangellaceae bacterium
TTCTCCATGACGGGCCTCGTGCCGCTCTTCGCCGTCGAGGAGGTCCACCAGCGGGTGCGGAACCCGGAGTCGTTCTACGAGCTGTACGGCTTCCTGCGCTGGTTCGCGCGCAACCGTCGTGATCTGGTCGCGGACAACGCCCACCTCAACCTCGACGGCCTCATCTCCCAGGTCTCCGGGCGGACGGCGCCGTCCGAGCTGCGGGGGAGCGTCGCGATCGTCGACGCCGACAAGCTGGTGCGCATCCTCGAGCGCATGCTCGACCCGGCCCAGTTCCTCAGCCCGCACGGCATCCGCGGCCTGTCGCGCTACCACCTCGACCACAACGACGTGGACCTGCCGGGGTCCGGTCGGCTCACGGTGTTCTACGAGCCGGCCGAGTCGATCCGCATGAAGCGGATGGGGGGCAACTCGAACTGGTGCGGCCCGGTGTGGATGCCGGTGAACTACCTGCTCGTCGGCTCCCTGCGCAAGCTCCACCGGATGGTCGGTCCCGGCGTCACCGTGCCGTACCCCACCGGGACGGCGGAACGCCGGACGCTCGCCGAGGTCGCCGACGATCTCGAGCGGCGGCTCATCGGCATCTTCCTGCGCGACCCCGACACCGGACGACGTCCCTGCAACGGCGGCATCGAGCGGTACGACACCGACCCCCACTTCACGGACCACCTCCTGTTCCACGAGTACTTCCACGGTGGCGACCGTGACGACCGGTTCGCCGGCACCGGACTGGGCGCCAGCCACCAGACCGGATGGACCGGGCTCGTCGCCAACCTCATCCAGGAACGCGGCGCCCGGCAGCGAGCGGGCGAGTTGGGCGTCCCGGAGGACTGACGGGTTGTCCCCGACGTCGGGGGCCGTTTCGTCGGGGTCAGACGGTCGCGCATCCCGGGCAGGCCGCGGGTCCCACTGGTCGGAAGGGGCTTTCGCCGCTCTCTGCACGGGCCCGCGCCGATGGCAGGGTGAAGAGGCCCGCTCGATCGAATGCGCCTCACGACGATGTCCACCACCCCGGCCAGGCGCGGGTCCGCGAAGGGGATGACGAATGAGTATCTACCAGGTACAGAAGTGCCTGTTCGACTACCTGCGTGCCCGGGAGCACGCGCCCAAGGACGAGCGGCCGGACATCGCGACGATCGCCGCGCAGGGCTACGAGCTCACCGACGAGGAGCGCAAGGCGGTCGAGTCGCTGGACCTCGGCACGCTGTACGCGATGGGCACGCACCCGGTGCTCATCAACGGGCTGGCGCGCAACATGGGATACCGGAAGGCCGACTACCGGCCCTTGCTCGCCGGGTCGTTGACCCCGGAACGGAAGGTGAAGCCGCGATGGCTGAAATCGTGACGGCGTACTGCGCTGCGCATGCACCGATGCAGGCCGCGAATCCGGAGTCGGCTTCGGAGGAGCAGCAGGCGGGGTTCTTCGGCGCGCTGGAGAAGGTGCGCAGGCAAGCAGAGGCCGCCCGGCCCCAGGCCGTGGTGATGCTCTCCGGGGAACACTTCACCAACTACTTCCTGAACGCGCTCCCGCAGCTGGCCGTCGGGCTCGCCGAGAAGTACGACGCCCCGCACGCGAGATGGCTTCGCATGCAGCACAGCGTCGTTCCAGGGGAGCCCAAGCTCGGCGAGCACATCGTGACCGAGCTGATGAAGCGGAGCTACTGGGCGGCGCTCTCCCATGAGATGGAGCCGGACCACGGCTTCCTCACCGTCTACGGCCAGCTCGACCCGTCCTGGCAGATCCCGCTCGTGCCGATGGTGCTCAACTGCACCACCCCACCATTGATGACCCTGCGGCAGAGCTACGAGTTCGGCGCTGCGCTCGGCGAGTCGCTGCGCTCCTACGAGGGCCTCGAGCGGGTCGCCCTGGTCGGTGCCGGAGGGGTGTCCCACTTCGTCGGCGAGCCGCGGGTCGGCGACATCGACGAGGACTTCGACCGTTGGTTCCTGGAGGAGCTCGGCAAGCCCGGCTGCGGCGAGCTGCTCGACCTGCCCAACGACGAGCTCATGGAGGCCGGGAACGGCACGGGCGAGGTCCGGGCATGGGTCGCCGTAGCGGCCGCCATGCGTGGGCATGAGATGCAGGCCCTGAGCTACGAGCCGATCTACGAGTGGATCAACGGCATGGCCGTCGTCACCTGGACGCCCTGACCAGGCCCGCCGACGCGTGAGGCGACCCGGTGGGAGCGGCTGCCGCTCCCACCGGGTTCGCCGTGTGGTGCCCGCTCGACGAGGAGGAAGACCCATGTCGGCCGTCGACACGCCACCCGGCGCCGGACCCGCCTTCGACGCGGCGGTGTTCCGCCGCGTGATCGGCAACTTCATGACCGGCGTCGTCGTGATCACGACTGTCGACGACGGGGCGCCGCGCGGCATGACGGTGAGCGCGGTCTCGTCGCTCTCGCTCGATCCACCGATGCTGCTGGTCTGCCTCAACGCCGCGAGCGCGACGCAGGAGGCGGTCCGCCGCTCGGGCCGGTTCGCGGTCAACATCCTGGCCGAGCACCAGGGCCACATCGCCGAGCGGTTCGCCCGCCCGGGGTCGGACGAC
>DASUYL010000179.1:0-2633 GCA_036377395.1 Jiangellaceae bacterium
CCGCGGCTGCCGATGGCGATCCCGGCCAGCCCGAGCTCGTCGAGGCAGCGCCGGGCCTCCTCCGCCGCGTCCGGGAACCCGAGCGGGACCGAACCCAGGCCGAGCAGGCGGTCCGGGGCGTCGGCGACGTAGACGGCCAGCTCGTCGTTGCCGGGCCGCACCACGTCGGAGACGAACTGCCGGTCGTCCGAGGTCGAGGCGAACAGGAACGGGGGCAGCGAGACCGCGTGCCGCTCCACACCGGCCCCGTCCATCTCCGACAGCCGGACCGCCACGTCGTACTGGCTGCGGGCAAGGGGGAGCGGGGCCCAGGGGCCGACGCCGCTCACCCGCGGGTCGAGCCGGACGATCCCGTCGGGGACGCCGTCGAGGTCGGCCAGGCTGCGCTCGGCCAGGCGCGACAGCAGCGGCAGCGGCATCGCGTGCGCGTGCACGTCGACCGCGCGCCCGTGCCGGGCCGATGCGTGCCCTGTGTCGTCGGATGCGTCGACCGCCATCCCTGCCCCCTTCCGGTCTCGCGGCCACTCTCGCCGACGTCCACGACCCCGGCCACCGCCTCTCACTGGTCGGAAGCCGACGTCGGTTCGAGCGACGGCGCTGCCGCAGCGTGCCAACCTTCGACCAGGACCCGGATTTCGTGGTGTCCTGCGGGTCGTGCACGGGGACACCGCACGGGGTAGCGCACGCAGCGCCAGGAACAGCGCCGGTGCGGCTTGACGTCTCGCACATCCGTGGGAGATTGACCGCAACACCCGACAAAAGAGGGAGTGCACCCGCATGACGACCCCCGATGTGAGCGCCGAGGTCGAGGCCGCAACGCAGCGCGTCCGCGAACTCGGGGAGCAGGTCGCCGAGCAGGCCCGCAAGAACGGGCTCGCCTGGCTGGAGGGCTACGAGACCGTCCTCAAGAACATGCTCGACCTCGAGGAGCAGGCGGCCAAGGGCACCGGTGCCGAGTGGGCCAGCACGCTGGCCACCACGCACGCCAACTTCGTCCGCTCCACCTCCGAGGTCGTCCTCGGAGCGCTGCGCCAGCAGCTCAAGGCGGGCGGCCCCTGAGCACAGGCTTCCACAGCACGACGGCCCCGGTGCGGATGCACCGGGGCCGTCCCATGTACGGGTGGAGTGACCGTTCCGACTACTTGTGGGTCCGACTACCTGTGGGCCGGGTAGTCGAAGAACCCGTGGCCGGACTTGCGGCCCACGAGGCCCGCCTCGACCATCCGCATCAGCAGCGAAGGCGGTGCGTACAGCGGCTCCTTGAACTCGGCGTAGAGCGACTGGGCCACGAACTGGATGGTGTCCAGGCCGATCAGGTCGCACAGGGCGAGCGGGCCCATCGGGTGGTTGCAGCCGTCGATCATGCCGGTGTCGACCTCTGCCGCCGTGGCGAAGCCGGATTCGACCATCCGGATCGCGGCGAGCAGGTAGGGCACCAGCAGGGCGTTCACCACGAAGCCGGCCCGGTCCTTGCAGTGCACGATGTGCTTCTCGAGCTGCCCGATGCAGAACGCCTCGGCGCGCGCCACGGTCTCGGGCGAGGTCAGCAGGCTCGGCACCAGCTCCACGAGGCGCAGCACCGGAACCGGGTTGAAGAAGTGCATGCCGATCACCCGCTGCGGCTGGGGCGTGACCGCCGCAAGTTTCATGATCGGGATCGACGACGTGTTGCTGGCGAGCAGCGCGTCGGGACGCGCGACCTTGCCGAGCGCCTGGAAGATCGCGATCTTCTCGGCCTCGTCCTCGATCACCGCCTCGATCACGAGGTCGCGGTCGGCGAGGTCGGCGATGTCCGTCACGGCGCGCACCCGGCCCTCCGCGGCCTCCCGGTCCGCGGTGGCGAGCTTGCCGGTCTTCTCCGCGCGCGCCAGCGACTTGCGGACCCGTCCCAGCGCGCTCTCGGCGTAGGCCTCGTTCACCTCGCAGATGACGACGTCACATCCGGCTCGTGCGGACACCTCCGCGATGCCGGTGCCCATGATCCCGCCGCCGATGACGCCGACAGTGGCCACCCGCTCCGACGTGCTCGCGGCCTGCTCTGAAGCTGCTTCCGCAGTCATATCGCTCCGTTCCTCGACGGCCCGTGACAGAGTCCCGTCCTGGGCGTTCGGCGGGCTCGTCGAGTCCGCATGATTTCCCGCACACCGTGGTACCGCGCTGCGGGCTCGCGCTCGACAGCGAGTGAACCAGATCACGTTCCGGCCGGGCGGCGTCACGGGCCATGGACTCGCCTTCCGCTGGACGAAAGGCCTGGCATCGAGGGGCCTTGGACCCGCGCCGGGGGTCGAGCATTGGGCGGCAGGCCTCGCGGAAGGGAATGTTCATGATCAGTGGGAAGACCACGCTCATCGCGCACCTGGGCTACCCCACGTTCGCGTTCAAGGCGCCGCTGATCTACAACCCGTGGTTCGAGAAGAACGGAATCGACGCCGTCGTGGTCCCGATGGGCGTGCAGACCCCGGACTACCCCGACTTCTTCCGGGCGCTGTTCACGCTGACCAACATCCGCGGCGCGCTGGTGACGATGCCGCACAAGGTCACCACCATCGAGCTGGTCGACGAGCTGACGCCGACGGCCCGGGTCGCGGGCGCGGCCAACGGCGTGCTGCGCCGCGAGGACGGCACGCTGGTGG
>DASUYL010000180.1:0-2543 GCA_036377395.1 Jiangellaceae bacterium
GCACGGAGAGCATCCGCAAGTCCGCCACCGGTCCGTTGACGGCGGCCGAGTGGATCGGCCGCGATCTTGCTGCCGACCTACTCGACGACGGGGCCGGGGCGCTCGTCGGCACCCCTGACCGGGTGCTGGAACAGGAGACCATTCCGTGACCACCAGGAACCGTCCCGCTGTGGGCAGTGTCGCCTTCGTCGGCGCGGGACCCGGCGACCCCGGGCTGCTGACGCTGCGGGCCGTCGAGGTTCTCGCCGAGGCCGACGTCGCCGTCATCGAGGACGCCCGCCATCGTGACCTGCTCATGCATGCGCCCGACGGCATCGAGATCATCGAGTGCGGCGTCGACGAGGACGGGCTGCCACTGGCCGCCAACCTTCGGAGCCGGCTCGTGCTGGCCGCCGCCAAGGGCGGGCGCCGTGTGGTGCGGCTGCTCGACGGCGACCCGTTCGTCCACCCGACCGGTGCCGACGAGGCGCTGGCGTGCGCCAAGGCCGGCGTGCCGTTCGAGGTCGTCCCCGGAGTCGCCGGCGTGACTGCCGTCCCTGCCTACGCGGGGGTGCCGCTGAACGCGGGCCGGAAGCGCAGCATCCAGGTCGTCGACGTTGCCGCCAAGGTCGACTGGCGCGAGTGCACCGCGGACACGCTGGTGCTCACGCGGGTCGACGACCAGCTCGGCCAGGCTGCCCAGTCCTTGATCGATGCGGGTACGGCGCCTGAGACACCGGTGGCCGCCATCGCGGCCGGAAGCACCGTCGACCAGCGCACCGTCGTGTCGACGCTGGAACGGATCGCGGCCGACGTGCGGTCGGCCAAGATGCCGGCGCCCGTCGTGGCCGTCGTCGGCGAGGTGGTGAACAACCGCGAGACACTGTCGTGGTTCGAGACCAAGCCGTTGTTCGGGTGGCGGGTGCTCGTTCCACGCACCCGCCAGCAGGCAGGGTCGTTGTCGGCCGCGCTGCGACGCTCCGGTGCCGTGCCCGAGGAGGTACCGACGATCTCCGTGGAGCCGCCGCGCAATCCGCAGCAGATCGACAAGGCCGTGCGGGGAATGGTCGAGGGCCGCTACGAGTGGATCGCGTTCACCTCGGGCAACGCGCTGCGCGCCGTCAAGGAGAAGCTCGCGGAGTATGGCCTCGACGCGCGAGCCCTGTCCGGACTGAAGGTGGCGGCGGTGGGGGAGAAGACCGCCGACGCCCTGCGTTCGTGGGGCATCGAACCCGACCTGCTGCCCTCCGGCGAGCAGTCCGCGCGTGGACTCCTGCTCGACTGGCCTCCGTACGACGAGGTACTCGACCCGATCAACCGAGTGTTCCTTCCCCGGGCGGACATCGCGACCGAAACCCTGGCCGCCGGCCTGGTCGAGATGGGCTGGGAGGTCGACGACGTCACCGCGTACCGGACCGTTCGGGCCGCACCTCCGGCAGTCGAAACCCGCGACGCAATCAAAAGCGGGAAGTTCGATGCGGTGGTCTTCACGTCGTCGTCCACCGTGCGCAACCTGGTCGGCATCGCGGGCAAGCCGCACACCTCGACGGTCGTGGCGTGCATCGGGCCGGCCACGGCGAAGACGGCGGAGGAGCACGGCCTACGGGTCGACGTGCTCGCACCCGAGCCGTCGGTCGAGGTGCTCGCCGAGGCGCTGGCCGAGTTCGGCGCGGCCCGACGGCTGGCCCTGCTCGAGGCCGGCGAACCGGTCACCAAGCCGTCGCAGCGGCGTCGCACCTCGGCTCGGCGCAAGGCAACATGAGTGCTGTGACATTCCCCGCGGAACGGCCCCGTCGGCTGCGCCGGACCCCGGCGATGCGCCGTCTGGTCGCAGAGACCTCGCTCGAAGCCCGGCACCTGGTGCTCCCACTGTTCGTACGGGAAGGTGCCGTGGAGGCACGGGCGATCACGTCGATGCCCGGAGTCGTCCAACACACCCGCGACACCCTCCGCAAGGTAGCACTGGAGGCGGTCGAGGCCGGCGTCGGTGGGCTCATGCTGTTCGGGATCCCGGCGGCGAAGGACGCCGGCGGGTCAGGCGCCGTGGACCCGCACGGGGTGCTCAACACGGCGATCCGCGACGTGGTGGCCGAGGTCGGCGACGCGACCGCGGTGATGGCCGACCTGTGCCTGGACGAGTTCACCTCGCACGGGCACTGCGGGGTGCTCGCGCCGGATGGGACGGTCGACAACGACGCGACATTGCGCCTCTACGAGCGGATGGCACTGGCACAGGCTCAGTCCGGCGTCCAGGTCGTCGGTCCGAGCGGGATGATGGACGGCCAGGTCAGCGCCATCCGGGCTGCGCTCGACGGCGGCGGCTTCCACGACGTGGCCATCCTCGCCTACGCAGCCAAGTACGCCTCGGCCTTCTACGGCCCGTTCCGGGAGGCAGTCGAGTCGTCACTCACCGGCGATCGGAAGGCCTACCAGCAGGATCCGGCCAACGGCGTCGAGGCGCTGCGCGAGGTGCGCCTCGACGTCGCCGAGGGTGCCGACATCGTCATGGTGAAGCCCGCGATGTCGTACCTGGACGTGCTGACCCGCGTGCGAGATCTGGTCGA
>DASUYL010000181.1:0-2561 GCA_036377395.1 Jiangellaceae bacterium
GAGATCGGCGAGAGCCTGGTCGGCGGCGCCGAACGGGTACGGCGTGGTCGTCACCTGCAGGTGCCGCCGGCTCGCAAAGTCGAGAAACGCGCGTCCGTCCTCGCGGGTGTTCGCGGTGACGCTGCGCACCTGCCGCTCCCGAAACAGATGCCGCTGATAGTCCAAAACCGGAATGTCACTGAGATGGATACCGGCGATCGCTAGCGTCCCGCCCGCGTCCAGCGCTGCCAGCGCGACCGGGACCAGGTCACCGACGGGGGCGAACAAGATGGCGGCGTCCAACGGCTCGGGTGGTGCGTCCTCGGCTCCGGCGGCCGACGACACCCCGAGGGAAAGTGCCAGGTCACGGGCGGCCGCAGCACGGGTGAGCACGTGCACAGTCGCACCCTCGGCGAGCGCGACCTGTGTCGCCAGGTGCGCGGAGGCACCGAAGCCGTACACGCCGAGCCGGCCGCCCGCGGGCAGTGCCGAGCGCCTCAGCGCCCGGAAGCCGATGATGCCGGCGCAGAGCAGCGGTGCCAGCTCCTCGGCCGTGTACCCGTTCGGTAGTACGTAAGCGTACGCGGCTGGCACTACGGCGTACTCGGCATATCCGCCGTGTGCGTCCCATCCCGTGTAGCGCGACGACGGGCAGAGGTTCTCGTCACCCCGCCGGCAGTAACGGCAGCGGCCGCAGGTCCACCTCAGCCAGGCGATACCGATCCGCTGCCCGGGTTCGAGCCCGCGGACGTCATCGGCACCGGCAACGACCTGTCCGACGACCTCGTGGCCGGGAACGGTGTCGGGCCATCTGGGTTCGAGATCACCCTCCGCGAGGTGCAGGTCGGTCCGGCAGACGGCGCAAACATCGACCCGCACCAGGATCTCTCCAGGGCCAGGCTCCGGGACCGGCATCGTCACTCTGCGCAGCGGTCCCGTTCCGACGGGACCCGGCTCGTGGACGACCCAGGCCGTCATCGTCTCCGGTACGTCCTCCCACACCTGCACGAAAGGCAGCATCGCACCGTCATGGTCGACCGGTCTCGGGCGGCGCCGTCACGAGATGGAGGAAGTCGGTGACGCCGATCAGCCCCAGCAGCTGGCGGACACCGGGCGGCATGTCCCGTCGGGACTCGTCGTGAACGACGCGCGGGTCGGTCAGCCGGACCCGCTGGCGCCGCACCTCCATCTCGCAGCCGCCGGCGGCGATCACGTTCTTCACCCAGTCGGTGTCGGCTCCGTACGTGAGAGCGGCGACGTACCCACCGGGCGCACGGAACACGTTGATCGGAGTCCGGTACGGACGGCCGGATCGCCGGCCCCGGTGCAGCACGATGCCGAATCCGGGCAGCCAGCCGGCGAGTGGGTCGGAGATGCGGTTGGTCACCACACGGTTGAACCGCGCCACCCGCTTCGGAATCACCATTGTCACGTCCCGCAGGAGTCAGGAACACGAGCATGGGGCATGCTGCATGCGTCGTGTCCTCCGCCCCTCCCCCCTGGGTGGAGGGCACGGCCCTCGTCGGGACGCGCCATCGTCACCCAGGCGGCTGGTGCAACCCGAAGGGTGAGCCCTGATCGTCTCGGCAGAGCTTGAAGCGGCCGAAGCTCGCCACCGACTCGTCGTCGCCCTCCACGTCCAGGTCATCGACCTGCCCGCCGAGCTGGCGGACGCGGACCAGTGCAGCCTCCATGTCGTCGACACGGAAGAACACGTACGGCGCCGCTCCGACGTCGCCGCCGTGGATACCGCCGGGAACGCCGGCCTTGTCGATCACGAAACCTTGGTCGGACGTACCCGGCTCGAACCGCCACCCGAACAGGCTCTCGTAGAACGCGCGGCCCTTGCCGACGTCGTCCACGCCGAGTTCGAAGAACGCCAGCTCACCTGCCATGACCCTTCCATTCCTCGTGCGGAGCACCGACAAACGCCGGGCTGGAGCGAAGGACTCACACCTGCTGGGCGTCACGGCGCCGGTAGAAGCGTGCCACCGTAATCGTGGTGAGCCCGACCGTCACGGCGACCACGTTGGTGATGATCAGGGGTGCGTTGCCGATCGCCAGGCCGTAGAGAAGCCAGAGCACGAATCCGCCGGTGAGGATGCCGAAATACCCGACAGAGACGTCCGACGAGGACCTCCGCACGACCATGCGGCGGATCTGCAGGGCCGGCGACACCGCCATGAGCACACCGTAGGTCGCGGCCAGGACGGCGAGCGCTCGTGTCATGCCGGCCGACGCTACCCAGCCGGATCGGGTGCCGTGGATGCGAGCCAAGCACCGGGCGTAATGGCCTCGTAACGATCAGGCAGCCGCCCGGTAGGCGACGATGGTACCGACCCTGCTCGCGTCCACCGGAGGACCTACTGTCATGCGCCGCCGTGTCTCCGCCGGGTGCGTTGTCCTCACGACTCTCGCACTGACGGCCTGCGGCAGTGAGCAACCGACGACCGAGACCGCACCGGAGATGACCGCCTCGCAGCCCTCGGCTTCGGCGGCGGCGCCGACACCGACGATGACCGAGGGGACCTCCACGCCTGACCGTCCGGCAGGCCCGGTGCCGGAGGTGCTGGACTTCACGG
>DASUYL010000182.1:0-2971 GCA_036377395.1 Jiangellaceae bacterium
CGGCGACAACCCGGACGCCGTCACCCGGTTCGTCCTCGTCACCAGGCCGACCTCGCCGCCGCCGCCGACCGGCGCCGACCGGACGAGCCTGGTCGCGTTCATCAGCGACGACCACCCGGGTGCGCTGTTGGAGATCCTCGAACAGTTCGCCACCCGTGGCGTGAACCTGACCAGGATCGAGTCGCGACCCACGGGTCACGGGATGGGCCGCTACTGCTTCGCCGTGGACTGCGAAGGGCACGTGGCCGATGCGAGGGTCGGCGAAGCGCTGGTGGGGCTGCGGCGCGTCTGTGCCGACGTGCGGTTCCTCGGTTCGTACCCCCGCGCGGACGGCGTGCCGGCCACCGTCGGCCGCGGGACGTCGAACGCCGACTTCGCCGACGCCGAGGAGTGGTTGGCGCGGTTGCGCGGTTGACCGTTGTCGCCGGGACGCGGGGATGCCGCGGCGGAGGCTAGATCCAGACCTGTGTGCTGGCGTCACTGCCTGTCCTGTTCCCTGGCTTCGTTCTTCAGCCTCCTCCGCGGCTTCCCCGCGCCCCGGCTCAGGCCAGTCGCCAGACGCGTCTGGCGTGGCGCACGGGGCGGCGGGGGCTCGTTAGGCTGAGCGGGTGCTCGACCTGCGAGTCGTCCGTGACGACCCCGAACGTCTACGAGCCTCCCAGCGCGCCCGAGGCGAGCGGCCCGAGGCCGTGGACGAACTGCTGGCTGCCGACCGGGCCCGACGCGAGTCGCTGGCGGAGTTCGAACGGCTCCGGGCGGAGCAGAAGGCGCTCGGCAAGCAGATTCCGGGCGCACCCGGCGACGAGAAGCAGGTGCTCCTGGACAAGGCGCGGCACCTGGCGGCGGCGGTGAAGGCCGCGGAGGCGAATGCGGCCGGCACGCAGGAGATCTTCGACCGGACGGCCCTGGAGCTGTCCAACCTGATCGAGGACGGCGTCCCGGCCGGCGGCGAGAACGACTATGTCGTGCTCCACGAGGTCGGCCGGCGGCCCGAGATCGACCAGCCGCGTGATCACCTCGAGCTCGGCGAGAGACTGCGGGCCATCGACGTCGCCCGGGGTGCCAAGGTCTCCGGCTCGCGGTTCTACTACCTGACCGGCGTCGGCGCCCAGCTCGAGCTCGGCATCCTCAACCTGGCGATGACCAAGGCCGCCGCCGCCGGGTTCACGGCCGTCATCACGCCGACACTGGTCCGGCCGGAGATCATGGGCGGCACCGGCTTCCTGGGCGCTCACTCGGAGGAGGTCTACCGGCTCGAGGCGGACGATCTCTACCTGGTCGGCACCAGCGAGGTCCCGCTGGCCGGCTATCACGCCGACGAGATCCTCGACCTGTCGGCGGGACCGCTCCGGTACGCGGGATGGTCGGCCTGCTACCGCCGGGAGGCCGGATCGCACGGCCGCGACACCCGCGGGATCATCCGGGTCCACCAGTTCCAGAAGGTCGAGATGTTCTCCTACTGCCGCGAGGAGGAGGCGGTCGACGAGCACCGTCGGCTGCTGGCGTGGCAGGAGGAGATGCTCGCCGCGGTCGAACTGCCGTTCCGGGTGATCGACGTCGCCGCCGGCGACCTCGGATCGAGTGCCGCCCGCAAGTTCGACTGCGAGGCCTGGCTGCCGTCGCAGCAGCGCTGGATGGAGGTCACGTCGGCCTCCAACTGCACGACGTTCCAGGCCAGGCGGCTCGGCATCCGTGAGCGCACCGAGCACGGCACCCGGCCGGTGGCGACACTCAACGGGACGCTCGGCACCACCCGATGGATCGTGGCGCTGCTGGAGAACCACCAGCGGGCCGACGGCTCGGTTCACGTGCCCGCTGCTCTGCAGCCTTATCTGGGCGGCCGCGACCTGCTCGAACCGGTCGCGTGACATCGACCGGATGGCGGCCGAAGCTCGTCGCGCTCGACGTCGACGGGACCCTCGTCACATATGCCGGCTTCTTCTCCCCTCCTCGCTGGGCTGTCACCAGGGCCGTCCGGCGGGCGCGTGACGCGGGCGCCCATGTCGTCCTCGCAACGGGCCGGTCGCTCCACTCGACAGTGCCGGTGATCGACCAACTCGAGCTCACCCACGGCTACGCCGTGTGCTCCAACGGCGCGGTGGTCGCCGACGTCGAGACCCGAGTACCGGTGCACGTGGTCACGTTTGATGCGAGCGACCCGGTGCGGTACTTCGCCGAGGAGATCCCCGACGCCGTACTGGCGGTGGAGGAACTCGGCGTCGGGTTCCGGGTGACGGGCGACTTCCCGGTAGGTGAGCTGGACGGGCGGGTGACGGTGGTGACCCACGACGAGCTGCTCGACGGCCCGGTCACCCGGTTGGTCGTTCGCTGGCCGGAGGGGGATCGTGATCACCTTCGACGGGTGGCTGCGGCGTCCGGCCTGCCCAGCGTCGACTACGCCATCGGCTACACGGCGTGGCTCGACATCATGCCCGAGGGCGTGTCCAAGGCCGGTGGGCTCCAGACGGTCTGCGCCGAACTCGGAGTGGCTCGCGAGGACGTCCTCGCTGTCGGCGACGGGCACAACGACATGGAGATGCTGGCCTGGGCCGGCCACAGCGTCGCCATGGGCCAGGCGCCGTGGGATGTCCGGGAGGTCGCCGACGAAGTCACCGACAGTGTCGACGACGACGGCGTGGCCCACCTGCTCGACGAGTACTTCGCCTGAGTGCTCGTGGCGCCTCGACTGATCGCCACCGATCTGGACGGTACGGTGCTGCGCAGCGACGGCACCGTGGCACCGCGGACCGTGACGACGCTGCGCGCCGCAGAGGAACGCGGCATCACGGTGGTGGTCGCAACCGGCCGGCCGCCGCGCTGGATGCGTCCAGTGGCCGACGCGCTCGGCCACACCGGCCTGGCGATCTGTGCGAACGGGGCCATCGTCTACGACCTGCACACCGACCGCGTGGTCGAGCACACACCGATCACGAGGGCTGTGGTTCTCGAGGTCATCGCGGCCGTCAGAGCA
>DASUYL010000183.1:0-8200 GCA_036377395.1 Jiangellaceae bacterium
CTCCGGGTCCAGGGGGGCGAACAATCCGGATCCGTCCGGTCCCTGGGCGGCCGCCGGTGCGACCGAACCGACCGCGCCGGCCACCGGCACCGTGAGTGTCAGTGCCGCTGCGATGGTCAGCCCGCGGCGGGCATTCCGTCGTCGCGCGCGCGGCTTCTCTGTTGTCGCTGTCACGTCGCCTCCAGCTGGGCTCTTACTCGATGAGGTCCGTGCTGGGTGGTCAGAGCCCCGCGCACTGACCGGTACTGGTGCCGTTGACGGTGTTGGCGGCGCCGAAATCGCTTGCTTCGGCGCTGTTGCCCGTGCACGACACTGAGCCGATGACCCGGTTGCCAGCCAGGATCGGCCCGTACGCGCCTGCCAACCGGCTGAAGCGCTCGTTGGCCGACACCTGAGTGTTGCCGGACAGGATGACCTCGCCCATGAACGAGTTCCCGGCAGTGGTCACATCGGCGGTCGTCCCCGAGATCAGGGTCGACCCGTTCACCGTCGTGCCGAACAGCTGCACTGCGACTGCGCCCGTCGCGGTCAGTTCACCGCTGATCGAGCTGTCCGTGGCGACCAGTGACGCACCGGCCTGGACCGTGACGCCACCGTTGATGCGCGCACCCTCGAGGCAGGTCACGCCCTCGGTGACGACCAGGTTGCCGTTGCGGCGGCCCGTCACGGTGGACGTGCAGGCCGGCGACTCCCCAGGCAGCACGGTTGCCCGGTACTCGCCGGCTTCGCCGACGTTGCCAGCAGGGTCGATGGCCCGGTGCTCGACGAAGTGCGTGCCGAAGCCCGGGATGAAACCCCCGCTCGGGTGGTCGTCGGGCAGGGTCTGCTCGAACGTCGCCCTTGACAGCCCGCCGGTACCCAGGTTGCCGTAGGTCAGCGCCTTCACGTTCGTGCCCGAGTGCCGGAATTTGAACGGCGCGTCCTCCTCCTCCGGGAACCCGAAGTAGTTGAACCAGCCGTCCTCGTTCAGCCGGAGCTGGCCGACGACAAAACGCTCCTCGTCGTATCCGGTCTGGTCGTCCTGGGGCTCCAGGAACATGTCCCACCCGCCGAAGTACACCGGGTGCTCGAGGTCGTCATCGAGCGTGGTCAACGGTTCGGACAGGGTGCGCGGCGCCGTCGGCAGGACGTTGTCTACCGTCCACTCGACCGTGTCGGAGACCCCGCCGACATCGGCCGGGTCGGTCACAGTCGCGGTCAGCTGGTACGTCCCCGACTCCAGCTCCAGCGCCTCGAGGTCGAGGTTCCGGCTGTTGTTCGGGTTCGGGACGACCTCGCCGTCCAACCGCCAGGCCACGTCGAGCACTCGGTCAGCCGGGTGATTGGTCTCGACGTAGACCACCTCGTCGCCGCTGACCGGCTGGTTGGTCAGCGACGAGAGCGTGATATCGGCCGATGGCGGCGACGGCTCCACCGTCGTATCGCCGACCGTCCACTGCCGGGTCTGGACGAACCGTGGCCCGTTGTAGCCCGAGTTGGTCGCGCTGTTGCCCGTCGATGGGTTGCGAACCCAGTCGGTGCCGTTCGGGCCCACCGGATCACGCGCCTCGACGTGCACCACCGTGCCTGGCTCGAGGTCGAGCGGACCCAACTCGAGGTTGCGGCTGTTCTCGGTGTCCAGCACCGTGCCGTCCGGACCGCCGATGCGCCAGGTCACGTCCAATTGGTGCGCCTTGGGGTGCTGCGTCTCGACCCAGAGCACGCTGTCCCGTGGCACCGTGCCTTCCGGCGTGTGGCTCAGCGCCATCTGACCGACGTTCCTCTGGCCGGTGATCCGGGCGACCATGTGCTCACGACCGATCTGATCCCAGTCGAAGCCGATCCACCGCATGATCGAGTGCTCGCTCGGCCGACGGATGCCGCACGGGAAGGTGTTGCCGCCCTCGTGCAGTCCGATCGTGCCGCCGGACAGGCTCTCCTCGCCGATCCACCGCCACCACTTGAACTGGTCGTCGATCATCGACTGGGTGTCGGTGCGGATGGTGTGATGGAAGCTGCCTGGCTCACCGCCGGCGTAGCAGGGGCGGACCACGTCACGGGACGAGTAGGGGTACTCGTCGGCCATCGTGCCGTGGGAGTGGCCCAGCTCGTGTAGCGAGATCAGCGGTCCTTGTGGGCTCCCACCGGAGGCGGTGGCGTTGCTGCCGCCGATGCCGCCATAGGTGAACGTATTGAAGACGGCGAGGCTCTGGACGTTCTGCCCGCGCGGGATGCCCATGACCGGCACCACGAAGGTGTCGATGATCCGGTTGTGCGCCTGGGTGCCCGTCTCACAGGGGTTGACGCCCGGCGGGTAGTAGGCGGCGTAGGTCTCACAGTTCAGTGGCGCCGGGCCGTAGGTAGTGCCGCGGGCCAGTGGGTTGACGAGACCGTCCGAGTACCACAGGCGCAGGGCGGTGTTCTTGGTGTCGATCGGTCCCTCTCGCTCGCCGGTATCCCGGATCGTGCCGTCCGGGTGCCGAACCCGGCCGTCCGGGTCACGTCGGACGCCGTAGTCGATCGAGGCGATCTCGACCGCATACACGTTCATATAGTTGCGGTAACTCTTGTAGGGTTCCGTCGCCCACATGACCGCCAGGTTGCGGTCCACGTCCTCGAGGAAGATGCTCTGCTGGTCCCATTGGTAGCCGTCGCCGAGGATGATCAGGTTCATCCGTTCAGAGGCCGGACCCGTGATCTGGATCTCGTGGACGACCGGATCGGGCAGCGGCAGCGGTGGGTCGTCCTGCGCGGTCGCGGTCGTCGCGACCGGCACAGCGGCGAGCATTCCGGCCAGCAGTCCTGTCGATGCAAGCGCGGCGATCTTCCGTCTCATCGATCCCTCACCTCGGATGGAGAGGACGAACGCCCAGCCCACCCGGGCATAGGACGTGGGTACTGCTGCGACGCTATCGGCGGCGTCGCGGCGCGGCACCCGTCATCTGACGGAACTTCGGGCCGCCGAACCCGTCCAACGTCGAAGTGCCGGGCGATCCGTCGCTGCCGGGAGCAGGCGCCGCGAGATCGGCGGGGCGTACACCGGCGAGCGACGGGAGAACCGTGACGTCCAGAGCCGGGTCGACGTCCACCACATGGGGCACCACGAACACGCGGCACCCGGCCGCCAGGCCGGCCGCCGCACCGGTCGAGCTGTCCTCGAGGACCACGCACTCCGACGGCTCGACGCCGAGCAGTGCCGCGGCGGTCAGGTACGGCTCGGGGTGCGGCTTGCCGCGCTGTACCTCGTCACCGGTGACGACGGCACCGAAGCTGCCCGTCGGCAACCTGCTGACGACGGACTCCGCCAGCCGGCGGTAGGACATAGTGACCAGTGCACACGGGATCCCGGCCTCGTCGAGCATGCGCAGCAGCTCACGCGCGCCCGGCTGCCAGGTGACCGTCCGCCGCACGCGTTCGACCATCCAGTCGACCATCCAGTCGACGATCTGCTCCGCGGTCATCGGCACGCCGCCGCGTTCGCGGATGTAGGTGGCCGCCGTGAGCAGGTCGAGGCCGACGAGGGCGAGGCTGTCCTCGGTGTTCCACGTCCCGCCGTGGGTGGCGACCAGCTCGCGCTCGCAGCGGATCCAGTCCGGCTCGGTGTCGACCAGCGTGCCGTCCATGTCCCACAGGACAGCGGCCGGAAGCGTCGACGTCACCGGCCGATCATCCCATTGCCGGTCACTACCTCGCGTTGAAGTACTTGGCCTCCGGATGGTGCACGACGAGCGCATCGGTCGACTGCTCGGGATGCAGCTGGAGCTCGTCGGACAGCGACACCCCGATGCGCTCGGGCTCGAGCAGCCGCACCAATGTCGTGCGGTCGGCCAGGTCCGGGCAGGCGGGGTAGCCGAAGGAGTAGCGCGAACCGCGGTAGCCCTGGGCGAGGATCGCATCGAGGTCCCCGGCGTCCTCCGCTCCGAAGCCCAGCTCGCCACGCACGCGGGCATGCCAGTACTCGGCCAGTGCCTCGGTGAGCTGCACCGACAGCCCGTGCAGCTCCAGGTAGTCGCGGTACGCGTGCTCGGCGAACAGCTTCGCGGTCGCCTCCGCCACCTTCGAGCCGACGGTGACCAGATGGAAGGCCACCACGTCGAGCTGTCCGGACTCCCGCGGTCGGAAGAAGTCGGCCAGGCACAGCCGCCGGTCGCGTCGTTGCCGAGGGAAGGTGAATCGGGCGATCTCCTCCTGGTGGTCCCCGGCGTCGAGCACCACGAGGTCGTTGCCCTCGGAGAACGCCGGCCAGTACCCGTAGACGACGGCCGCTTCGAGGATGCCGTCGGTATGCAGGCGGTCGAGCCACATCCGCAGGCGCGGACGACCGTCGGTCTCGACGAGCTCCTCGTAACCGGGCCCACCACGTGAGCCGCGTAGGCCCCACTGGCCCATGAACGTCGCGCGCTCGTCGAGGTAGGCGGCGTAATCGGCCAGGTGGAGCCCGCGCACGACCCGGGTGCCCCAGAACGGCGGGACGGGGACCGGGTTGTCGACCGCGACGTCGGAACGGGCGTCTGGCGCCGCGGCCGGTTCCGCGGCGGTCGCCCCGCGTGCTACGCGACGTTTGCGCAGGGCGGGCAGAGCCTCCGCGAGCGACGTCTTGGGATCGTGCTTGGCCGAGACGACGGCGTCCATCAGCCGCAGGCCCTCGAACGCGTCGCGGGCGTAGCGCACCTCTCCGGCGTAGAGCGAGGCGAGGTCGTCCTCGACGTACGCCCTGGTCAGAGCCGCGCCCCCGAGCAGCACCGGCCAGCGGGCAGCCACGCCGCGCTGGTTCATCTCCTCGAGGTTCTCCTTCATCACCACAGTGCTCTTCACCAGCAGACCGGACATCCCGATGGCGTCGGCCGCGTTCTCCTCGGCGGCGTCGAGGATCGTGCTGATCGGCTGCTTGATGCCGAGGTTCACCACGGTGTAGCCGTTGTTGGACAAGATGATGTCGACGAGGTTCTTGCCGATGTCGTGGACGTCGCCCTTCACCGTCGCCAGCACGATCGTGCCCTTGCCGCTCTGGTCGCCCTCGATCCGGTCCATGTGCGGTTCGAGGTGTGCGACCGCGGCCTTCATGACCTCCGCGCTCTGCAGCACGAACGGCAACTGCATCTGCCCCGCCCCGAACAGCTCGCCGACGGTCCGCATCCCGGCCAGCAGGGTGTCGTTGACGATGTCCAGGGCGGGTCGGCGCTGCAGTGCCTCGTCCAGGTCGTCGGTCAGGCCGTTGCCCTCCCCGTCGACGATGCGCCGCTCCAACCGCTCGAACAGCGGCAGGCCGGCCAGTTCTGCGGCCCGGCTGCTCGCCGCGGCCGAGGCGTCGACACCCTCGAACAGCTCGAGGAACCGCGCGAGCGGGTCGTATGCCGGCTCGTCGCCGGTCGCCGGCCGGCGACGGTCGTAGACGAGGTCGAGTGCCACCTGGTACTGCTCTTCCGGGATCCGGGAGATCGGCAGGATCCGGGCTGCGTGCACGATCGCCGAATCGAGGCCCGCCTTGACGCACTCGTGCAGGAAGGCGGAGTTGAGCACCGCCCGGGCCGGCGGGCTGAGCCCGAAGGAGATGTTGGACAGCCCCAGCGTGGTCTGGACGTCGGGATGGCGGCGCTTGAGCTCGCGGATGGCCTCGATGGTGGCGACGCCGTCCTTGCGGGACTCCTCCTGGCCGGTGGCGATGGTGAACGTCAGGCAGTCGATGACGATGTCGGACGTGCGAACGGCCCAGGTCCCGGTGAGATCGGCGATGAGCCGCTCGGCGATCTCCACCTTCGCGTCGGCCGTGCGGGCCTGACCCTGCTCGTCGATGGTCAGCGCGATCAGCGCGGCCCCGTGCTCGACGGCGATGCGGGTGATCTTGGCGAACCGGGACTCCGGGCCGTCGCCGTCCTCGTAGTTCACCGAGTTGATCACACTCCGCCCGCCCAGGCACTCCAGCCCTGCCTCGATGACCGCCGGCTCGGTGGAGTCGAGGACAAGCGGCAACGTGCTGGCCGTCGCGAACCGGCCGGCGACCGCGCGCATGTCCTCGACCCCGTTGCGACCCACGTAGTCGACGCAGACGTCGAGCAGGTGCGACCCGTCCCTGGTCTGCGAGCGGGCCACCTCGACGCAGTCGTCGTAGCGCCCGGAGAGCATGGCCTCCCGGAACGCCTTCGAGCCGTTGGCGTTCGTGCGTTCGCCGATGGCCAGGTACGACGTGTCCTGCCGGAACGGGACGTGCTGGTAGAGGCTGCTGACGCCGGCCTCCCTACGCGTTTTGCGCGCCGTGATCTCACGGCCACCGACCCGCTCGACGACCAGGCGCAGGTGCTCGGGTGTCGTCCCGCAACAGCCGCCCACGAGCGCGAGGCCGTACTCGGCGGTGAACAGGTCGTGCGCGTCGGCCAGCTGGCGCGGCGTGAGCGGGTAGTGGGCACCCTCGGCGGAGAGTTGGGGCAGTCCCGCGTTGGGCATGCATGCCAGGCCGGTCCGGGCGTGGCGGGCAAGGTGACGTAGATGCTCGCTCATCTCGGTCGGTCCGGTGGCGCAGTTGAGCCCGAGGAAGTCGACGCCGAGCGGTTCGAGTGCGGTGAGCGCAGCCCCGATCTCGGTGCCGAGCAGCATGGTCCCGGTGGTCTCGACGGTGACGTTGACCAACACCGGGATGTCGGCATCGGCCGCCCTGACCGCGCGGCGCGCTCCGATGACCGCCGCCTTCGCCTGCAGCAGGTCCTGGGCCGTCTCGACCATCACGGCATGGATGCCACCGGCGATCATCGCCGCGACCTGGGTCTCGTACGCATCCCGCAGCACCGCGAACGGCACGTGGCCCAACGAGGGCAGCTTCGTGCCGGGGCCGACCGAGCCGAGCACCCACCGCGTCCGATCCGCTGTGGACCAGTCTCCGGCCACCTCCGCGGCCAGCCTGGCGCCCGCTTCCGCGAGCTCGCCGATCCGGTCGCTGATGCCGTACTCGCCGAGGTTGGCCCAGTTCGCGCCGAACGTGTTCGTCTCCACGCAGTCGACGCCCACCGTCAGGTAGGCGTCGTGTACGGAGCGCACGACGTCGGGCCGCGTGACGTTGAGGACCTCGTTGCATCCCTCGTGTCCCTCGAAGTCGTCGAGGGTGAGGTGAGCAGCCTGCAGCATCGTGCCCATCGCGCCGTCGGCGACGACGACGCGCTCGGACAGAGCACGGCGGAGGGCAGGCGCAGACACCCCCACGAGGTTAGTCGGGCTCTCACGCTGCGGCATCGTGGTCCGCCCATCGGGACAGTGGGTGGCGCCGGCGTTCGGGTCGTACGCTGGCGACGGATCCCGAGACGAGGAGCAGCGGGTGGTAGAGCTCGACGCCGTGCCGGAGCTGGACGATCCTGTCCTGGTCGCGGCCTTCGAGGGCTGGAACGACGCCGGCGAGGCGGCGACCGCCGTCGTCGAGCACCTGGAGCGGGCCTGGAACGCCGTGCCGCTGGCATCATTCGACCCGGAGGAGTACTACGACTTCCAGGTCAACCGGCCGACGGTCGCGGTGGACGACTCGGGTGTGCGCCGTCTCGACTGGCCGACGACGCGGTTCTCGGTCGCGCGGCCGCCGGATTCGGGGCGCGATGTCGTCCTGATCCGCGGCATCGAACCGAACATGCGCTGGCGCGCGTTCTGCGCCGAGCTGCTCAGCCTGGTGGCCGAGCTCGGCGTGGAACGAGTGGTCACACTCGGCGCCCTCCTGGCCGACGTCCCGCATACCCGTCCGGTGCCGGTGACGGTCTCCTCCAGCGAAGACCAGCGCGCCCGCTCGATGGGACTCGAGCCGTCCCGCTACCAGGGGCCGACCGGCATCGTCGGCGTCCTGCAGGACGCCGCCACCAGGGCGGGGCTGACCGCGACGACACTGTGGGCGGCCGTCCCCCACTACGTCGCCCAGTCGCCGTGCCCCAAGGCAACGCTCGTGCTCCTGCGTCGGGTGGAGGACCTCCTGGACCTGCCGGTACCCCTCGGCGACCTGCCGGACGAGGCGCGCGCCTGGCAGCACGGAGTGGAGGAGCTGGCCACCGAGGACCCGGAGATCGCCGAGTACGTCCGCCGGCTGGAAGAGGCACGCGACACGACCGAGCGGCCCGAAGCGTCCGGCGAGCACATCGCCCGCGAGTTCGAGCGCTACCTGCGCCGCCGCGACGAGTAAACAGCCCGGACGGAATGATCACGTTAAGAGGGTCTTTCCCCCCGTTGCCAGGTCTACAGACATGGCAACGGGCCC
>DASUYL010000184.1:0-12541 GCA_036377395.1 Jiangellaceae bacterium
GGGCTGGGCGGCATCGCGCTGGCCGCGTGGGCCGGAGCATCGATCGCCCGCACCGGCCTGCGACCCGTGGAGCGGTTGACCGCCGCCGCCGAGCACGTGGCCGAGACCGGCCGGCTCGACCCGATCGACGTCGAGGGTGAGGACGAGATCGCCCGACTCGCCCACGCGTTCAACGCGATGCTCGCGGCGCTGGACGAGGCCCGCCTCCGGCAGCGCCGCCTGATCGCCGACAGCGGCCACGAGCTGCGGACCCCGTTGACCAGCCTCCGGACCAACATCGACCTGCTCGCGCAGAGCGAACGGGAGGGCGGGCTCGAACCGGCCGAGAAGGCCGGCCTGATCGGTGATGTACGGGCGCAGCTCGAGGAGATGTCCACGCTGGTCAGCGACCTGATGGAACTGGCCCGCGAGGACCCACCCGAGGCGGACCGGGAGACACTGGACCTCGCCGACGTCGTCCGCGACGCGCTCACCCGGGTACGCCGCCGGGCGCCCGAGGTCACCTTCTCCGCAGACCTCCGCTCATGGACCGTCGAGGGCGACCCGTCCCTGCTGGCCCGCGCCGTCACGAACCTGCTCGACAACGCCGCGAACTGGAGTCCGCGCTCGGGGACCGTCCACGTCCGGCTGCGCGAGGGCGTGCTCCAGGTCAGCGACGAGGGGCCCGGGATCTCCGCGGCCGACCTACCCCACGTGTTCGAGCGCTTCTACCGGTCCACCGAGGCCCGCGGCCGGCCCGGCTCGGGGCTGGGTCTGGCCATCGTGCGCGCGGCCGCGGAACGCCACGGAGGCACGGTCCGCGCCGGGCGGTCGGAGCACGGCGGCGCCATGCTCACCATGACCGTGCCGGGACGTGCACCCGGCCCTGTGCCCGCCGAGGGTTCTTCGCCGGCTCTTGCCTGACTCTCAGCATGCTCTCAGCCGGGCCGGGCAACGTAGACGCTATGGACGAAACCACGCGCAGCACCCAGCCCGGCGGCGCGGCCCTCGACGAGGGCCGTGCCGCTGAGACGTCGACCGGCGTCGGCTGGTCGACACCCACCGGCGCTGTACAGCAACCCCCCCGACCGGCCGATCCCTGGACCGCGCATCCGGACGACACCCGACCGGTCGAGCGCTCGGACGATACGCGGGCACTCGGGGCGCCCGCGTCGTCGACGAGTGGGCAGCCTCCCTTCGTCGGCCCGGTTCCCGAGGAAACCGGTGCGAAACAGCCGCGGCGGGGCACCGCGCTGGTGGTGGCGCTCGCGCTCGGCGCCGGGCTGCTCGGCGGCGCCGCCGGGGCGGGCGTGGTCAGCGCACTGGACGAGGACGAGTCGCCCGCGGTGACCAGCAGCCTCGACCAGGAGCCGTCCGGTCAACAGGCATCGACGTTGTCCGACGTCGAGGACGTGGCGGCACAGGTCCTGCCGGGTGTCGTGTCGATCGCGGTGAGCGGCGGTCCCCGGGGTCCCGGGACCGGCAGCGGGGTCGTCATCTCCTCCGACGGCCAGATCCTCACGAACAACCACGTGGTCGAAGGTGGCGACAGCTTCAGCGTCACCTTGCACGACGGCACCACCGCCTCCGCCGAGGTCGTGGGTACCGACCCGATCACCGACCTTGCCGTGATCCAGGCCGAGGACGTGTCCGGGCTCGCCGCGGTCGAGCTCGGCAGCTCCGATGACCTGCAGGTGGGTCAACAGGTCGTCGCCATCGGTTCGCCGTTCGGCCTCGAAGGCACGGTGACCACAGGCATCGTCTCGGCCCTGGAGCGGCCGGTGTCGGCCGGGGGATCCACCGGCGGCGCCGCGGTGATCGACGCGATCCAGACCGACGCACCGATCAACCCCGGCAACTCCGGTGGCCCGCTGGTCAACATGTCCGGCCAGGTCGTCGGCATCAACAGCGCGATCTACGCGCCGAGTGCCCAGGGCGGGTCGATCGGCCTGGGCTTCGCGATCCCGATCGACCAGGCTCGGCCCATCGTGGACGAGTTGATCGAGTCCGGACAGGCGACCCACGCGCGGATCGGCCTCAGCGTCGGCGACGCCACTGGCGAGGTCCGCGGTGCCCTGGTGGCGGAGGTCGAGGACGGCAGCGGCGCAGACCAGGCCGGTCTCGCCGAGGGTGACGTCATCACCAAGATCGACGACCGGATCATCACCGATGGGACGTCGCTGGTGGCGGCGGCCCGCTCGTACCGTCCCGGTGACACCGTCACGCTGACGTACGTGCGTGACGGCGACACCCAGACGGTCCAGGTCACTCTGGGCAGCGACACGCCGACAACCTGACCCGGCGTCCCGAGCTGTGGGTCCCTGCGGAGAGCCACCTCCCTCCGCAGGGACCCACGTCCTTCATTGATCGGCTTCTGGTCGCCGGCTGGCCGTGTCGGCGGGGCTTGGCAGACTCGGGGTGTGCTGTTGGAGGACGTCGCGCGGACATCTGCTGCGGTCGCCGCCACTCCGGGTCGGTTGGCGAAGACCAAGCTGCTCGCCGAGTGCCTCGGACGGGCCGCAACTGACGACGTGCCCGTGGCCGTCGCCTACCTGTCCGGAGAACTGCGCCAGCGCCGCACCGGCCTGGGCTACGCCGCCTTGCGCAACCTGCCGCAGCCCGCGGCCCGGCCCACCCTCGAGCTGGCCGAGGTCGATGCCGCCTTCGCCACCATTTCGGGGCTGTCCGGGCCAGGGTCCACCACGTCCCGGCGAGCTCTGTTGACCGAGCTGATGGCGCGGGCGACGGCGGCCGAGCAGCGCCTTCTGACCGGGCTGGTCAGCGGCGAGCTCCGTCAGGGCGCACTCGACGGCGTGCTCACCGAGGCGGTTGCGGTGGCCGCCGGCGTGCCGGCCGCCGAGATCCGCCGGGCGGTCACCGTGGCCGGCACTCTCACGCCGGTCGCGCAGGCGGTGCTCGTCCAGGGCGCAGACGGTCTGCAACGGTTCCGGCTCGCCGTGGGGTCGCCGCTTCGCCCGATGCTGGCGCAGAGTGCACCCGACCTGGCCGATGCCCTCGGTCGTACCGGCCCGGCTGCGGTGGAGTGGAAGCTCGACGGGATCCGCGTGCAGATCCATCGCGACGGCGACCGTGTCGCCGTGTTCACGCGCACCCTCGACGACGTCACCAGCCGGGTACCCGAGCTGGTCGAGGCGACGAGGTCGCTCCCGGTCGACTCGATCGTGCTCGACGGCGAGGCCATCGCCCTCGGGCCCGACCGGCGCCCGCTGCCCTTCCAGCAGACCGCGTCCCGCGTGGGCCGTCGTCTCGACGTGGCGACCGCGCGCACGACCGTCCCGTTGTCCACCTACGTGTTCGACTGCCTCCACCTCGACGGCACCGATCTCGTCGGCGCGTCGGGGGAGCAGCGGTGGTCCACGCTTGCCACGGCCGTTCCGGAGACGTTGCTGGTCCCGCGGCTGGTCACCGACGATGTCGCCGCCGCGCAGGCGTTCTTCGACGACGCGCTGGCACACGGCCACGAAGGGGTCGTGGTCAAGTCGCTGTCGGCTCCGTACGACGCCGGACGCCGAGGAGCCGGTTGGGTGAAGGTGAAGCCGCGACACACTCTCGACCTCGTCGTGCTCGCGGTGGAGTGGGGTCACGGTCGCCGGCGGGGCAAGCTGTCGAACCTTCATCTCGGTGCCCGCGATCCCGACGGCCGGTACGGACCGGCTGGCGGGCTGGTCATGCTCGGAAAGACGTTCAAGGGACTGACCGACACGATGCTCGCCTGGCAGACCGAGCGATTGCTGGCGCTGGCCGAGGGCCCCACCGACGACTGGGTCGTAGCGGTACGCCCCGAACTCGTCGTCGAGGTCGCATTCGACGGCGTCCAGCAGTCGCCGCGTTACCCGGCCGGGCTGGCGCTTCGATTCGCGCGGGTGCTGCGCCACCGGCCCGACAAGCCCGCGACCGAGGCCGACACCGTTGCGGCGGTACGAGAGATCCACCAGCGGCGCTGAGCCGCCATCATCCGCGGCGTACGTCGGCGAGCCGCTCGACACCGTCGGCCAGCACCTGCACACCGGTGTGGTCCGACGAGCCGAGGAGGAGACCCGCCGCCTCCCACAGGGCGCCCTGCACCGCCTCGTGGGCCTGCTGGTCCGCCTCCGGGTCGTGATCGCGTGCCGAGATCTCCTCCAGCCGCGTCGTCGCCTCGACCAACCGGGTCCATGCCGGCGGCGCGAACCGCCCGGTGACCACGCGCACCCGAGGGTCGGCGAACACCGCCGCACGGGTCCGGCCGAGCCGCTGGTCGGCCACGGCCGCTCCCACAAACGCCCCCGCAATCGCTGCGAGCACGGCGACCACGAGCACCCACGCCCATCCGGCCCCGGCCAGTGCGGCCACGATCGCCGCGACCACGGACAGTCCGACCGCACCGAGGACGCTGGCGCTGACCTGGTGCTCATGGATGCCGAAGCCGGCGATCCGCGTCACCGGAGGGCGATCGGTCAGCATGTCGACCACAGCCGCCCGGACGCGGCGGTCGGTGACATCGGGCCTGATCACGGCGAACGACTCGGCGACCGCCTGCCCGGTCATCGACGCGTGCGCCGGCCGACCGGAGGTCCATCGCAGGGCCCCCCAGTGGCGGGCCTCCACGATGTTGGGAAGCCACGATCCGCGGCCCTGGGGCATGGCATCGACGACGTCCTGCTGAGCCTCCCAGGCCTGTGCCCATTGCCGTTCCGACATCGCCGTGAGCGGATGAGGTCGAGTCATTGCTCTTGTCTCCGTCGGACTCGTGCGTGCGGGCAGGATCCGCTTTTCGTCGACGACTTCACCGTCGATGGTGTGAGGTTCCCCCCGCTCCCACGCCACGAACCTGTCGGTGGCATCGAGAACACTACCGGCGAGCCAGCCCACCACCACAACATCGTCGGCGAGCCCGATTGCGAGCAGCAGCCCCTCGGGGATCAGATCGATCGGCGACAGCACATAGAACAGTGCGAGCCCCATGAACGCCAGTCGCCCCATGCCCAAGCCGTCCCATTGCCCGGACACCACCGCGGAGGCCAGCCGGGGCAACGCGGCAAGACGTTCTCCCAGGCTCGGAGCACCCGGCCTGTTGGCACCGCGCAGCGCCCGCCAGAGCGCGACGAACGCAGCCGTCCGTCTCACCCGCGCCACCGGAGGCCTCCTCGCGCTGTTGCTCCCTGAGGACTCTATAACCTCGAGAAGTGCTTCCAATCCTGCTCACGCCGCGGTGGATCGCGTTGCATGTCGTGACCGTCGCGGTGGTCGTGGGATTCGTGGCTCTCGGGTGGTGGCAGCTCGGCGTGTACGGGGACAGCGAGTCCCGCCAGGACGTCCGTGACCGGCCGGCGGTGCCGATATCCGACCTGGTCCAGCCGGGCGAGGATCTCGGCGAGGGAGCCGACCGGGCCGTCGTGGTGACCGGGCGCTACCTCGACGAGGGCCACCTCACGGTGCCGGCGCGGGTTCACGAAGGCGTTCTCGGCGCTTACCTGGTTGCCGCCCTTCGAACACCCGACGGCGGCGTCCTCACTGTCCTGCGCGGCTGGGTGGACGACGCGGACCAGGCAGACGCGGCTCCACGGGGCGAGGTCACGGTATCCGGACACCTGCTGGCGGCGGAGACGCCGACCGACGCGTCGGTTTCAGACGCAGATCTCTCGACCGACGAGATCGGGTTCGTCGCTCCGCAGCCTGTCGCCGCCACGGCCGGTCTGCCCGAAGACGACTTCTATCCCGGCTACCTGCTCCTCGAGGACGAGCAGCCTCGCCCCGCTGCCGCGCCGGAGCCCCTCGATCTCGCCGTCGTCGACCCGATCGGCAACGTGAGTCCGTGGCAGAACCTGTCCTACTGGGCCCAGTGGTGGGTCTTCGCGGGCGCCGCCGCCGTGTTCTGGTTCTCGTTCGTCCGCACGGCGGTCCGCAACCGCACCCAGGCCACCCGCGGAGTGGCCAGGGACGAGGTCAGGAGTGCGTGACCAGTTCGGGGTGTTCGGCATGAACCTTGGCCACGACGCGCCGCTCGGCCACGAACGAGGCGAACGGGATGGTACCGGCGAGTACCACTGGAACCGTCCACCGCCAGGACCACCGCTGCTGGATCGCCAGGTACACCGAGACGAAGAAGTAGAGCATGTAGATCCAGCCGTGCACGATCGCGATGAACTCGAAGCCTTCCACGCCGAATCCGTACTTCAGCACGATCTCGAGGGTGAAGACCAGCAGCACGACGCCCGTTGTGTAGGCGAGGACCCGGTACAGCGTCAGGGTGCGCGCACTCACCGCCCGAGCGTAACCGCCACGGCGGTGCCCGCGATGGAGGGGTGACCGTGCCGGGCGACCTACCGGTGGGCGCCACCGTCGTGATCCCCGCCGTCGAGCTGTCCTGGCGGTTCTCCCGCTCCGGCGGCCCGGGCGGCCAGGCGGTGAACACCTCTGACACCCGGGTGGAGCTCTCCTACGACATCGGCCGGACGACCGCCCTCGAACCGGCACTGCGCGCTCGTGCGCTCGACCGGCTGGCCGGACGGCTGGTCGACGGGGTGCTCACCGTCAGCTCCTCGGAGCACCGGTCACAACTGCGCAACCGCGAAGCGGCCGAGCGGCGCTTGGTGGAAATCCTCACCGAGGCAATGGCACCACCTCGGCGCCGACGCCGCCCCACCCAGCCGTCCCGTGCCGCCCGGGCCCGTCGAGTGGAGCAGAAGAAGCGCAGGTCGGAGGTCAAGCGACTGCGCCGCCGGCCACCGCTGTGACCGATCGCCTCGGCCCGGTTCACCTGCCGTCGGCCTGATCTTCGTCGTCGCCGAGCCCGGCCAGGAAGCGCTCGAACTCGGCGCCGATCTCGTCGGCGCTGGGCATCGTGGCACGGTCGGCCAGCATGTTGCCCCTGGCGGTCCCGCCGACGTACGCGTCGAACTGCGTCTCGAGGGCGCGGACCACGCGCCCGACCTCCTCGGACTGGTCGACCTGCTCCTGGACCAGCCTGCGGATACGACCGGCCGCCTCGGACAACGCGTCGGTGGGCAGCTCCAGGCCCGTTGCCGCAGAGATGGAGCGCAGCAGTGCCAATGAGGCGTCGGGGTAGTCGGACTCGGCGAGATAGTGCGGTACGTGTGCGACGAAGCCCATGGCGTCGAGGCCTGCTTCGCCCAGCCGGAGCTCGAGCAGTGCCGTGGCACTGGACGGCAGGCGGATCTCACCGCGCCACGGGTTGACGAGGGTGACCAGCTCGGGACGGGTGGCGTGCGCGGTGACACCCAGCGGCCGGGTGTGCGGCACCGCCATCGGGATGCCGTGGACGCTCACCACCAGCCGGACGCCGATCTGCCGGACCAGGCCGGTGACGGCGGCAACGAAGCGCTCCCATTGGACGTCGGGCTCAGGCCCGGTCAGCAGGAGGAACCGTGTCCCCGCCGTGTCGTGGGCGAGCCGGATCGCCAACTCGGGAGCCGTGTACCGCTCGAAGTGGTCCTCGACGAATACCATCTCGGGCCGGCGGGCTCGATAGTCGACCAGGAGATCGGTGTCGAACCGGGCGATCACGCGGTGGTCGAGGCTGGAGAGCAGGTGGTCGACGAGCCCTTTCCCCGCACCGCCGGCGTCCATGAAGCCGTCGAGCGAGAGCACGAGCACCGGCGCGTCCAGCGGGGGAACGTCGCCGACGATCTCGTACAGGCCCTTCGGGTCGAGCATCTCGAACACTCCAGTGCGATGGTCGGTACTCCAGTTTCCATCACAACGCCGCCGTGGTCGAAGAACATCCCGCGGATGCCCTCAGCCGGCCAGGCCGACAGCGGTACCCGCGAGCGGCTGCTGGTGCGGCAGGCCCAGGACGGCGCAGACCAAGCCGAGGAACGCGTCGGCGTCACGGAGCAGGTCGTCGGACTCCCGAGCGGTGACAGCGCCGGGAATGGCTGCCTCGGCGGCGGCTCGCTTGGCGGCACCGGCAGCGAAGAAGGCCGCCCACTCGGCGAGCTCTGGCGCGACCACCGCCAGCACCTTCCACACGTTGCGCGGCCCGCGGGCGACCCCGCGCCGGGAACCGGGCGCTCCGGCCAGATCGGCCCGGGCGCGCGCCGCCAGCACTGCCGCCCCGGCCCGCAACGCGGACAGGTGAGCGGCCACGTATCGATCCCCCGCCGTGGTCGCGGACGCCGCCTCGGCCAGGCAACTGCGCGACTGGTCGAGCAGATCGACGACGGCGTGACCGGTGCGCCGTCGCGGCGCGGGCCGGCCGGCGCTGCCCATCGGCAACCTCGGGATCGCACCGGCATCGCCGGCATCCTGCGGGCGCTCTCCCTCGTGCCTCATGCCATCGCCGCCCTTCCGCGCCCTCCCTGCGGCAGCCCTCTCCGGGGACGGGGGTCGAGGACCGCACCCGGTGAGGACCGCCATCCGACGAGGCGGACGCATCGCACCTGCCGGACGACTCGAACGTGTGTTCGAATCTGCTCTCACGGTACACCCACCGTCGGACACCACGTCAACGGCTGGCGTCGCTGTCGGCAGAAGTCGATCACCCTCACCCACGTCCCGGACCGCACCAGCAGAAGCGCCCTGACCGGTAGATTCGGGACCCGCATCCGGACCGGCTACGGCTGCGGCCGCGGAGGTGACCAATGGAGTCGATCGCCTATGCCATCTCGGGCGGTTGGGCGGCGGGGATCAGCGCCTATGCCACCGTGCTCGTCGTCGGCCTCGTCGGTCGAGCCGGCCTGGCCGACACCCCGGACGCCCTCCAGCGCACCGACGTGCTCGTGCTCGTGGGCGTCCTCACCGCGATCGAGTTCATCGCCGACAAGGTGTCGTACATCGACAGCCTCTGGGACTCCGTCCATACCGTGGTCCGCCCGGTCGTCGCCGCGGTGCTCGGCCTGCTCATCGCCGGTGACGCGTCGACACTCGAACAGGCGCTCACCGCCAGCCTGTCCGGCGGCCTGGCCCTGCTCTCCCACGCGGGCAAGGCAGGAGTCAGGCTGGCGGTCAACACCTCGCCCGAGCCGGCGTCGAACGTCGCGGTCAGCGCCGCCGAGGACATCTCGCTGGTCGGCGTCCTCCTGCTCGCCACCGAGTACCCCTGGTTGGCCGCGGGTATCGCCCTGGTCCTGCTGGCGGCCAGCCTCGGGCTGGCCATCTGGCTGCTCAGACGCGTCCGCCGTGGCTGGCACCGGTTGCGCGACAGGTACTTCTCCGCCGTCAGTGACTGATCCGGTGAAAGGTCGGCGCCGGCAGACCTCGACCACGGAAGCGCACCGATGACCCGGGTTGTCGTCGTCGGCGCGGGCATCGGCGGCCTGGCCGCCGCCGCTCGGCTGGCGGACCTCGGTCATGCGGTCACCGTGCTGGAGCAGGCCGCCTCCGTCGGCGGGCAGGTGGGCGTCTATTCACGGGACGGGTTCTCGTTCGACACCGGCCCGACGACGCTTACGCTCCCGGCGGTGTACCGGGACCTGTTCCGCACGACGGGTCGGCCGCTGGAACGTGAGCTCGACCTGACACCTGTGGAGCCCGCCTGGCACGTCCGGTTCGCCGACGGAGTGGAGCTCGACCTACCCAACGCCAGCCGGGCGCGCACGCTGCAGGAGTTGCGGGCGGTGTTCGGGCCGGAGTCGGCTGCCGAGTGGGATGCAATGCTGCGGCACGGCGAGCGGATATGGCGCGCCGTGCGCCGGTCCCACGTCGAGGCGAACCCGGCGCACGGGCTCCGCCGGCTTACGACAGGGCCCGGCCGCCTCCGGAAACCCGGTGCCGGCCGGTCCCTGCGAGCGGCCGCTGCCCGTTCCCTGCACGACGCCCGGCTGCGGGACCTGCTCGAGGGGAAGGCTCTCCACGCCGGACTCGACCCGCGGCGAGCGCCGGCGATCTTCCTGGCGGTCCCCTATGTCGAGCACACCTTCGGAACCTGGTACGTGCCCGGCGGGATGCGCCGCCTTGCCGAGGCCGTGGCGGATCGCGCCGTCGCCCGCGGTGCACGCCTGCGGACGTCGGCCGACGTCGTGCAGGTGCTCGTCACCGACGGCCGGGCCGCAGGGGTACGTCTGGCCGGCGGCGAGGGCGTACCCGCTGATGTGGTGGTCGCCGACGTGCAGTCTGCTCAGGTCCATTCGGCACTTCTGGACCCTTCGGCCGCGCGCACGGACGGCCGTCGATCCGCGCCGGCCCTGCCGCCCTCCGTGTTCACGGTCTTGCTGGCGCTGCGAGGACGTACCCCGTCGCTTCGGCACCGGACGATCCTGTTCCCCGCCGACGACGACGCCGAGCTGGAGGCCGTGTTCGGGCGCGACGCCCGGCCCGCCGACGAGCCGACGATCCACGTTTCCGCTCCGGACGACCCCGCGATGCGGCCGTCCGCCGAGACCGAGGCGTGGACGGTGCACGTCAGGGCTCCTCGCCACGGGACCGGTTCGCCGGGCACCGACCCGGGCACCCTCGACTGGACGACCGACGGCCTGGCCGAGCGGTATGCGGACCGGGTGCTGGCCGTCCTCGCCGCGCGCGGGACGGAAGTGCGGCAGCGGGTTCTCTGGCGGGTCGTGCGGACTCCGCACGACCTCGAACGTGAGACCCGCGCGCCCGGCGGAGCAACCACCGGCCCGAGTCTTGCCGACCTGCGGCCGCTGCGGAGCCGGCCTGCCAACCGCTCGTCCGTGGGTGGGCTGTTCCTGGTGGGCGGGTCGGCCCCGCCCGGAGGCGGGCTTGCCTTCGTGGGACTCTCGGCCGCCGCCGTGGCCGACCGGGTGGGGCGAGCCTGAGGCTCAGGCCCACGACCAGCGGACGACCACCGACACGGTGACCTCCTGCAGCCCACCTTCGACCGCGAAGTCGGCCGCCGATGCGGCGATGGCCATACCGCGCGGCAGCGGGACCGCGCCGCCGCCGGTCTCCTCGACGGCGGACACCTCGCCGAGGGTGCGCCCGCTGAGCGACGCGTACGTCTCGGCCTTGACCCTGGCGTCGGCAAAGGCCGCTTCGCGGGCGATGGCCAGCAGGCCGGACGGGTCGGAGTGGGAGAAGCTCAGGCCGGACAGCCGGGCCGTCTCACCACCCCGGGCGAGCACGTCCTGCACGACGGTGCCGGCCGCGGCAACGTCGCGGACCGTCGCCGACAGGCCCAGCCGTGCGACGTAGCCCTGCGGGCGGCCGCCCGGCCCGTGATCGACGTGAACCGAGGTGTCCGTCGTGCGCACGTCGGTGTCCTGGATTCCGGCTGACGTCAGCGCCTCGCGCATACTCGCCAGCCCGGCCGTCGCGGCGGCCAGGGCGGCGTGGACCGCGACCGCGCTCGACTCGGCCGCCAGGTCGATGCGAACGACGTCGGGTGGGGCTCCCGCCCGTCCGGTGCCGGTGATCGTCACTCCGGCGAAGTCGGCTCTGTCCGTCACGCCGGCGACTATGCCCCATCCGGCCCGTGCGCGCTGCTCGAACGGCCCGTCCCGGCACCGACCGGTTCCGTGTCGCCGCGGTCGCGTCCCGGCAGGCCGAGGGCTCGGTAGATCTCGCGGGTGGCCGTGGACCGGTTGAGCGTGTAGAAGTGCAGGCCCGGCGCTCCCCCGGCGAGCAGCTCCTCGCACAACGCCGTCGCGACTTCCACCCCGACCCGGCGGACCGCCTCGGGATCGTCCTCGACGGCCCGCAGGCGACGCACCAACGGCGCCGGCAGGCTGGCGCCGGACAGCAGGGCGAAGCGTTCGATCTGCCGGACGTCGGTGACCGGCATGATGCCGGGCACCACCGGGATCGTGCAGCCGTAGGCCTCGGCACGCTGGACCATGTCGAAGTAGTCGTCGGCGCCGAAGAAGAACTGGGTCACCGCGAAGTCGGCGCCCGCTGCCGCCTTGGCGGCGAGTATCCGCGCGTCGTGGTCGAGCGACGGCGACTCCGGATGCCGGTCGGGGAAGGCCGCGACGCCGACGCAGAAGTCGCCGAGCTGGCGCACGAGGCGGACGAGCTCGTCAGCGTGATCGAGGCCGTCCGGATGTGCGCGCCACTCGTCGCCCGGACCGCCCGGCGGATCGCCGCGCAGGGCGAGGATGTTACGGATCCCGGCATCCGCATAAGCGCCCACGACACCCCGCAGCTCAGCACGCGACGAGCCCACGCAGGTCAGGTGCCCGACGGCGGTCAGCGTCGTCTCTGCGCTGATCCGGCCCACTACCCGCACGGTGCGGTCCCGTGTGCTTCCACCGGCCCCGTACGTGACCGATACGAATGTCGGCGCCAGGGACTCCAGCTCGCGGATCGCCTGCCAGAGCAGGGTCTCGCCGTGGTCGGTCTTCGGCGGGAAGAACTCGAAGGAGAACGAGCGGCTGCCGAACCCGATCAGTTCGCGGATGGTGGTCGCACCACCCGGCATCGTCGACGGCAGTCCCAGGGTCACCAGACCAGGCTACGGGTGCGCCGGCGCGTGGGCGACCCGTCGCCGATGTCGCCGGCAGGGCGCGCGTAGGGTTCGGCAGCGTGCAGGCCGCCGTCGACGATCCCGTCCGCAGCCTGCGCCCGCGCGTCCAGCATGTTCTCGACGGGTTCCTGGACCGCCAGCGCGAGACCCTGGGGTCGGAGAGCGCGGAACTTCTCCCTC
>DASUYL010000185.1:0-41417 GCA_036377395.1 Jiangellaceae bacterium
AAACCCACCACCACTGGCGACTCGAACAACCCGAACCCGGCAGGTTCGTCTGGATCGCACCCACCGGACACACCTACCAGGTCGACCCCGACATCGTCGGACTCCTCGACCGACCCCCACCCCCGGACCAGGACCCGCCCGCCGACCCCGACCCACCACCGTTCTGACCGGCGGCACGGGAGCTGTCGTAGACTCGAACGCGTGTACGAGGAGTCGTATCCGCTCGACTGGCAGGCGTCGTTGCTCGGCGACGGCGAGCCGGCGGTCGACGAGCGCTTCACCGGTCTGGTCCGGCATGAGCTCGCCCAGGGCGCGTGGGTCGACGAGGTGCGGGGCTGGGTCACCGGCGCCGACAACCTGTTCGGGCGCCTTCTCACCAGCACTCCATGGCAACAACGCGACATCTGGATGTACGAGCGCCGGGTTCCCGAGCCGCGGCTCACGCACCGTTGGCGTCTCGACGAGGAGGATCCACCGCTTCCGCTCCTGCGGACCATGGCCGCAACGCTCGGGGAGCGCTACGGCGTCGCCTTCTCACAAGTGGGCACCAACCTGTACCGCGACGGCAACGACAGCGTCGCGTGGCACGGCGACCGCGTCGCACGCGAGTTGCCGGAGGCGACAGTGGCGGTGCTCTCGCTCGGAGCGCCCAGGCCGTTCAAGCTGCGCCCCAAGGGCGGCGGTACATCGATCGGCTTCCGGCCCGGACCTGGCGACCTGCTGGTCATGGGCGGTTCGTGCCAGCGGACGTGGGACCACGCCGTCCCCAAGGTGAGCTCCGCCGCACCACGGATGAGCGTCCAGTTCCGCCACGCCTACGACCGCTGACCTCATCACTATCCGAACCTCGACGCCACCATCGCCGGCAGCATCTCTCAGCGGCAGGTTTCGACGTCACCGACGTACGTCTGCCGGTGCCGCCTGCAGTCAGGCTGGTTCGTACGGGAAGGACGTCGCGCCTTCGCCGAGCAGCGTGTCCGCATGCCGTCGTAGGAGGTTCAGGTTGCGTTCGGCCAGATGGTCGAAGCCCTGCCGGACACTGGACCCCGGGGTCAGCGCGCTCATCGCCTTGGCCGGGTCGAGCCGTGCGCTGACCCACGACTCGTGCGTCGATCCGCGGGCCAGCACCTCAGCGGTGGGCGTGACGATCATCGAGTTGCCGAAGTACAGCACGCCCGCGGGGTCGGTACCCACCGCGTTCGCCCCGACTACGTAGACGTGGTTGTCGTACGCCCGAGCGCGGTTGGTCAACTCCCAGATGTCCGCCGACCGAAGCAGCGCCGACGGGCGGACGATCAGCTCGGCCCCCTGCAGCGCCATGATCCGGGCCACTTCGGGGAAGTCGCCGTCGAAGCAGACCATCATCCCGATCCGGCCGAGATCGGTCTCGACCACGCACACGTCGTCACCGGGCGTCGCCCATCCGCCCCGCGAGCGGAGCTCGGTGCAGAACGGATGCGTCTTTCGGTAGGTGCCGAGGACGGTTCCCGACGGGCCCGCGAGCATCGCCGTGTTGTGAACCACTCCGGGTTCGTCGCCGCGGGAATACGTTCCCCAGACCAGGTGGATGCCCAGGCGACCTGCGGCCTCGGCCAGCGGCGCGACAGTCGCGCCGTTGCGCTCACCGAGCAGGCTCCACAGCTCCTCGGCGGTGCAGCCCGGCGTGAAACCCGTCGAGACGGTCTCCGGAAGCACGACCAACGATGCGCCGGTCGCGTCGACGCAACGCTCGACATAGTCGACCGCGTGATCGACGTTGGCCTTGATCGTCTCGGCCGTCAGACGTTCGTAGGACGGCCTGACCTGGACAGCCGAGGCTGTGAACGCACGCATCCGAGATCTCCCCTCGTGCCGCTACGGATCTCGCTCGTACCTCCACCGTAAGGTCCTGCCATGCGTGAGCACAGACCTCGCGACATGTCCCCTGTCGAGCTCGGCTTCACACAGCAGAAGGCAGTGCCCTGGCTAAATCCCGGACTCCTGCTCGCGACCGGAATCCGCACGGTGCTCTCCGACCTCTTCGGCGCCTACCTCGACAAGAGAGAGATGCAGGCCGTCCTCGGCGGGGACCGCTTCGATCACGCCGGCGCCAGCGAGCTCTGGCTCGACTACACCGCCGACGTCGGCGACGGCTTCGACGCGACGTACACGATCGCCTCTCTGCTGGCCCGCCCGGTGCTGGAGGTCGAGGGTCACGACGGCCGGGCGCTCGAGCTGCCGCGCGGCGACCTGCTCGTGCTCGGCGGCGACCAGGTGTACCCGACGGCGTCGGGAAAGGAGTACGGCAACCGGTGGAAGGGACCGTACCGGGCCGCCCTGCCGGTGCGGACAGCGCAAACGCCCACCGTGTATGCCCTGCCGGGCAACCACGACTGGTACGACGGGCTCACCGCCTTCCTTCGCCTGTTCGCGCAAGGCGACAGCGTCGGCGGATGGCAGACGCGCCAGCAGCGCAGCTACTTCGCCCTGGCCCTGCCGCACCGGTGGTGGCTGTACGCGGTCGACACCCAGCTCGACGTCTACATCGACAAGCCACAGCTGCGGTACTTCCAGGCCGCGGCGGCCGACCTCCGTCCCGGCGACCGAGTGATCCTCTGCCTGCCCCGGCCGACCTGGGTGATCTCGCAGCAGCACCCGGAGGCCTACGACAGCACCGACTACTTCGTCCGGACCGTCGTGGAACCGACGGGGGCTCACGTCCCGATCATGCTCACCGGCGACGCCCACCACTATGCCCGCTACGCCGGGGCAGGGCCCGATGGTTACGGCCGCCAACTCGTGACCTGCGGTGGGGGCGGCGCGTATCTCGTCGGCACGGCGCACCTGCCCGACCGGATCTCGGTACCCCCGCCTACCACGCTGACCCGGCGCGCGAGCGAGCCTCAGCCGTACTCGCTGGTCGGCACGTACCCGACGCCCGCCCAGTCGCTGCGGCTGCGGTGGAGCATCTTCACCCGGCTGCCGTCGCGGAACCCCGGGTTGCTGGTGCTGCTCGGCCTCATGCAGACGCTGCTGATGTTCGCGATGCGGACAGGTCACGGACGCCTGCTCAACGGGCCCATCGTCATCGCCGTCACGGCCGTCGTCGCCGGGACGATCCTGTTCGCCGTGGTCCAGGCACTGCAGCGGCGACGACCGCGCCACTGGGTGGCGGCCTTGCTGCACGCAATTCCGCACGTGGCGCTCGGCGTCGCCGGTACGGCCGTGTGGTCGAGCCTCCCGCTCGCCCAGCTGCCGAACCCCTGGTCGATCCTGCTGGCGTTCGCCCTGTACGCGCCGGTCGTCGCCGTGCTCGACTGCTGGATCGTCGGGATCTACCTGGCCATCGCCAGCCGCTTCCAGGTGAACGTCAACGAGCTGTACGCAGGTCTCGGGATCGACGACCACAAGAGCTTCGTCCGCTTGCACATAGCCGGCGACGGCTCACTGACCGTCTACCCGGTGGCGGTCGACCGGGTGGGACGTCGATGGCGGGCCGATCCCGGCGCGCCCGCGGACGCGCCGTGGGTGGTCACCGACGAACCGCTCCGGGCGCGCCTGGCCGAGGCACCGGTCAGCGCCTAGCGTCCGTTCGGCGGCCGGCCACGATCCATGACGCCTCGGGCACGCCTCAGCGCGCTGCCGGATAGGCCGCCGCCTCGACGTCGATCTCGTCCATGCGGCGGCTGTACAGGCGGTAGCGCCGCCGTGCCTCCCCGTGCCGACCGTCCCGGGCCAGCAGAGCGACCAGATCGAGATGGGCCCGTTCGTCGTAGGGATCACGCTCCAGGATGCGCAGCAGGTACCGAGCCTTCGCCTCGTGGTCGTCGCGGGCCAGGTCGGCCAGCGCACGCGCAACGCCGAGGTAGGTCAGCCGGGCCTTCTCCCGCAGGTCGACGGCCCACTCGGCGTAGAGGTCGTCCTCGAACAGGTCACCCGCATAGGCCAGTTCGGCCGCATCGAGTTCACGCCGGGCCTCGCGAACCCGGCCGGACCGAGCCAGCGCCAGCCCTTTCTCAGCAACCTCGAGGAACACCTCGACGTCGACCGTCACGTTCGCGAGGGCGATCGCGTCGCCCTCGGTTCGCAGACAGTGGCCCGGAGGGTGCCGATGCTCGGGATCGAGGATCGTGCGGACAGTCGACAAGGCGACCGACAGACGGTTGGCGGTGCGGGCCGGTGCCTCGTCCGGCCACAGGATCTCCGCGATCTGCTCGCGATGAATGGGCCGACCGCGCCGGCAGACGAGCAGCTTGAGCAGGTTCCGGGCCTTGCGTGACTGCCAGGCCTCCACGGGCACCGGCCCGGACGGGCGGTCGACCCGGAACCGGCCGAGGCATACCACGGTCACCTCCGGGCGATCCGCCGCACGGAGCAGTGCCTGGGCCCTGGTCGCCACCTCCCGCGCCCCGAGGGCCTGCGCATCCTCGGCCGCTCGTGCCGCCAGACCGGTTGCTGCCGAGCCACTCTCGAGTTCGGCGAGCAGCACGCCGGCCCGGGCGGCTCCCACCGGGTCCCCGAGCTCCTGCCAGAGCTCGATCGCGCTCCGTACGAGCCCGCGATCGCGTCCGGCGGCACCCAGCAGCTCGTGCGCCTCGGCGACGCCGGCCCGGTCCCGCACCGCCTGCGCCTCCCGAACGGCCTGCCCAGCGCGGTCCAGCGCCGTCGGGCGGTCACCGGCGGCCATGGCCACCTCGGCAGCGGCCAGCAGGGCACCCACGCGACCCAGGGACGGTCCGCAGGCCAGGGCCCGTGCCGACAGCTCCGTGGCGGCCTGTGGTTCCTCCGTGGCGAGCAGCCGAGCCAGGCCGGCCAGGGCGGGGACCAGACCCTGCGTGTCGCCGGTCTGCTCGGCGAGCGCCAGTGCCTTCTCGTACGCCGCCCGCGCGGCGACCCGCTCGCCTCGAATCCGATGGAGGTCGCCGAGCGAGCCGTAGGGATACGCCGCCATCGAGGAACCGAGCCGTTCGAACACGACCCGGGCGGACTCGAGCTCGGCGCGTGCCTCGTCCAGCCGGCCCATGCCCATCAGGGCCTGGCCGCGGTTGGACAGGGCGAGCCCGCGGAAGGTGGCGAAGCCGGCGAGGTCGGCGAGGCGGAGCGCGAGGTCCACCTCGACCAGTGCTCCCTCCGAGTCGCCCTCCTCCAGTTGGCGACTGCCCCGGTTGGTGTGGATCCGGATCAGCTGGAACACGTCCCGAGCGGCCGTCGCATGATCGAGCGCGCGCAGGTAATGCGCGTCGTTGGCGCCCCGGTCGCCATCGAGTGCGGCGACCATGGCCAGCACGGTGTGTGCGTTGGCCAGCGCCCGGTCGTCGCCACTGGCCCGGGCCGCCTCGAATGCCTGCGTGGCGTGGGTCCGGCACCCTTCCAGGTCGCCGCGCAGCCACCGTACGCTCGCCGACCACCCCAGCAGGAGCGACCGGGCGGCCAGGTCCGGATCCTCGGTGTCGCCGCCCTCGTACGCCTTCGCCGCGTCGTCGAGGCGGCCCCGCAGGTAGTAGAGCAGCCCGGTTCGCCAGGCGACCCTAGCCGGCACCGGTCCGGCATCGCGCGCCGCGAGGCTGTAACAGCGCAGCGCCTCGTCCCAGTCACCGAGGAGGAGCCAGGCATCGCCGACCATGACGTGGAAGGTCGCGTCGCGCCGGTCGCTCGGGACCAACGCCGCTGCACCCACTACCGCCTGCGCGTTCCCGTCGGCCAGAAGCTGTTCGCCGTGCGTGCCGAGCATTCGCAGGCACGCCTCGCCGTCGGCCAGTTCGACCCAGTAACCGAGCGCTGCGGCATGGTCACCGGTCTGCTCGAGCCACCGGGCCGCCGTCGCGATGACGGCGTTGCGTTCCTCGGTGCGGAGTCGCCGGTGGGCGTGGACGAACGCGCGGGACAGCGGGGTCAGCTCGATCCGGCCGGACGCGCTTGCCCCGGGTTCGACGTACACGCCCCGACGACGCACTGCGGCCAGCACCCGGTCGGCGTCGCCGACGCCGACGGCCCGGGCAAGGCCGGCGTCGATCCACCGCAGCGGCTCGGAGCGTTCGAGAAAGTGCAGCACGTCGGCCGACTCCTGGCCGACCACCTCGTCGACCATGTACTCGAGCAGCACGCCACTGGGCTCCCGCATCGTGTCGAGAATCGCAGCCCGTTCGGCGGAAGGGACGCGAGCGACCGCCTCCACGGCGAGGCGGGTGGCCACCGGCCAACCGCCGCTGAGCTCGTGGACGGCACGCGCGAGTCCGCGGTCGGGCCCGCCGACCAGGGCCGCCGCGACGAGTTCCTCGGTCTCACCGACGGTGAAGGCGAGATCGGCGGCACCCAGCTCCACGGCTTCTCCGTGGGCGACCATCCGCGCAGTCCGGAACGGCAACCGGTCGCGGCCGGCCAGGATCAGGTTCAAAGCCGTGGGCACCTGCCGGCTCAACGCGGCGATGAACCCGGACACCTCGGCGACGGATCCGATCTCGTGGACATCGTCGAGCACCAGTGCCGTGCTCCGGCGCAGGGCGGCCTCGAGCGCCTCCGCCAGCGCCGCTGCAGACGCCTCCGCCTGGCCGATCTCGTCGTCGTCGTGCCCGCGCAGCCGGCTCGCGGCCACCACCAGGTCCGCGGACAGATCGGGCACGTGCAGGCGCAGAGCGTCGACGATGTGGCGGGCAAGGATGCCCGGCATCCGGTCGGCGGGGCCGATCGTGTGCCAGGCCACCGGCAGCGGTGCCGGCCAGCTGCGTAGCAGCGTCGTCTTGCCGTACCCCGCCCCGGCCACGACCAGGGTGAGCCGGTTGTGGGTGGCCGCCGTCAGGCGCGCGTCGAGGCGGCTCCGGCCGATATGGCCGGACCGCGGATGCGAGGCGTCGGTGGACACGCAACCTCTTCGGGCCGCTCAGTGATCCGGAACCTCACGATTGTGACACCCCGGTGGTCACAGCGCGCGTTCCTCGTCGATCCCCTCCCCCCGAAGGGGATCGACGAGGAACGCGACCAGCTCGTCCACAGAGTGGAAGTTCACGCTGTGCCCGCTGGCCACCCGGGACACCACCCCCCGCAGCATCGGCCCTTCCCCTCCCCCGACGGGGAAGAGCCGCAGCACGAATGTGTCCACGCGCAGATGATGGCCGAGCCTCTTAAGGCAGCCTTAACCTCACCACTGCGCCACGTCGCCGGTTGCCGCCCCGGCTGCTCGCGTACCGGTCATGAGGCGATCAGTCGGCCGATCAGGACGCCGGCCAGGGCGATCAGCGCTCCTACCACCACGGCACCCAGCACCACCCCGACCGGAACGGCCGGCCGCTGGCGCGGCGGCGCGGTGTACACCGCCGGTGCTGCGACCGCTGGCACTGCGGCGGGCTCGGCGGCCGGCGGCACCGCAGCGGGAGCCAGTTCCGCGCGGCCGGTGAGCACGTCGTCGACGGCAGCGAAGAACTCGCCGGCGGTCTTCCTCGCGACCCCGGCGAGCATGCGCTGTCCCACTCCGCCGATGGCTCCGCCGACGACGGCGTCGGCGTCGTAGTCCAGTCGGGTGGTGCCGTCGCCAGTGGGGGCCAGCGTGACCCGCACGTCGGCGCTGACCGTGCCCGGCGCGCCGGCACCGGAGGCGTGCAGCAAGAACGAATCGGGCTCGGCCTGGTCGGAGAGACGCACGTCGCCGGAGTACGTGCCCTTGATCGACGCCACCCCGGCCGTGACCGTCGCCCGGTACGAGTCCGGTCCGACCTGCTCGAGCTGCTGGCACCCGGGGATCGTCCGCACCAGGACGGCCGGATCCTGCAGCGCCGTCCACACCCGCTCGCGCGGAGCGTGCAGGACGGCGGATCCGTTGACCTTCATCGGCTGGTGCCCTCCTCGTGCGTGTGGCGCAGGTGGAACAGCTCACTGGGTGAGATCGGCATCCGGGTCAGCGGGAACCCTTCCGCGTCGGAGATCGCCGCCGCGAGCACCGCCATGCCGGGGATCACGCCGGCCTCCCCCGCACCCTTGATACCCAGCGGGTTCAGCGGCGACGGCGTCTCGAGGTGGTCGGTCTCGATCGTCGGCACCTCGGTCGCGTAGGGCATGAGGAAGTCCATGAACGACGCGTTGAGCAGCTGACCGTCGGCGTCGTAGGCCATTCGCTCGTACAGTGCTCCCCCGACGCCCTGGGCGACCCCCCCGTGCACCTGGCCCTCGACGATGCGCGGGTTGACCAGCGTCCCGCAGTCGTGCACGACGCAGTACCGCAGGACGCGGATCTCGGCGGTCTCCGGGTCCGTCTCGACCACCGCCGCGTGCATCCCGTTGGCGAACGTCGCCCGCGGCGGGGAGTAGAAGCCGGTCGCCTCCAGCCCCGGCGCGTCGCCTTCGGCGACCGGCGGCTGGTCCGGATCGGCCGGCATCGCGAACTGCGTGGCCCGCGCGGACTCCGCGTCGAAGGCGTATCGCAGCGGGTTCGACAGCACGGCCACCGTGGACAGCGGGATCGAGGCCGTCGGGACGCCGCGGACCTGCACGACGCCGTCGACGATCTCGAGGTCACGGGGATCCGCCTCGAGCGTCTCGCCGGCGATTCGCAGGGCCTTCTGGCGGACCGTTCGGGCCGCCGCCGCGATCGCGTTGCCGCTCATCACCAGGGCGCGGGACGCGAAGGTTCCCACGGCGTAGGCGAACCGACGGGTGTCCCCGGTGACCACGGTGACACGCTCCAGCGGAACTCCGAGGATGTCGGCCGCGACCTGCGCGAACGCCGTCTGGTGCCCCTGACCCTGGGTGGTGAGCCCGGTGGCCACGACCACGCTGCCGTCGTTCTCGACCTTCACCCATCCACCCTCGTAGGGACCGACCCCGGTGCCCTCGACGTAGCAGGCGAGACCGATGCCGACCCGCCGGCCCTCGGTGCGCGCCTGCGCCCGGTAGCTCTCGAACTCGTCCCAGCCGACCAGCTTCTTCAGCTTCTGCAAGCTGGCCGGGTAGTCGCCGGAGTCGTAGATCAACGGGCGGCCGTCCTGGAAGATCAGGCCGTGGTCGTAGGGCATCTCGTCGGGCTGGATGAAGTTGCGTTCCCGGACGTCGGCCCGGTCCAGACCGAGCTCGGCCGCCATCGCGTCCATGATCCGCTCCATGACGAAGCAACCCTGCGGTCTGCCGGCGCCGCGATACGGCGTGACCTGCACGGTGTTCGTGTACAGGCTCTGGAACTCCACCCGGTAACCGCCCGGCTTGTACGGGCCCAGGAGCTGGGTGGCTGTGACGATCGGCACGACGATCCCGTAGGGAGTGTAAGCGCCGTTGTCGTGCCAGAACGTGACCTCGAGCCCATGCAGGCGGCCGTCGTCATCGAATCCGACCCGCACGTGGTGGACCTGGCCGCGCTCGTGGGCGCTGGCGACGAAGTGCTCACGGCGATCCTCGACCCACTTCACCTCGCGGTCGAGCGTGATCGCCGCCCACGACACCAGGACCTCCTCCGGCCACGGGTGGACGATCTTGACACCAAATCCGCCGCCGACGTCGGGCGCGACGACCTCCACGCGGTTCGGCGGCAGGCCGAGCTTGGCCGCCAGCGCCGCCCGGACGCTGGTGGATGCCTGGGTCGAGGAGTAGACCCGCAGGCTGGCGTCCGCGCCGTCCCACCGCGCATAGACGCCCCTGCCCTCGAGCGGCGTCGAGGCGCTGCGCTCGACGGCGAAGTCGAACTCGCGCACGTGCGGCGCAGCCTCGATCGCCGCGGCGGCGTCACCGTTCTGCTGGACCATCGTGGCCGCGACGTTGCCCGGCACGTCGTCGTGGACCAGCCGGGACGCCGCCCGGGCGGCGTCGATGCCCACGACCGGCGGAAGGACGTCGTAGTCCACCCGGATGCGGTCGCAGGCATCCTCGGCCAGGTACCGGTCCGCGGCCACGACCATGACCACGGCCTCGCCGACGTGGTTCACCTCGTCCCTGGCCAGGGCGTAGGGGGTTCGGCCGTGCGTCAGCGTCGGGTGCGGGATCAGCACCGGCAAGGGCTCGGCCAGCGGGCCGGTCAGGTCGTCGTAGGTGTAGATGGCCGCCAGGCCGTCGATGTCGAGGGCACCGGCGACGTCGATGTCGACGACCTTCGCATGCGCGTGAGGGCTGCGGACGAACGCGACCGCGAGCGCATCGCGGCCGAGGTCGTCGAGATAGCGGCCCTGGCCGGACAGCAGCCGCGGGTCCTCCCGGCGGGCGACCGGCTCACCCATCGTGCGCGTGCTCATGCCCGTACGCCGCGGCGGAGGTCGGCCGCCCGCAGGACGGAGGTGACGATGTTCTGGTAGCCGGTGCAGCGACAGAGGTTTCCCGCGATCGCCTCGCGGGCATCGCTCTCGGTCGGCTCCGGGTTCTCCTCCAGGAACGCGGTGATCGTGGTGACGAAGCCGGGGGTGCAGAAGCCGCACTGCAGGCCGTGACAGTCCCAGAACGCCTGCTGGACCGGCCCGAGCGAGCCGTCGGGCTCGCAGCAGCCTTCGACCGTCGTGACCGACGCGCCGTCGACGCTCACGGCGAACAGCAGACAAGAGCGGACCGGTCGCCCGTCGATCAGTACGGTGCAGGCACCGCAGACCCCGTGCTCACAACCGACGTGAGTGCCGGTCAGGCCGAGGTCGTGCCGGAGGAAATCGGAGAGCAAGCGCCGCGCCGGCACCTGAGCGGCGCGCGGGACACCGTTGACGGTCAGCGTGACGTGGTGCGTCTCGGTCATGCGTCACCGCGTCCATCATGTGCGGCGGCGGCGCTGGCCGCGTCCTGCAGGGCTCGCTCGGTCAGAGTGCCCGCCAGGTGTCGCCGGTACTCCGCGGTCGCGTGAATGTCCGCCTCGGGGTCGACGGCGGCGCGGACCAGCGCGCCCGCGGCCACGACGTCGGCGGTGTCGTGGGCCTGGCCGGCCAGCGCCTCGGTGACGTCGACGACCACGGGTGTCGGGCCCACGGAGATCAGGCCGACGCCGGCCGCCGTGACGTGCAGGTCGTCGTCGAGGGACACCAGCGCACCCACGCCGCACACGGCGTAGTCGCCGTGCCGGCGCGAGACCTCGACCCAGGCCGAACCGGTGCGGCCCTCGGGTGCCGGGAAGAACGCCTCCACCGCCACCTCGTCCGGCCGCACCGCAGACTCCAGCGGTCCGAGGAAGAAGTCCGCGGCATCGACGGTTCGCTCGTTTCCCCGGCTGGCCAGGGTCACGGTCCCGCCCAGCATGGCCAGCACCGCGGTCATCTCACCGGACGGGTCGGCGTGCGCCAGGCTGCCCACCGTCGTCCCGCGGTTGCGGATGGTGGGGTGCGCGACGTGGACGAGTGCCTGCCGCAACAGCGGCACCGCGGCGAATGCGGCCGGGTCGCGCTCCACGGCGGCGTGGCGCGAGGTGGCACCCACGCGGACACCGCCGTCGTCGGTCTCGATGCGGTCCAGACCGTCGACGTGGTTGATGTCGACCAGGTGGGCCGGCGTGGCCAGACGCATGGACATCAACGGGACCAGACTCTGGCCACCGGCCAGGACCTTGCCGTCGGCTCCGACCTCCGCGAGGACCTCCAGTGACTCCTCGAGCGTCGTCGGCCGGTGGTAGACGAACGGCGACGGCTTCACGAGTCGCATCCTCCCTTGCCTGGCCCGGCGGCCCGAGTCCGGGGGATGAGGCGCGCCACGGGGCCGTACCGCCCCTCGGCGCACGGCCCCGCGTCCGTCACCCCCGCTAGCGGTCGTCCGTCCTCTCGTCGGGGTCGTCGTCGATCCTCTCGTCGGCGCGGGTGGTGTCCTCGACGAACTCGTCGACGACCTGGGTGTCGCGCCCGCCGACCAGGATCAGCGCGCCCTCGTCGCGCATGTGCGGCGGCGCGATCGCCTTTGCGAAGTGATAGGCGCCGACCGCCACAATCGTGCCGAACGCGATACCGGAGAGCACGAAGTCCTCGGTGATCTCCAGCGACGTGTCGCCGATGGCGATGATGATGCCCGCCGCGACCGGCACGAGGTTGACCGGGTTGGCGAAGTTGACCCGGTTCTCGATCCAGATCTTCGCTCCGAGCATGCCGATCATGCCGTAGAGCACGACGGTGATGCCGCCGAGGACGCCTCCGGGCACTGCGGCGACCAGCGCGCCGAACTTCGGCGACAGCCCGAACAGAATCGCGACCAGGGCAGCGACGTAGTAGGCAGCGGTCGAGTACACCCGCGTGGCGGCCATGACGCCGATGTTCTCGGCGTAGGTCGTGGTCGGCGAACCGCCGACGGAGGTGGCGATGGCCGTACCCACGCCGTCGGCGGCGATCGCCCGACCCATCACCGGGTCGAGGTCGCGCTCGACCATCTCGGCCACCGCTTTGACGTGGCCGGTGTTCTCGGCGATCAGCGCGATGACGGCGGGCAGGACGAGCAAGGTGAACGTCAGCGAGAAGCTCGGCAGGTGCCAGCCGGCGATCTCGGCACCGTCAGGGCCGGTCATCGTCTCCGGCGGGAACCCGAACCAGTCGGCGGCGCTGACGGCGTCGAAGTTGACCCGGTCGTGCGTCGTGACCTCGCCGGTGCCATCCGGAGAGGTGATCTGCCCGAAGATCAGGTCGAACAACCAGGACAGCACGTAGCCCAGGATCAGGCCCAGGAAGATCGCGATGCGGCCCATGAACCCGCGCAAGCCGACCGCCATCGCGATCACCGCAACCATGACGATGAGCGCGATCCACTGGTCCTGCGGCCAGTAGATGTCCGCGACCACCGGCGCCAGGTTGAACCCGATCAGCATGACGACGGCGCCGGTCACCACCGGTGGCAGAACGGCGTGCAGGACATGGGAGCCGGCGAAGTGGATCGCCACGCCCACGGCGATCAGCACGAGAGCGGCGATGAAGATCGCGCCGGTCACGTCGGAGCTGTCTCCGCCCTGAGCCCGGATGGCGACCACGCCGCCGACGAACGAGGCCGACGTGCCGAGGTAACTGGGGACCTTGCCCTGGACGATGAGCAGGAACACGATGGTCGCGATGCCGCTCATCATGATCGCGAGCTGCGGGTTCAGCCCCATCACGATCGGGAAGACGAACGTCGCGCCGAACATGGCGACGACGTGCTGGGCGCCGAGCCCGACCGTGCGGCCCCACGACAGCCGCTCGTCGGGGCGGACGACCTCACCGGGTGGCGGGGTCTTCCCGCCGTGGACGACCTTCCAGTCGAACGCCATGCAGGGCCCCTTCGGGAGAGCGACGCAAATGCTGATCAGTCTGGCGGCAACTTAGGGGTGCCTTGCAGGGGCAGCATCGGCAACATCTGACGAAGCGGTCGCAGACCTGGGGCAATCGGTTCGGCGCCGGTGACGTGAGTCAGATGCCGCGCATCTGAAGGACCTTGAGGGCCAGGGCGAGGTCCAGCCGCAGTTCCGGGTCACTCGCGAAGGGACCGAGCATTCGCTCCAGCTTGCCGATCCGATAGCGCAGTGTGTTGTAGTGCACGAACAGCCGACGGGCGGCCTCGGCGACGTTGAGGTTCGTGTCGAGCAGCACCTGCAGCGTGCGGCGCAGGTCGGCGGCGTCCGGGTCGTCGGCTGCGGCCAGCTCGCCGAGCGTCTCGCCGACGAACCCGCGCAGCTCGGCCGGATCGCGTACGAGGCTGAGCAGCCGGAACGCTCCCAGCGCGTCGAAATGGGCCACCGCACCGCTGCCGTGGAGTTGGCGGCCGACATGCACCGCCCGCCGCGCCTGCTCGTAGGCCACCGGGATCTGCTCGGGGTCGTCGACGACCCGACTCACGCCGGTGGCGAACGACCGCCGGCCCCCTCCGCCGTCGCCGGAGACCTCTCGCACCACGTCGCGAACGATCCGGTCCGGGTCGCCGCCGGGCGGCACACCCGGCAGCGCGACGACCTCCTGGGTGAAGCCGACCACCGGGGCCGCCGCGTCACGCACCCGCACCGCTCCCTCCCAGGCCGCGGCGAACCGCTCCTGGACCGGGCGCAGCTCGGGGCCCGGCCGCTGCGACAGTGCCTCGGACGGGTCCAGCTCGGCCACGACGACCACCAGCGCTCGGTCGACGTCCCACCCCAACGACTGACAGTGCGCCACGACCCGGTCGCGGCCTCCCGCGCGACCGGAGAGCACGTCACGCAGGAAGTCGCCGCGGTACTTGCCTTCGACGGCGCGGATCGCCAGCTGCTTGGTCACGGCCAGCGCGGCGACGGTGGCAGCGCGTTCGAGAACGTGCAGGTCGCGCTCGTCCAGCGGCCGATCACGCGAGAAAGTGGCGATCCGCCCGTGGTCGAACTTCCCCGCGATGACCGGAACGACCGCGTGCCAGCCGGTGGAGTCGTGCCGGTGGACACCGCGCGGTTCGCGTTCGGTCCGGAAGCGCCCCGACGGATCGAAGCACGAGGTCGTCCGCAGCGCCGCGAGCTCCCCGCTCTCGCCGCCCTCGGCCAGCACCCGGCCGTCCGCCGTCGTCACCAGCACCGGAGCCCCCAGGACCTCGGCCATCTCGGACACCAGCTCGGGAAGTCCGCCACCTTCGAGTACGACCGCCACCAGGGCCCGGTGCACCTCCTCGCTGCGCTCGAGCAGTGCGGCCTGGCGGTTGAGCACCTCGGTGAGCACCTGGTTGAGGATGTCGTCGAAACCCACCTCGTCCGGAAGCTGGATGAGCGGCAGGCCGCGATCGTCCGCGACGGACAGCGCCCGGTCGGGCAGGGTGTCGAGGTACCGGTTGAGCTTGATGCCGACGGCGGCCAGACCGCGGTCGTCGAGCGCTTCCAACAGCGCCGGCACGCCGTCGGGAGTCGACCGGACCGGGTAGCCGGTCGTGAGTAGGAGCTCGTGCGCCTTCACCCAGGGCAGGACGTCGGGTACCTCCATGACGTTCAGGCGCTGCACCACGCGCTCGAGGCCCGAGGCGCCCGCGAGCAGCCGGGCACCGGTCATGGCGGACATGCCGAGAACCTCGCTGACGGTGACCCCCGACGCCAGGTGAGCGGAACGCTCCGCTGGCAATACCTGGTGAGTCTGCGGGAGCGGATCGGCAACATTCCCCATGCGGGGACGGTACCTGGCCGGTTAGCGTCCGAGAAACCTCACCGGGAGGATCGGTTGCCGGTCCGCACTCTTGCACCGACCCGCGCCGCGACGATCACCAGGCTCGCGGCGGCATCGACGGTCCTGGCCCCGCTGCTGGAGGGTCCGGCCCGGGCCGCGCGGGTGGTGGGGACGCTGGGTTCCGCCGTGCACGTGGTGGCCGACGACGAGCGCGTACCGCTCGTCTGCATCTGTACGCCGGAAGCGGTACGGCTGCCGCCGTCGCTCGTGCTGCCGGGACCGCTGCCGACCCACGTCGGCCGCGCCCTGGTGGGCAACGGCGGCGTCGAGCTCGGCGACACCTGGCTCGGCGTGGGCCGCTGGTGGCGTCCGCTTCGCCCGCGACTCGACCTGCGGCCCGAGGTCGCCGCGCGCACCCACGGTGTGCGCCGGCTGCTCGACCCGCTGGAGCCGACCGTCGCGGCAGCGGTCCCGCTGCTGGCCGCCTGGCTGTGCGGCCAGCGCGTTCCGGGCGCGGTCGCCGCTCTGGTCGGACGGGGTTCCGGGCTCACGCCGGCCGGCGACGACCTGCTCGGCGGCGTGCTGGTGACCCTGCGGGCCCTCGGCGATCCTCGCGCCGACCGGCTGGCGCGCGCCATCGGACAGGTGGCGGCCACCCAGACGACGCACGTGTCGGCTGCGCTGCTCGTTCACGCCAGCCGGGGCGAGTGTGTGCCCGAGCTTGCCGGGCTCATCGCTGCCCTCGACGGACGCGGTGACGTCGCAGCCGCGGTGCGCCGCCTGGTCATGGTCGGCCACAGCTCCGGGACCGCACTGGGTCACGGCGTGCTCCTGGCCGTCGCCACGGCCCGCCGGGAACGGGAGTGAGCCGGCACCTGCAGGTCCGCCCCGGCGCGTACCGCGACTCGGTGAGCCTCATGCAGGTCAGTCAGCGCGTCGGCGCACAGCCCGGAGTCGTCTCGGCACTCGTCGCGATGGCCACGGACCTCAACCTGGAACTGCTCGCCGGGATGGGGTTCTCCTCGCCCGGCGGTGCGTCCGCCAATGACATGCTGGTGGCGGTCGAGGCGGTCGACGACGGCGCACTGAGCGCCGCCGTCCGGCAGGTCGACGTCATCCTGGCCGAGCGGCACGCGCCGACGGGGAACGGAATGGGCGAGTCGCCGCCGCGCACCATCCGCGCCGCCTCGCCCGGTGCGACTCTGGCATTGATCTCGACGCCCGGCATCCATGCGGCCGCCGATGCCTTCGAGGCACTCGACGCCGGACTCGACGTCGTGATCTTCAGCGACAACGTGCCGCTCGCGCACGAGATCGCCCTCAAGCGGGCCGCGGCCCGGCGCGGTCGGCTGGTCATGGGGCCGGACTGCGGCACGGCCGTCGTCGCGGGAGTGGGGCTGGGCTTCGCCAACATCGTCCGCCCCGGTCCGGTGGGCGTGGTCGCGGCGTCGGGCACGGGCGCGCAGCAGGCCATGTGCCTTCTCGACGCCGCCGGCGTGGGGGTGAGCCACTGCCTGGGCGTGGGCGGGCGCGACTTGTCCGCGGCGGTCGGGGCCGCGTCGACGCTTGCGGCGCTCGACCTGCTGGCAGCCGATGCCGCGACCGAGCGGGTCCTCGTCGTCTCCAAACCCCCTGCCGCGGACGTGGCCGCTGAGGTCCGCCAACAAGCGTTGCGGCTCGGGCTGCCGGTCGACCTCGCACTGCTCGGGCCGGATCAGCCGACGCTCACCGACGCGGTCGAGCGCGTGGTCCGGGAGCTCGGCCTACCCTGGCCGGAGCCGGCGGCCTGGCCCGCACTCCGGGCACACCGTCCGCGCGCCGGCGCCCTGCGTGGGCTGTTCGCCGGCGGCACCCTCTGCGACGAGGCCATGCTCGTCGCCTGCGCCCGGCTCGGACCGGTGCGGTCCAACATTCCGCTCGAGCCGGACTGGCGCCTGCCCGACGACCTGCGCGCCGACGGCCACCTCATGATCGACTTCGGGGACGACCGTCTCACCAGAGGGCGGCCGCACCCGATGATCGACAACAGTCTGCGTGTACAGCGTCTGGTCGAGGAGGGCGCCGACCCCCGCTGCGGCGTCGTGCTCATCGACGTCGTCCTGGGCCACGGTGCGCACCCCGATCCGGCCGCCGAGCTCGGCCCGGCGATCCAGCGGGCCAGGAGCACCGCCGCTGCGGGCGGCCGCGATCTCGCCGTGGTGGTGTCGCTGGTCGGGACGGCGGCCGACCCGCAGGGCCTGGTCCACCAGGCCGAGACGTTGCAGACGGCGGGCGCATCGGTCCACCTGTCCAACGCCGCGGCCGCCCGGGCGGCCGTCGAACTGGTGGGGGGCTGAGTGGTGGACCTGTCGGCGGAGCCGCGTGTGGTCACGGCCGGCGTCGACCTGTTCGCAGACGCGCTGGCCGCGCAGGCGGTCGACGTCACGCCGGTCGACTGGAGACCTCCGCTGCCCGGCACCGACGACGCCCTCACTCGGGTGATGGCCGATCCCCGCCGGGGTGCTGCCAACGACCGCGCGCTTGCCGCCATGCTGAGCGCCTCGGCCGAGCTGGTCGACGTCCGTCCGGCCGGCGAGGCTCTCGGCCTCGGGCGCGGGCAGTTCCTGCACGCCGGCCCGCCGATCGGGTGGGAGCGGGCGTCAGGGCCACTGCGCGGTGCCCTGGTCGGAGCCATGCTCCTGGAAGGCCTGGCCGCCGATGCCGAGCAGGCCACGACGGCGCTCGCGCGAGGCGGCGACGTGCACCTGGAACCGTGTCACCACCGCGGGGCGGTCGGCCCGATGGCCGGGGTCGTGTCGCCGTCGATGTGGGTGTTCGAACTGCACGACGCCGTGAACGGCGGCACCGCGTGGTGCTCGCTCAACGAAGGTCTGGGCCGGGTCCTGCGCTACGGCGCCTACTCCCCCGATGTCATCGAGCGGTTGCGCTGGATGGCCGACGTGCTCGGCCCGTCCCTCCGGGCCGCGATCGCCAGGCACGGCCCGCTCGACGTCAAGGCGATCATCGCCCAGATGGTCCAGATGGGCGACGAGGGCCACAACCGCAACCGCGCCGGCACGCTGATGTTCCTGCGCGATCTCCTGCCCGACCTGGTCGAAGCGGCGGAGCCCGCTCACCTCGCGGACGTCGTGCGCTTCGTCGCCGGCAACGACCACTTCTTCCTCAACCTGGTCATGCCGGCGGGCAAGCTCCAGACTGCGGCCGCCGCCGGGATCCCCGGCAGCAGTGTCGTGACGACGATGGCCCGCAACGGGACCGACTTCGGCATCCAGGTCTCGGGTCTCGACGACCGGTGGTTCACCGGGCCGGCCCTGGTGCCCGACGGGCTGTTCCTCGGGTCGTACGGGCCGGAGGACGCCAATCCCGACATCGGCGACTCGGCGATCGCCGAGACGATGGGCCTGGGCGGGTTCGTGATGGCCTCGGCCCCAGCGATCGTCCGCTTCGTCGGGGGTACGGTTCCCGATGCGCTGCGGACCACCCGCCTGATGTACGAGATCACCGTCGGTGAGAACCCCGCCTTCGCACTCCCGATCCTCGACTTCCGCGGCGCACCGACCGGAATCGACGTCGCGGCCGTGGTCAAGACCGGCGTGCTCCCGCAGATCAACACCGGGATGGCCGGAAAGGTGGCGGGTACCGGGCAGGTGGGCGCCGGCCTGGTCACACCGCCCACCGAGTGCTTCGTGCTGGCTCTAGACGCCCTCGCGCAGGCCGCGCCGCCGCTTCCCGCTACCGCCTGACCATCGCAGCCACGACAGCCCGAGTACCGGCAGGACGAGCGGGACGAATCCGTAGCCGCGGCCGTAGGCCGACCACACTGTCTCGTCCGGGAAGGCATCGGGCCAGATCACACTCGCGGTGCCGATGAGCAGAACTCCGACCAGTTCGACCGTGCACGCGACGTAGGCGACCCGCCGGGCCCTCGGGCCGGATCGAGCCAGGGCCACCGTCGCGACGATGTAGACGACGGCGGCGAACGCCGAGAGCAGGTACGCCAGTGGCGCGTCGTCGAAGTGGTTGACGATCTGCACGCCGGCGCGCGCGCTGGCCGAGATCGCGAATACCGCATAGACGGCCACCAGCAGCCGCCCCGGGCCGCTGTAGGTGGGCCGCGGGTCAGCCACCGACCGTGCTCCACAGGTCGTCGAGCCGGACGGCGACCACGAGCAACGCGAAGCAGGCGACGGCCAGTACGGCCGGTGCCCACCGGGAGCGCTCGGCCAGCGCCCACAGCGTGCCGATCGGTACCAGCACCACGGCCACCACCAGGTATCCGATGAACGTGCCCAGTTCCGCCGGCCGGTCGCCGCCGATGAGCCTCACGACGGCGATCAGGACCTGCACCACCACCAGGATCTCGAGCCCCGCCGACGCGATGACGATGTACTCACGCGGGTTCCGTCCCACCACCGCCGCACCCAACGCCAGGACCCCATAGGCCCCGGCGAACACGACCAGTGCGAGGACCAGGGGCTCGACCACGCCGAGTGATGCTAGCGACGCCCTCCGGGTCCGAGACCAACCAGGTCGGTCGGCAGGTCCACGTCGGTCGGCACACCGGTTCCCGTGCAGTCCACCTCGACGACCTCGTCCGGGCGGCCGGCGAGGTACGCGCGGGCCCCGTTGTCACCGTGCGCGGACGTGGCGACGCGGGCCCAGTGGTCGCGTCCGAGCAGCACCGGATGTCCGCGCTCGCCCGAATAGGTCGCGACCGCCAGCCGGGCGCCGGCGCCATGCGCGGCCAGCAGGCGCCGGATCGAGTCGGGTCCGAGCCACGGTGTGTCGACCAGTAGCACCACCGCCGCTTCCGCCGCCACCGGCAGCGCCGCAAGCCCCACGCGCAGCGAGGAGCCCATGCCCGTGGCCCAGTCCGGGTTGTCGACGACCTCGGCGCCCCCGACGTCGAGCGGGACGGCTCCCGCGACGACGACGACGGGATCGCAGCCCCCCGCACGCGCCAGCCGGACGGCACGGTCCACCAGCCGCTCGCCCGCGAGCAGTGCCACGGCCTTCGGGCCGCCGAAGCGCCGGCCCGCGCCGGCCGCGAGGACCACAGCGGCGACGGTCACGCCGGGTGCTCGCGGTGGATCGATCCGTCGGTCTCCGACAGCGGCCGTCCGCTGCCGCCCCACCGCGCGGAGACGATCTCGGCGGCAACGGAGACCGCGGTCTCCTCCGGCGTCCGCGCGCCGATGTCCAGTCCGATCGGGGCCGCCAGCCGGGCCAGCTCCTTGTCCGACAGACCTCGGTCGCGAAGCCGCGCCAGCCGGTCGTCGTGGGTCCGTCGCGAGCCCATCGCCCCGACATAGGCCGCCGGCGTCCGCAGCGCCACCTCGAGGAGGGGGACGTCGAACTTGGGGTCGTGCGTGAGTACGCAGATGACCGTGCGCTCGTCGACCACGGTCTCGGCGAGGTACTCGTGTGGCCACCGCACGACCACATCGTCGGCGTCGGGGAACCGGGCCCGGGTGGCGAACACGCCGCGGGCGTCGCACACGGTCACGTGGTAGCCCAGGAACGCTCCGATCCTGGCCACGGCGGCCGCGAAGTCGATCGCGCCGAAGACCAGCATCCGTGGCGGCGGGGCGAACGACTGGACGAAGATGCTCAGCTCGTCACCGCGCCGCTCGCCGTGCGGGCCGTAGCGCCGGATCCCCGTCATTCCCTGGTCAAGCATGCCGCGGGCGTCGTCGGTGACGGCGTCGTCGAGGCGATCCGATCCCAGCGACCCCTGCCTGGTATCGGGTCGTACCACCAGGTGGGCGCCGAGGTCGCCCGGCCCGCTCACCACCGTCGCCACTGCGACGGGCCGCCGCCGCTCGATGTCCTCGGCCAGCTCGGCGAGGCCGGAGAACGTCGTCGGGTCGACCGCCTCGACGAACACCTCGATCGTGCCGCCGCAGGTCAGGCCGACGGCGAAGGCGTCGTCGTCGCTGACCCCGTAGTGCTCCAGGCTCGGGGCGGCTCCGCCCAGCACACGTTCCGCGACCTCGTAGACCGCGCCCTCCACGCAGCCGCCGGAGACGCTACCGACGGCCTCGCCACCCGGCCCGACCAGCATGGCCGCCCCGGGCGGCCGCGGCGCCGAGCTCCACGTTCGGACGACGGTGCCGACGGCGACCCGTTCGCCGGCGGTCCACCACTGCACGAGGCGATCCAGGACGTCACGCACGGGCATCCTCCCGGCAGAGCAGCTCGGCAAGGTCCTCGAGTGTGTCGAGGGTGTGCCCCGCCACGAGCACGTCCACCGACGGCAGGACCGCGCGCAGGCCGGCGGTCTCGGGGGCGAAGCCGTCCTTGCCCGCGTGCGGGCTCACCCACACCACCTGGTGTGCGAGCCGCCGCAGCTGCCGCATCTGCTCGGCCAGCTGGCTGACGTCGCCTCGCTCCCAGCCATCGCTGGCCACCACCACGACGGCGCCCCGCGCGATCCCCCGCCGGCCCCAGCGGTCCAGGAAGGCCTTGAGCTGCTCGCCCAGCCGGGTGCCGCCGCTCCAGTCGGGGACGGCTGCGCTCGCCGAAATGAGGGCCGCGTCGGCGTCGAGTGCGTGCAGCTCGCGGCTGATCCTGGTCAGCCGCGTTCCCATGGTGAAGACCTCGGTCGACCGGCGTCGCCGGCACGCGGCGTGCGCAAATCGCAGGAGCCCGTCGGAATAGGCGGCCATCGACCCGCTGACGTCGACCAGCAGTACCAGCCGCCGCGGGGCGCTCGTTCGGGACCGGTGGTGCAGCCGGGCCGGCTCCCCCCCGCGGCGGAGCATGGCCCGGACCGTCCGGCCGACGTCGAGCTCGCCGTGGTGGTCGCGCCGCCGCCGGCGGGTCCGCCGGGCCGGACCGGACGGCCGCAGCGCTGCCAGCAGCCGGCTGATCTCCGCCCGCTCGGCCGCAGACAGCTCCGCGAGGTCGCGATGACGCAACACCTCGGCCCGACTCGCCGTGGCGGTCACGGTCGGCACATCCGGCCCTTCGCCGGGTTCCCCGGTGGGCACATCGTCGGCGGGCACGGCGACGGACAGCGTCAGGGCCGCGACCGGACGCCGCTCCCGCCGCACCGGCGTATCGCCGAAGTAGGCGGCGAAGGCGGAGTCGTACGCGGCCAGCTCCTCCGGTCCGGCGCACAGGGTCAGCCGGCCCGACCAGTAGACGTCGGCGGTCCGGTCGGCGTCCAGGTGGCCCAACGCCTCCACCCACGCGTGGACCCGCGCCGGACCGGCCGGGACACCGGCCGCGCGGAGGGTCCGGGCGAATCCGACCAGCGCCGGCAGCGCGCTGCTCACGTGAATCCGCCGTCGCCGACCGCCGCGAGCACGCGGTCGCGGTCCTCGCGGTACTTCACGGCCGCACCCAGCGTCCGGGCGGCCAGGTCGCGGTCGAGTCCGGTGGCGCCCAGTGTCGCGAGTGCCGCAGCCCAGTCGATCGACTCCGCCAGCCCGGGCGGCTTGACCAGGTCCATCCGGCGCAGGCGCTGAGCCGCACGTGCGACGTCGGACACCAGCCGCTGGTCGGCGCCGGGGATCCGGCGGCGGATCACCGCCACCTCGCGCTCGAAGTCCGGGTGGTCCAGCCAGTGGTAGAGGCAGCGACGCTTGAGCGCGTCGTGGACCTCTCGGGTGCGGTTGCTCGTCACGACGACGACCGGCGGATGCTCCGCACGGATCGTCCCGATCTCCGGGATCGACACGGTGAAGTCGCCCAGCACCTCGAGCAGGAAGGCCTCGAACTCGTCGTCGGCGCGATCGACCTCGTCCACGAGCAGCACGGCCGGCCGTTGCGCCGTGCTCGCCTCGACGGCCTGCAACAGCGGCCGGGCCACCAGGAACCGGCGGTCGTACAGCTCGTGCTCGAGCCGCTCGGCGTCGTCGACGCCGACCGCCTCGGCGGCCCGCAGGTGCAGCAGCTGTCGCGGGAAGTCCCAGTCGTAGAGTGCCTGCGCCGCATCGAGGCCCTCGTAGCACTGCAGCCGGATCAGCGGTGCGTTCAGGGCGTCGGCCAGGCCCTGCGCAAGCGCCGTCTTGCCGACCCCGGCCTCACCCTCGACGAACAGCGGACGTCCCATCCGCAGTGCCAGGAACGCGGCCGTGGCCAGGCCGTCGTCGGCGAGGTAATCGACTCCGTCGAGCCTGGTGGCGAGCTCCGCCGGGGACTGCGGAAGGTCCATGGCCCTACGCTACGTTGCTGCGGGCGGCCCGCGCTCCCGACCAGATGCTCGGGCGGCGCGACGGCTGGCGACCGCGCGGTGGGGAGGGTCGATGACCACGGCCAATGCACTCGACCAGGGCCGGGTCGCCATCGATCGGCATCGATGGGGAGACGCCTATGCCCATTTGTCGGAAGCGGACCGGGAAACGGCTCTGGAGCCCGCGGATCTCGAACGCCTTGCCGTGGCTGCTCACCTGGTCGGCAAGGACGACGAATGTGTGAACCTGCTGGAGCGCGCCCATCACGGCCTCGTGAGCCTCGGTGACGAGGAACGAGCGGCTCGGTGTGCGTTCTGGCTGGGATTCAACCTCATGAACAGCGGCGAGTTCGCGCGCGGGGGTGGCTGGTTGGCTCGCGCCCGCCGGTTGCTCGACGATGGGGAGCGCGACTGCGTGGAACTGGGCTATCTGCTGTCGGCGGCAGCGTTCCAGGCCACGATGGCCGGGGAGTTCGAGGCCGGTAATGCCACGTTCGCCCGGGCCGCCGCCATCGGGGACAGGTTCGGTGACCCGGATCTGATCAATTTCGCCCGGCACGGCGAGGGGCGCACGCTGCTCCATCTGGGCAAGATCGTCGAAGGCCTTTCACTTCTGGACGAGGTGATGGTGGCGGTGACCTCCGGCGAGGTGTCGCCCGTCGTCGCCGGGACCGTCTACTGCAGCGTGATCGAGGCGTGTCAGGAGATATCCGACCTGCGGCGGGCGCAGGAATGGACGGCGGCGCTGACCCACTGGTGCGAGTCGCAGCAGGGACTGGTCCCGTACAGCGGGCAATGCCTGGTGCACCGCACCCAGATCATGGTCCTGCATGGTGAATGGCCAGATGCGATCGACGAAGCGAGACGAGCGTGCGAACGCTTCCTGATGTCGCCGGGTCATCCGGCAATCGGCGCCGCTTACTACGAGCAGGCCGAGCTCCACCGGCTTCGTGGCGAGTTCGCCGAGGCCGAGGAGCCATACCGGCTGGCCAGCCGGTATGGCCGCCAGCCGCAGCCGGGACTGGCACAGCTTCGGCTCGCCCAGGGGCAGCTCGATGCCGCGGCCGCGATGATCCGACGCGCGGTCGATGAGGCTCCAGACCCCATGAGCCGGTCGAAGCTGCTCGGTGCCTACGTCGACATTCTCCTCGCCACCGGCGATCCCCAGGCTGCGAGGATTGCGTCCGGCGAGCTGTCCGAGATCGCCGCGGACTTCGACTCGCCGCCGTTGCGTGCTGCGGCCGCTCGTGCCGAGGGTGCCGTCCTGCTGGCCGAAGGCGAGCCACGTGCCGCCCTGGGTCTGCTCCGCCGTGCGTGGACCGCGTGGCACGACCTCGAGGCGCCGTACGAGGCTGCGCGGACCCGGGTGCACATCGCACGTGCCTGCCGAGATCTCGGGGACGAGGACACCGCGCTGATGGAGCTGGACGCGGCGCGCTGGGCATTCCAGCAACTCGGCGCCGAGCCCGAGATCGCCCGACTCGAGGAGCTCTCCCGGAAAGCAGTCGCTACGGCCACCGGCGGACTGACTGCGCGCGAGGTGCAGGTGCTCCGGCTGGTGGCTGCCGGCAAGACCAATCGGGCCATCGCCGGCGACCTCTTCCTCAGCGAGAAGACAGTTGCCAGGCACCTGAGCAACATCTTCACCAAGCTCGAACTGTCATCGAGGTCGGCGGCCACCGCGTATGCCTACCAGCACGACCTCGTCTAGCCACCCTGCGCAGAAATACCCAATCGAGCACGCGGAGAAGATGCACTCTTCTCCCGACGCGGCCGCAGTCGCCTGCCCATAGCGTCCTTACCGAAGCGGTGTGCAGCTCCGGACGACGGGATCGGGAGGCGGCGATGGACCTCAGCCTTCCCGTCGTCGCCGGTGCGATCTCCACCACGCTCTTCGCCGCGAGCATGCTGCCCATGCTGGTGAAGGCGGCTCGGACCAAGGACCTGAGCTCGTACAGCCTGGGCAACATCCTGCTCGCGAACGTGGGCAACGCGATCCACTCGGTCTACGTCTTCGACCTGCCCGCCGGCCCGGTGTGGGTACTTCACACGTTCTACCTGGTCAGCACCGGCATGATGCTGTTCTGGTACGTGCTGTACACCCCTCGGCGAACGATGCGCAGAACTACCCATCCTCGTCCCTTGCCCTCCTTGGGCGGTTCGCCCGAAGCCGCCGCGCCGGTCCGCGCCTAGCGTCGAGCGCATGAACAGATCACAGACCGTGGAGACAGTGATAGTCGGTGGTGGCGCGGCCGGTCTGGCCGTGGGATACCACCTGACTCAGCGCAATCGGCCGTTCGTCGTGCTTGACGCGCACCAGCGGATCGGTGACTCGTGGCGGACCCGCTGGGACTCACTGCGCCTGTTCACACCGGCGAAGTACTCCCGCCTGCCGGGCTGGCCCATCTCGGCAGCCGCGAACTCCTTCCCGACCAAGGACGAGGTGGCCGACTACCTGCAGGCCTACGCGATCCGCTTCGAGATGCCGACCCGAACCGGGGTCGGGGTGACCGGCGTATCCCGTCGAGATGACCGGTACGTCGTGGAGTGCGGCGACGAGCGGCTCGAGGCAGATCACGTGGTCGTGGCCACCGGCGCCAACCGGGTGCCTCGTGTCCCCGAGTTCGCCGAGGAGCTGAACAGAGAGATCGTCCAGCTGCACTCGAGCGACTACCGGAACCCGGCCCAGCTGGGCGACGGAGCAGTACTCGTCGTCGGGGCGGGTAACTCCGGCACGGAGCTTGCGCTCGAGGTCTCGCACTCCCACGACACGGTGTTGTCGGGCCATCCCAGCGGTCAGGTTCCGTTCAAGCACGGTCCGGCCATGGCGCGCTTCGTCTTCCCCATCGTGCGCCTCGTCAATCACCACGTGCTGACCATGCGCACGCCGATGGGTCGGCGGGCGGCGCATCACCTCGCGCACGGCGAGCCCCTCATCCGGGTCAAGATGCAGGATCTCCAGGCCGCCGGCGTCGAGCTGCTGCCACGCACCGTGGGCGCACTGGGCGGGCTTCCCGTGACGGAGGACGGCCGGGTCGTCGAGGCGGCGAGTGTGATCTGGTGCACGGGATTCCGCCGCGACTTCGGGTGGATCGACCTGCCGGTATTCGGCGCCGACCGCGAGCCGGTGCATGAGCGCGGTGTCGTCGTCGGCGAGCCGGGACTGTACTTCGTGGGCCTGCCGTTCCAGTACGCGAAGTCCTCGGAGTTCCTACCGGGCATGGGCCGGGATGCCGAGCACATCGCACGGCAGATCGCCGCCCGCTCGCCGGGTCAGAGGCGACAAGCGTGGATGTCGGTGACGAAGATGGCCCGGGCCCCGATCTCCCACAACTCGTCCATGACCTTGTGAGCGTCGCTGCGAGGCACCATGGCACGGACCGCGACCCAGCCCTCGCGGTGCAACGGCGAGACCGTCGGCGACTCGATCCCCGGCGTGATCGCGCACGCCTCTTCGACGCGCTCGACCCGGATGTCGTAGTCCATGAGCACGTACCGGCGGGCCACCAGGACACCCTGCAGGCGGCGGAGCAACTGCTGCACGCCTGCCGGCGGCTCCGCACTCGCACGAGCGATCAGGACGGCCTCGGAGGTCATGATCGGCTCGCCGACGAGCACCAGGCCGGCCTGACGCAGAGTGGTCCCGGTCGAGACGACGTCGGCCACGACGTCGGCGACGCCGAGTTGGACGGCCGTCTCGACCGCTCCGTCGAGCCGGATCACCTCGGCGTCGACGCCCTCGTCGGCGAAGAACTTCGCCAGCAGGCCGGGATACGACGTCGCCACCCTCATGCCGGCGAAGTCCGCGACGGAAGCGGCAGTACCGGGGCGCGCCGCGAAACGGAACGTCGACGTGCCGAAACCGAGGGGGAGCAACTCCTCGGCGGCAGCGCCCGAGTCGAGCAGCAGGTCGCGCCCGGTGATGCCCACCTCGAGCGTTCCGGACCCGACGTAGACGGCGATGTCACGCGGCCGGAGAAAGAAGAACTCGGCGTTGTTGTCGGCGTCGACGAGTACCAGCTCCCGCCCGCCGTCACCGCGCTGGCGGTAGCCGGCCTCCGCGAGCATCGCGGCCGCCGGCTCGGCCAGCAGCCCCTTGTTCGGGACGGCGATCCGCAGCGTGCCGTTCGGCGCCGGTGTGGTCGCCAGGCCGCCGGTCTCGACCTCGGACATGGATTCGATCCTTCTAGAGCTTCGCGTAGACGTCGTCGAGCCCGATTCCGCGGGCGAGCATGAGCACCTGCACGTGGTAGAGCAGCTGGGCGATCTCCTCGGCTGCCCGCTCGGCGCCCTCGTGCTCGGCCGCCATCCACGCCTCCGCCGCCTCCTCCACGACCTTCTTGCCGACATGGTGGACGCCGTGACCGACGGCCTCGACGGTGTGAGACGCCGTGGCGCCGGAAGCCACCTTCGCGGACAGCTCGGCCCACAGGCCGTCGAAGGTCTTCACACCGGCAGCCTACGGTTCGCCATCTCAGGCGGACGCGCTGCTCAGGGCGAGCACCGTCGCGAGAGCGGCCTGCGCGGCGTCGTAGCCCTTGTCCTCGCGCGAGCCGGGCAGCCCCGCCCGGTCGAGCGCCTGCTCCTCGTCGTCACAGGTCAGCAGGCCGAAACCGACCGGCACGCCGGTCTCGACGCTGACTCGGACCAGGCCCTCGGTGGCCGCCTGGCACACGTACTCGAAGTGCGGTGTGCCGCCTCTGATCACCACCCCGAGCGCGACCAGGGCGTCGTAGCGCGCCCGGGCCAGCCGCGCGCACGCGACCGGCAGCTCGAACGATCCGGGCACCCTCAACACGAGCGGATCGTGGACCCCGGCCTCGGTCAGCGCGCGCAGTGCACCGTCGAGCAGTCCTGTCACCACGCGTTCATGCCACCGGGCGGCGACGACGCCGACCCGTAGCTGCTCGGCGCCGTCGAGAGTCAGGGTGGGCGTGCCCGAGCCGCTCACGTCGGACTCGCTTCGAGCCCGTCGCCCAGGTACGTAAGGGCGTGACCCATCCGGTCGCGCTTGGTACGCAGGTACCGAACGTTCTCCGGATGCGGGTGCACCGGCAGCGGCACGCGTTCGACGATCCGCAGGCCGTAGCCCTCCAGCCCGGCCAGCTTGGCCGGGTTGTTGGTCATCAGCCGCAGCGACCGCACGCCGAGATCGGCCAGGATCTGCGCGCCCGTGCCGTAGTCGCGCGCGTCGGCGGGTAGCCCGAGGTCGAGGTTGGCGTCGATGGTGTCGCGGCCGGCGTCCTGCAACTCGTACGCGCGCAGCTTGTGCGCCAGCCCGATACCTCGGCCCTCGTGCCCGCGCAGGTAGACGATCACGCCGCGGCGCTCGGCGGTCACCGCCGCCATGGCGGCGCGCAGCTGCGGCCCGCAGTCGCACCGCAGGGATCCGAAGGTTTCTCCGGTGAGACACTCCGAGTGCACGCGGGCCAGAACCGGCGCACCGTCGGCGATGTCGCCGTGCACGAGGGCGACGTGTTCGGCGCCGGTGACCGAGTCACGGTAGGCGTGGGCGCGAAAGATCCCGTGGGCCGTCGGCAGGCGGGCCTGCGCCAGCCGGACGACCTGGCTCTCCCGGCGGCGACGGAACCGGATGAGATCGGCGATCGAGATCATGGTGAGCCGGTGGGCGTCGGCGAACCGGCGCAACTGCGGTGCCCGCATCATCGACCCGTCGTCGTTGACGATCTCGCACAGGACACCGGCCGGAGTGAGGCCCGCCAGGCGGGCAAGATCGACCGACGCCTCGGTGTGGCCGGGCCGGGCCAGCACCCCGCCGTCGCGGTAACGGAGCGGCAGCACGTGGCCGGGCTGGACCAGCTCGTGGGACTCGGTCGCCGAGTCGGCGAGGACCCGTACCGTGTGACAGCGATCGGCGGCCGAGATCCCGGTCGTGATGCCGTCGCGCGCATCGATCGACACCGTGTACGCCGTCCGCATCCGCTCACGGTTGTGCGGGGTCATCAGCGGTATGTGCAGACGGTCCAGCGTCGCTCCCTCGACCCCGACGCACACGAACCCGCTGGTCCAGCGGATCATGAACCCCATCAGCTCCGGTGTGGCCTTGCCCGCCGCGAAGACCAGGTCGCCCTCGTTCTCCCGGTCCTCGTCGTCCACGACGACCACGGCCCGGCCGGCCGCGATGTCGGCAACCGCACGTTCGACCGGATCGAGGCGGACCGTGCTCATGTGCTCACCTCGATCCGGTCCGGCGGCACCAGCTCCTCCCGTTGGGCCCGCCGCCACGCGAGGAACCCGACGACGCAGAAGACCCCGTACGCTCCGTAGAGCAGCGCCGAGGGGTAGAAGCCCGCACGCAGCAGCAGCGGCACGCCAACGAGATCGACGGCGATCCACACCAGCCAGAACTCCACGAAGCCGCGGGCCATGCTGTAGGTCGCCAGCAGGCTGCCCACGAGGATCCACGAGTCGGCCAGCGGACCCCACGAGTCCAGGGCGTCGAGCACGACGTAGCAGACGGCGATCCCGGCAGCGGCCAGCGCGCCGAGCCGCAGCCGCTCGCCCCCGCTCGCCCAGCGCGGCCGCACCGCCGGCCCGGTCTCGGCATTGCGATGCCAGCGCCACCATCCGTAGACGCTCACCGAGAGGAAGAACAGCTGACGTGCGGCCTGGCCGTAGAGGTTCTTGTCCTGCGGAGTGGCGAAGACCCCGCCGAGGAACACGGTGAACAGCAGAATGTTCCCGATGATGCCGACCGGCCAGGCCCACACCTTGCGTCGCATGCCGCCCACGGCGGACGCGAACCCGAACACGTTGCCGACGATCTCGCGCCAGAGGATCTCCGACCCGAGGACGTGCAGCCGGGCATCGAGGAGCCACAGCAGCTGATCCATCAGGCCACCTGCCCGACCAGCAGACGCTCTACGTACTTCGCGATCACATCAACCTCCAGGTTGACCCGGTCACCCAACGTGCGGCGACCCAGAGTGGTGGACGACAGCGTGGTGGGGATCAGGGACACCTCGAACCAGTCGTCGCCGGCGGCGCTCACCGTGAGCGACACGCCGTCGGCGGCCACGGAGCCCTTCTCGACCACGTACCGTGCCAGTGCGGCCTCCAGTCCGATCCGCAGGACCTCCCACCGATCCCCGGGCCTGCGGGCAAGGACGGTGCCGACGCCGTCGACGTGGCCCTGCACGATGTGCCCGCCGAGCCGCCCCGTGGGGCGGACCGCCCGTTCGAGGTTCACCTCGGCACCGACGCCGAGGTCGGCCAGGGTGGACCGGTCCAGGGTCTCGCGCATCACGTCGGCCGTGAACGCGCCGCCAACGGTGTCCACGACGGTCAGGCACACTCCGTTGACCGCGATGGAGGCGCCGTGGACGGCGTCGGCGGTCACCGTCGGCCCGCGCAGCGTCAGCAGCGCCGAATCTGCGTGCCGGGTGAGCGCCACGACCTCGCCCAGTTCTTCGACGATTCCGGTGAACATGGTCATCCCTTCTCCGGCCGGGCGGTGATCCGCAGATCCGGGCCCACCCGGGTGACGTCGACGATGTCGAGCCGGACGGCACGGCTCACAGTTGTGACACCGACGTCGGCCAGCGCGGCCGGACCGGCGCCCAGCAGTGCCGGCGCGAGGTAGGCGACCATCCGATCGACCACACCGGCGTGCACGAACGCCCCGGCCAGCCTCGGTCCGCCCTCGAGCCAGACGTGCTGGCGGTCGAGGGTGAACAGGTCGCGGAGTGCCTGCTCGGGGTCACGGGTGGCGAGACGGACCGTCTCTGCGGCGTCGTCGAGGACGGCCGCGTGGGCAGGGATCGGGCGCAGGCCCATCACCGCGCGCAGCGGTTGGACGGCACGCGGCAGTGCAGAGTCGTCGTCGGCACGCGCCGTCAGGCGCGGATCGTCCGCCAGCACCGTCCCCGTGCCGACGAGGACGACGTCGCACTCCGCCCGCAGCCGGTGGACGTCCGCGCGAGCGTCGGGAGAGGTGATCCACCGGCTGGTCCCGTCCGCCGCCGCGCTGCGCCCGTCGAGTGTCGCCGCGAACTTCCACGTGACGAACGGGCGGCCGCGTTCCACGGCGAACGTCCAGATCGGGTTGACCGCCCGTGCCTCGTCGGCGAGGACGCCACCCTCGACCTCGACGCCCGCGGCCCGGAAGGCCTCGGCGCCGCCGCGGGCGACCGGATTCGTGTCCGGCTGGCCGAACACCACCCGGACGACACCTGCGGCGATCAACGCCTCGGCACACGGCCCGGTCCGGCCGAGGTGGTTGCACGGCTCCAGCGTGACGACGGCAGTGGCGCCGCACGCCCGCTCGCCGGCGGCGAGCAGTGCGTCGACCTCGGCGTGGCGGCCGCCGGCGCCGCGGTGGTATCCCTCCGCGACGGTTCCTCCGGTCGGGTCGAGCAGGACGCACCCGACCCGCGGGTTGGGTCCGAGGGGGACGCCGGGGCTGAGGGCCAGATCGAGGGCGCGGCGCATCGCCGCGACCTCTGCGGGGCTCGCCATCCCGGACCTCCACCTCGCTGCCGGGCGAGACCGGGGACGGCGCGAGGTGCCGCGCGGCGGGCGGTCCGGGCACCGCGTACGGTTCGTACCTCCGGCCGCGGCGGCCGCCCGCGCGTGCTGCCTCCCATCCGGACTTTCACCGTCGGTCCCGGAGTTCCACCGGGTCAGCCGGTCGGGTCCTGCGAACAGGACCACGACCGGGTCGCGGACTGTCACCGCCGGTTCGGAGTTTCACCGACCCCGGAGCACGCATCGTTCTGCCGGGAGTGTATCCCGCGCCGGAACGGACCGTTCCCGATCGGCTACCCGGTCGTCGCGGCCAGGGTGCGCAGTTCGTCGATCGCCGCCGCGGCGTTCTCTGCTTCGTAGACGGCCGAGCCGGCGACGAACACGTCCGCGCCGGCCTCGGCACACCGCCCGATCGTCTCTGCCGACACCCCGCCGTCGACCTGGATCCAGACGTCGAGGCCGGACTTCGACACCAGCTGGCGGGCTCGGCGGATCTTGGGCAGACACATGTCGAGGAAGTCCTGGCCGCCGAATCCTGGTTCTACCGTCATCACCAGCAGCATGTCGATCTCGGGCAACAGGTCTTCGAGCGGTTCGACCGGCGTCGCCGGCCGCAGGGCGACCCCGGAGCGGGCGCCCAGCCGCCGCAGCTCACGCGCCAACCGGACCGGTGCCGTCGCCGCCTCGATGTGGAAGGTGACGCTGTCGACACCAGCCTCGGCGTAGGCCGGCGCCCACCGGTCGGGCTGCTCGATCATCAGATGACAGTCCAGCGGCAGCTCCGTCCGGTGGAGGAGCGCCTCGACGACGGGCAGGCCGATGGTCAGGTTGGGCACGAAATGGTTGTCCATGACGTCGACGTGCACCCAGTCCGCGCCGTGAATGCGGGTGATCTCGGCCTCGAGGTTGGCGTAGTCGGCGGACAGGATGCTCGGTGCGATCTGCACGGCCACGGGACGGCAGGCTACCGGCGGCGCAGCAGCGCGAGGTACATCGCGTCGGTTCCCTGCCGGTGCGGCCAGAGCTGAACGTCCGGACCCTCTCCCAACCCGGGCACGCCGGGCAACAGCGGCCGCGCATCGACCCGCTCGACGTCGGCCCGGTCCTGCAGCACGTCGGATACCACGGTGACCGTCTCCGCCAGGTGCGGCGAACAGGTGACGTACGCCACGACGCCGCCAGGACGGACCGCGGCGAGTCCGGACCGCAGCAATGCCACCTGCAGCGACCGCAGGCCAGGGATGTCGGCCGGCCGGCGTCGCCACCGTGCCTCCGGGCGCCGCCGGAGCGCTCCGAGGCCCGTACACGGAGCGTCCAGGAGCACCCGGTCGAAGGACTCCTCCCCGGCGAGCGGCTGCGTGCCGTCGGCCACGACCACGCGGTGGCCTCCCGGGTCGCCGCGAAGCGCGTTCTCCACCATCCGGGCCCGGTGTGGCTGACGCTCGACGGCCAGCAGGGTGGCACCGCGAGCGGTGGCCAGGCCGGCCAGCAGGGCGGCCTTTCCGCCCGGGCCGGCGCACAGATCCAGCCAGCGGCGGTCCGGGCCCTGCATCGGCGCGGCGGCCAGCGCAAGGGCGACCAGCTGGCTGCCCTCGTCCTGGATGCCTGCACGCCGCTCGCGCACCGCCGGAACGCCCGCGGGATCACCCTCGGCGAGCACGGCGCCGTAGCGTGACCAGCGCGCGGGTCGGGCCCCGGCAGCCACCAGTTCGGCCACGTCGGCCCGGCCCGGGCGGGCGACGAGCATCACCTGCGGCCGTTCGTTGTCCGCCGCCAGCGCCGCCTCCAGTTCCGTGCGGTCGCCGTCGAGAGAGTCGAGGAACGCCCTCGCCACCCACGGCGGGTGAGCGTGCCGGAGAGCCAGCCGAGTGATCGGATCCGTGGCCTCTCCAGGAGCCATCTGGTCGATCCATCCCGGCAGGTCAAGGCTCGTGAGCCGGCGCATGACCGCGTTGACCAGCTTGGCCGGACCCTCGCCGACCCTGGCCCGGGCCAGCCCCACGGTCGTGTCCACCGCGGCGTGGGGCGGGATCCTGGTGGCCAGGACCTGGTGGGCACCGAGCCGCAGCACGTCGAGCACCGGGGGGTCGAGGGCCTCGGGCGGGCGGTCCAGGCACACGCCCAGCACGGCGTCGTAGGTTCCCTGGCCACGCAGCGTTCCGTAGGTGAGCTCCGTCGCAAGGGCGGCGTCGCGGCCGGTGATCCCGCGCTCCCGCAACAACCCCGGAAGGACCAGGTTCGCATAGGAGTCCCGTTCGGCGACCGTGCGTAGGACGTCGAACGCCGCATTCCGGGCGGGGTCGGCCCGCATCTGCCGACGACCGCTCACCGGCCCAGCCGCTCGCCGGGCTCGAGCCGGACACCGCGCGCCCAGGCGGGGGCCGGCATCGCCGTTCGTCCCTGCGGTTGCACCTCACCCAGGCGTACGGCATGGCTGCCGGTGCCGACCCGCACCGCGTCGCGGTCGATCCGGATCGCACCGGGAGCCAGGTCCGACGTCGCAGGATCGAGGCGGACCGGGCCCAGCTTCAGCCTGCCGCCCCGCAGCGTCGTCCATGCGCCGGGCGCCGGCGTGCAGGCCCGGATCAGCCGGTCGACGCGGAGTGCTGGCGCGCTCCAGTGGACCTCGGCGTCGGCGACCGTCAGCTTCGGCGCCGAGGACACACCGCGGTTCGGCTGCGGCGTGGCCACCAGGGCACCGTCCTCGATGCCGTCCAGGGTCGCCACGAGCAGGCGGGCTCCTGAGCCGGCCAGCCGGTCGAGCAGGTGACCGCTGGTGTCGCCGGGCCGGATCGTCTCGGTCACACAGCCGTACACCGGACCGGTGTCCAGACCCTCCTCGAGGCGGAACGTGCTGGCGCCGGTGACCTCGTCACCGGCGAGCACAGCGTGCTGCACCGGTGCGGCACCGCGCCAGGCGGGCAGCAGCGAAAAATGCAGGTTGACCCATCCGTGCTTCGGCACGTCGAGCGCCGCGCGCGGGATCAGGCCGCCGTAGGCGACCACCGCTGCGCAGTCCGGCGCGATCTGGGCCAGCCGGGCGAGGAACTCCGGTTCACTCGGGCGGACCGGCCTGAGGAGCTCGACGCCCACCTCACCGGCCACCAACGCCACCGGGCTGGGCGTCAGGACGCGGCCGCGGCCGGCCGGCGCGTCGGGGCGGGTCAGCACCGCGACCAGGTCGTGCCGCGACGCCAGGATCGCCCGTAACGATGGGACGGCGACGTCGGGCGTGCCCGCGAAGAGAACCCGCATCGTCACTACCTCGGCAGCAGGGCATCGCGGGTCGTCACCGGGCAAACCGTACGTGATGCGGGCGGCCGGCTTACAGCGCGCGGCCGAACGTGGGATGCGGCGAGACCTGGACCGCCGGCACCGGGCCGCCGGCCCATTCGGCCTCCCGGATCGCCTTCATCGCGGCCTTGCGGGCGGCACGGTCCAGCCGGTCGATGAACAGGACGCCGTCGAGGTGGTCGGTCTCGTGCTGGATGCAGCGCGCCAGCAGGTCGCTGCCCTCGATGACGACCGGCTCGCCGTGCTCGTTGAAGCCCTTGGCGACGACCCGCTGGGCGCGGACACAGTCGTACTCCAGGCCGGGCAGCGACAGGCAGCCCTCGGGGCCGTCCTGCGTCTCGGCGGACATGTCCAGCTCGGGGTTGACCAGATGGCCCAGCTCGTCGTCGACGAAGTAGGTGAAGACCCGCAGCGAGACTCCCAGCTGCGGTGCGGCGAGGCCGGCGCCGGGAGCGTCCATCATCGTGTCGGACAGGTCCTTGACCAGCCGGCGGAGCTCGGCGTCGAAGTCGACCACCGGCTCTGCTCGGGTCCGCAGGACGGGGTCGCCGAACAGCCGGATCGGCTGGATCGCCACGATGCTCCTCGGTGCTCGAACCTACGGAAGATGTGCGCCCGTCCCGGCGACCGACGGCCGTCCGGACCCGTCACCCGACAGCAGGCCGAGCCGGCGCAGATCCGAGCGCAGGCGGTCCGGCCCGGTGAACAGCACACCGGCCATGCCGGCGGCCCGGGCGGCGTCGACATTGGCCTCGGCGTCGTCGACGTAGACCGTGGATGACGGATCGAGCCGGTACCGGTCGAGCAGGATGGCGAAGATCCGGGGATCGGGCTTGACGATCCCCTCGCGCCCGGACACCACGATGCCGTCGAACCAGGACAGCCACTCGAACATGGGGAACGTCAGGTCGAACTTCTCCCCCGACCAGTTCGTCAGCGCGTACGTCGGCAGCCCGCCCTCGCGCAGGTCCCGCAGCACCTCGACGGTGCCCGCGATCTCGCCGCCGATGGTCTCCGACCAGCGTTGGTCGTACGCAGCGATCAGCTCGGCGTGGTCGGGGAAGCGTGCCGTCGCCTCGGCGACAGCGTCCGCCCAGGACCGGCCGGCGTCCTGCGCGGCGTTCCACTCCGCCGTGCACACCTGGGCGAGGAAGCGCTCGACGGCGGCTTCGTCCGGCAGCAGCCGCCGGTACAGGTAGCGGGGATCCCAGTCGACCAGAACGCCGCCGAGGTCGAAGACGACCGTCGACGGCGTGGACCGACCCGGGGGCGATGTCACGCGGTGCTCAGACGTTGAACCCGAGGGCCCGCAGCTGCTCGCGACCCTCGTCGGTGATCTTGTCCGGTCCCCATGGCGGCATCCACACCCAGTTGATGTGGAAGTCCTGCACCAGACCGTCCAGCGCCGTACGGGTCTGGTCCTCGATGACGTCGGTCAGGGGGCAGGCGGCGCTGGTGAGCGTCATGTCGATGGTCGCGACGTTGGTGTCGTCCACGCCGATGCCGTAGACCAGGCCGAGGTCGACGACGTTGATGCCGAGCTCGGGGTCGACGACGTCGCGCATCGCCTCGGTGACGTCGTCGACGGAGGTGGTGCTCGCCGTACCCGGGGATTCGGTCATCGTTGCTCCTCTCGGTCGTCGGTCAGCGCCCGGGCGGTCGCGTCGCGGAAGGCCATCCAGGACAACAAGGCGCACTTCACCCGGGCCGGGTAGCGCGCAACGCCGGCGAAGGCGATCCCGTCGCCGAGAACGTCCTCGTCCGGCTCGACGGTGCCCCGTCCCTGCAGGAGCTCGATGAACGCCTCGTGCCGCCCGTAGGCCTCGGTCAGCGGGTGCCCTGAGACGAGCTCGTGCAGGACGCTGGCCGACGCCTGGCTGATCGAACAGCCTTGTCCGTCGTAGGACAGGTCCGCCACGGTGTCGCCGGCCATCCGGACCCGGACGGTTATCTCGTCTCCGCAGGTGGGGTTGACGTGATGGGCCTCGGCGTCGAACGGTTCGCGCAACCCTCGTCCGACGGGGTGCTTGTAGTGGTCCAGGATGATCTCCTGGTACAGCGACTCGGTGATCACCGGAAGACCTTCTTCACGTGCTCGACGCCCTCGACCAGCTCGTCGATCTCGGCACTGGTCGTGTACACGTAGAACGACGCTCGGGTGGTCGCGGGTATTCCGTACCGAACGCACACCGGACGCGCGCAGTGGTGGCCGACCCGGACCGCGACACCCCGCTCGTCGAGCAGCTGGCCGACGTCGTGCGGGTGGACTCCGTCGAGGGTGAACGACACCGTTCCGCCGCGCGAGATCGGCAGCCGCGGACCGATGATCCGCACGCCGTCCACCTCGCGGAGCCGCTGCAGCGCGTACGTCGTGAGCGCCTTCTCGTGCGCCGCGACGTTGTGCATGCCGAGCCCGCTGAGGTAGTCGACCGCTGCTCCCAGCCCGACCGCCTGGGCGATCGGTGGGGTGCCCGCCTCGAACTTGTGCGGTATCGGCGCGAAGGTGGAGCCCTCCATCGCGACCGTCTCGATCATCTCGCCGCCGCCGAGGAACGGTGGAAGCGCATCGAGCACCTCCGAGCGCCCCCACAGCACACCGATACCGGTGGGGCCGCACATCTTGTGCCCGGTGAACGCGATCAGGTCGGCACCGAGATCGGTGACGTCGACGGTCGTGTGCGGCACCGACTGCGAGCAGTCCAGGAGCACCAGGGCGCCGACCTCGCGGGCCCGCGCGACGATCGGAGAGACCGAGTTGACCGTGCCGAGGATGTTCGACTGGTGCACCATCGAGACGATCTTCGTGCGCTCGGTCACGAGCTCGTCGAGATTCGACAGGTCGAGCCGGCCCTCGTCGGTCAACCCGAACCAGCGCAGGGTCGCACCCGTGCGCCGGCAGGCGAGCTGCCACGGAACGATGTTGGAGTGGTGCTCCATCTCGGTGATGACGACCTCGTCGCCTTGCCCCAGCCGGTACCGCGGGTCCGCCGCCAGGCCGCTGGCCAGCGTGTGGGCCACCAGGTTCAGCGCCTCGGAGGCGTTCTTGGTGAATACCACCTCCTCGCGCGCCGGTGCACCGATGAACCCCGCCACCGTGTCGCGGGCGCGCTCGTACGCGGCGGTGGCCTCCTCACCGAGCTGGTGCACGGCGCGGGCGACGTTTGCGTTGTGTCGCTCGTAGTGATCGATCAGCGCATCGAGGACCTCCCGCGGCTTCTGTGAGGTGTTGGCGGAGTCGAGGTAGACCAGCGGCCGGTCACCGGCCAGCCGTCGGTCGAGGATCGGGAAGTCCTTGCGGATCTTCTCGACGTCCAGCGGGCTCTGCGGGTCGACCACCGTCCACCTCCTCTCGATGCCGGCCGTGACGACGGTCAGGCCGACGCGCCGGCGTAGCTGACGTAGCCCTCGGTCTCGAGCTTGTCGGCGAGATCGGGACCGCCCTCCTCGGCGATCCGGCCGTCGACGAACACGTGGACGAAGTCGGGCCGGACGTACCGCAGGATCCGCGTGTAGTGGGTGATCAGCAGCACGCCCCTGCCCCCGCGCTCGTGGAAGCGGTTCACACCCTCGGCGACCACCCGCAGGGCGTCGATGTCGAGCCCGGAGTCGGTCTCGTCGAGGATCGCCACTCGCGGGTCGAGGAGCTCGAGCTGGAGGATCTCGTGCCGCTTCTTCTCACCGCCGGAGAAGCCGGTGTTGAGATCGCGCTCGGCGAAGGTCGGGTCCATGGCGAGATCGTCCATGGCGATCTTGACGTCCTTGACCCAGGTGCGGAGCTTCGGCGCCTCGCCGGAGACGGCGGTCTTGGCCGTGCGGAGGAAGTTGGAGACCGAGACGCCGGGCACCTCGACCGGGTATTGCATGGCCAGGAACAGCCCGGCCCGGGCCCGTTCGTCGACCTTCATGGCGAGCACGTCCTCGCCGCCGAGAATGACCGTCCCCCGCGTCACGGTGAACTTGGGATGCCCGGCGATCGAATATGCCAGCGTCGACTTGCCGGAGCCGTTGGGCCCCATGATCGCGTGGATCTGGTCCGGCGCGACGGTGAGGTCGACGCCGCGGAGGATCTCCTTGGGGCCGGCCTCGGTGTCGACCGAGACGTGCAGGTCGCGGATCTCGAGGGTGCTCATGGATGTGGGTGCCTCACTGGTCGGACGTTCGGAGTCGGAGTACGGCGGATGTGTGTCACGCCGCGCCTGCCTCGTGCAGGGCGAGCTCGCGCTCGACGGCGGCGAGCAGGTGGTCGGTGAGCACCGGCACCCCGATCTGGTTGATCAGCGACGTGAAGAATCCGCGCACGACCAGCCGCCGGGCCTGGTCCTCGGGGATCCCCCGCGCCTGCAGGTAGAACAACTGCTCGTCGTCGAAGCGGCCGGTGGCGCTGGCGTGGCCGGCGCCGACGATCTCACCGGTCTCGATCTCCAGGTTGGGGACGGAGTCGGCCCGCGCGCCGTCGGTGAGCACGAGGTTGCGGTTCAGCTCGTAGGTGGTGATGCCCTCGGCCTCGGGCCGGATGAGGACGTCGCCCACCCAGACGGCATGCGCGTTCTTGCCCTGGAGCGCACCCTTGTAGGCGACGTTGCTGCGGGCGTTCGGTGTGTTGTGGTCGACGAACAGGCGGTTCTCGATGTGCTGGCCGGCGTCCACGAAGTACAGCCCGAGCAGCTGGGCGTCGCCACCCGAGCCGGCGTAGTCGAGCGAGGTTGCGGTGCGGACGAGGTCGCCGCCGAAGGTGACCACGACGTGCTTCACGGTGGCGTCGCGCCCGACCTTGACATGGTGGTGCGAGAGATGCACGGCGTCGTCGGCCCACTCCTGCAGCGTGACGAGGGTGAGCTCGGCGCCTTCGCCGGCGACCACCTCGACGTTGTCGGCGAAGGTGGCCGACCCCTCGTACTCGAGCACGACGACACCCGAGCTGAAGGCCTCCGCCGTGACCACCACGTGCCCGGCGGCAGGCTTCTCCGCCGACTGCCCGCGCAGGCTCACCACGGTGGGCCTGGCGGCCGCCACCTCGGGCGGCAGCGTGACGGATACCACCTGGTCGGCGGCGGCCCAGGCCCGGGCGCTGACGCGGTCGATCGGTACGTATCCCGACGACCCGCGACCCGGATGGTCGGCCGCACCGAACTCGACCCGGACCTGCGGGTCGGCATCGACGGTGACCTCGTGGTCGTGGCCGTCGAGCGCGGTGTCCACGTGCAGCCCGCGCAGCCGGGCCATCGGGGTGAACCGCCAGGCCTCCTCCCGGCCGTGCGGCATGTCGTGGGCATTGACGTCGAAGGACGCGAACCGGTGCAGGGAGCTGCCACCGTGCCCGTTGGTGCGCCCGGCGCCCGCGCCGTGTGAATGTGCGCCGAGCCCGTGCTGTGGTGTCGTCCGCTGGTCGTCGACAGTGGTCATCGGGCTCAGCCCACCGCGCCTTCCATCTGGAGCTCGATCAGCCGGTTGAGCTCGAGCGCGTACTCCATCGGCAGCTCGCGAGCGATCGGCTCGATGAACCCGCGCACGATCAGGGCCATGGCCTCGTCCTCGTTCAGCCCGCGGCTCATCAGGTAGAAGAGCTGGTCCTCGCTGACCTTCGAGACCGTCGCCTCGTGACCCATGGAGACGTCGTCGGTGCGCACATCGACGTACGGGTAGGTGTCGGACCGGGAGATGGTGTCGATCAGCAAGGCGTCGCACTTGACCGTGCTGGCGCTGTGCTCGGCCCGCGGCATGACCTGAACGAGCCCGCGGTAGGACGTACGGCCGCCGCCGCGCGCCACCGACTTCGAGATGATCGTCGACGACGTGTGCGGCGCCATGTGCAGCATCTTCGCGCCGGCGTCCTGGTGCTGGCCCTCACCGGCGAACGCCACCGACAGGGTCTCGCCCTTCGCGTGCTCGCCCATCAGCCAGACGGCCGGGTACTTCATGGTCACCTTGGAGCCGATGTTGCCGTCGATCCACTCCATGGTGGCGCCCTCGGCCGCCGTGGCCCGCTTCGTCACCAGGTTGTAGACGTTGGTGGACCAGTTCTGGATGGTGGTGTACCGGCAGCGCGCGTTCTTCTTCACGATGATCTCGACGACGGCGCTGTGCAACGAGTCCGAGGAGTAGATCGGCGCCGTGCACCCCTCGACGTAGTGCACGTAGGCACCCTCGTCGACGATGATCAGCGTCCGCTCGAACTGGCCCATGTTCTCGGTGTTGATACGGAAGTAGGCCTGCAGCGGGATCTCGACGTGCACGCCCTTCGGCACGTAGATGAACGACCCCCCGGACCACACCGCGGTGTTGAGCGCCGAGAACTTGTTGTCGCCCGCCGGGATGACCGTCGCGAAGTACTCCTGGAACAGCTCCGGGTGCTCCCGTAGTCCGGTGTCGGTGTCGAGGAAGATGACACCCTGCTCCTCGAGATCTTCGCGGATCTTGTGGTACACGACCTCCGACTCGTACTGCGCGGCCACACCGGCGACCAGACGCTGCTTCTCCGC
>DASUYL010000186.1:0-16936 GCA_036377395.1 Jiangellaceae bacterium
GATGTTCCGGGTGCACGAGGGCATGTCGAAGAAGGACGCCCGCGTACGCGTCATCGAGCTGATGGAGCGGGTGCGCATCCCGGCCGCCCGGGAGCGGGTCGACGACTACCCGCACCAGTTCTCCGGCGGCATGCGCCAGCGGATCATGATCGCGATGGCGATCGCGCTCGACCCGGACGTGCTGATCGCCGACGAGCCGACCACCGCACTCGACGTCACCGTGCAGGCCCAGATCATGGAACTGCTGCGCGACCTGCAACGCGAGCGAAAGATGGGTCTGATCCTCATCACCCACGACCTCGGCGTCGTCGCCGACGTCGCCGACAAGATCTCGGTGATGTACGCGGGCCGGATCATGGAGAGGGCGGTCGTCGGCGAGATCTACGCCCGGCCCGCGCACCCCTACACCAAGGGCCTTTTGGAGTCGATCCCGCGCGTCGACCTCAAGGGTCAGGACCTCTCGGCGATCCGGGGTCTGCCACCCAGCTTGACCCGCATCCCGGCCGGGTGCGAGTTCCACCCACGCTGCCCGTACGCCCAGGACATCTGTAGGGAGAAGCGGCCGGCGTTGCTCGAGGTGGTGCCCGGCCGGTTCAGCGCCTGCCACTTCGCCGAGGAGGTCCTCGATGGCAGCATCTAGCCCGACCGGCGAGGTGGTTCTCGACGTCCAGGACCTCGTCAAGCACTTCCCGCTGACCACCGGCATCGTGTTCAGGCGGCACGTCGGAGACGTCAAGGCCGTCGACGGCGTGTCGTTCCAGCTGCACAGGGGCGAGACGCTGGGGATCGTGGGGGAGTCGGGCTGCGGCAAGTCGACGCTGGCCCGGCTGCTGCTGCTGCTCGAGACACCGACCAGCGGCCGGGCTGAGTTCAAGGGCAAGGACATCTTCGGCGCGCATGGCAAGGCGCTGAAGGCGCTTCGCCGCAACATCCAGATCATTTTCCAGGACCCGTACTCCTCTCTGAACCCACGGATGACGGTCGGCGACATTGTCGGTGAGCCGTACGACATCCACCCTGAGGTCGCCCCGCGCGGCGACCGGCGTCGGCGCGTACAGGAGTTGCTCGACGTGGTCGGGCTCAACCCCGAGCACATCAACCGGTACCCTCATCAGTTCTCCGGCGGGCAGCGCCAGCGGATCGGGATCGCACGCGGTCTGGCGCTGCGTCCCGAGATCATCATCTGCGACGAGCCAGTATCGGCGCTCGACGTGTCGGTGCAGGCGCAGGTCGTCAATCTGCTGGAGAAGCTGCAGAACGAGTTCGGACTGTCATACATCTTCATCGCCCACGACCTGTCGGTGGTGCGGCACATCTCCGACCGGGTCGCGGTCATGTACCTGGGCCGGATCGCAGAGCTCGGCACCGACCTGCAGATCTACGAGAGCCCGGCCCACCCCTACACGCAGGCGCTGCTCTCGGCCGTCCCGGTGCCCGACCCGTCCGTACGCGGCCAGCGCCAGCAGATCATCCTCGCCGGCGACCCGCCGAGCCCGGCGAACCCACCCAGCGGCTGCCGGTTCCGGACCCGGTGCTGGAAGGCCACCGAGAAGTGTGCTCTCGAGGTCCCCGAGCTGATCGTGCGCCCGGGCGTCGACCACGAGGCCGCCTGCCACTATGCGGCGGTCCGCGAGGACGTGGTCGTCCAGCACTGACGCGCCGTATCCGGCCCGACCGCGCCCCGATGCCTTCCTGCCACTGCCGTTGATCACGTTCACCACGGTGGCGGACCGTTCACCAGGCGCCGAACCCTGGTGAACGGTCGCCACGCCTGGTGAAGTGGGCTGTCGGGGCGGAGCCCTCGGCCTGTCGGGGCGCAGCCCTAGGCTTGCGGGCATGGCAGACGTACAGCCGGACAGGCGATTGCTCCTCGTCCACGCCCATCCAGACGACGAGACCATCGCCAACGGCGCCACCATGGCGCGTTACGCCTCCGAGGGGGCCCTGGTCACGCTGGTCACGTGCACCCTGGGCGAGGAGGGCGAGGTCCTCGTCCCCGATCTCGCACATCTCGCCGCACATCGCGACGACGGGCTCGGGCAGCACCGCATCGGAGAACTCGCCGCCGCCATGGCCGAGTTGGGCGTCACCGACCACCGCTTCCTGGGTGGGCCCGGCCGCTACCGCGACACCGGCATGGGGTGGACCGAGACCGGACTGGCCACGGCCCCAGCCGATGTCCGGTCCGACGCGTTCTGGCTAGCCGACCTGCGAGAGGCCGCGGACCACCTCGTCGAGATCATCCGAGAGGTGCGGCCCCAGGTGCTCATCACCTACGACGAGTTCGGTGGCTACGGTCACCCCGACCATGTCCAGGCCCATCGGGTGGCTACCTATGCGTCGGCTCTCGCGGCCGTCCCGTCCTACCGGCTCGACCTGGGATCCAGCTGGGACGTGCCCAAGATCTACTGGACCGCATTCCCGCGTAGCGTCGTAGAGCAGGCCGTCGCACGGTCCCGGGAGGCCGGGTCGAGCTTCTTCGGCATTGAGAGCGCCGACGACTTCGGCATCGTGGTGCCCGACGACGCCATCGCCGCCGCCATCGACGGCACCGACCATTTCGACCGCAAGATGGCGGCGATGAAGGCCCACGCAACCCAGATCACCCAGGACGGACCCTTCTTCGCGCTCCCGGAGGAGGCCGGCCGCCTGATCTGGGGCTGGGAGTACTACCGGCTCGCCAAGGGTCTGGTCGGGCCGGTCGACCCCGACGGCGGCCGTGAGAGCGACCTGTTCGCCGGAGTCGCCGTGCCATGAGCGCCGGGGCCGCCGCACCCCATCCGGTACGATCTGCCGGTCGGCCGTGTCGGTCGGCCTCTCCAGACGGAACCCTCCTTGCTGAGTGAAAGTGTGTCTTCCGCGTGACTGACCAGCCCACCCGCCTCGGGGAAGCGCGCCCGGACCAGGCTCCACCGGACTCCGGCGGGCCCACCGATACCGACGAGCAGGATCGGCCCGATGCCGCGGCCGACGTCGACGAGACCGAGCAGACCGACGAGCCGGTCCGGCCCGTGACCGACCTGGAGGAAACGGTCGAGACCGAGCGGCCCGAGCAGTCGGGTGCCGTCGTCACCGACGAAGCCCGGCAGACCGACGAGACCGACGAGGCCGTCGAGCCCGATGGCCAGATCCCGGCCGTCGAGATGCCTCGCACTGACGACGGCTCGAACCGCCCGCTCTGGCGTCGGCGTCCCGCCGTTGTCGTCGCGATGATTCTCGGTGCGGCGCTGATCCTCTACCTGGCTGCCTACTTGGCCGCCGGACGAAACCTGGCCAGCGGAGCCACCGTGCTCGGCGTCGACGTCGGCGACCTGACCCCGGCCGAGGCCGAGGCCGTGCTGGCAGCGGAGCTGCCCGCACTGGTCGATCCTCCGATACCCCTGCGCGGCGTCGAGGGCCACAGCACGCTCAGTATCGTTCCCGCAGAGGCAGGGCTGTCCGTCGACATCGCGGCCACCGTCGACGACGTTCCGGGTGCCAGCCCCAACCCCGTCTCGATCGTCCGCGCGTTGTTCGGCGCGGGTCCGGTCGACCCGACGCCGGTGGTCGACCGGGCGGCGCTCGAGGCGGCGCTCACGGTGATCGCCGAACAGACCGACACGGAGCCGGTGAACGGATCGGTTGCGTTCGACGCAGGTGAGGTCGTGACGAGCGCGGCCGTTACCGGACGCTCGGTCGACATCGCCACCACGGCAGACGCCGTCACCGCGGCGTACTTCGGCACCGACGGCCCGCACGAGCTGCCGATCGATGCGGTGGAGCTGGCCATGACCGAGACGGCTCCGGCAATCGACGACGCCGACGTCGAGCGGGCGGTCACGGAGTTCGCCGAGCCTGCGATGTCGGCGCCGGTCACGGTCGTCGCGGAGGAAGGGCAGGCGAGCCTGGAGCCCGACGTCATTGGTGCCGCGTTGACCATGGAGCCCGGCGACGGCGGCGAACTGACCCCGGTTCTCGATGGTGCGAAGCTGGCCGAGGTGGCCGAGGAGGCACTGGCCGAGATCGGCCAGGAGGGAAGGGACGCCACGATCCGGATCGAGGGCGGGAAGCCGGTCATCGTCCCTGCCAGGTCCGGACGCGTCGTGACGCCCGATGCGCTGGCCGCGGCGGTCCTACCCGCGCTGACGGAGAGCGGCGGCGACCGGACGGCCGAGGTCGAGCTCACAGCGACCGAGCCCGAGCTGACGACGGAAGCGGCCGCATCGTTGGGCGTGGCGGAGGTAGTCGCCGAGTGGACGACGCAGTTCCCGCACGCCGCATACCGCAACACGAACATCGGGCTGGCTGCCAGACGCATCGACGACGCGCTGTTGCTTCCCGGCGAGACGTTCAGTCTCAACGAGCTCGTGGGCGAGCGGACGGCTGCCAACGGGTTCGCGGTGGGCTGGACGATCGACGCGGGCCGACTCCGTGAGGACTACGGCGGCGGCGTCTCGCAGGTGGCGACCACCACGTACCACGCCGCGTTCAAGGCGGGCTTGGAGGACGTCTACCACCAGCCCCACAGCATCTATTTCGACCGGTATCCGGTGGGTCAGGAAGCCACCGTCTCGTGGGGGCACTTCGACATGTCGTTCCGGAACGACACGCCGTACGGCGTCCTGGTCGAAACTCAGTTCAGCCCCAGCGGCCCGGGTCCCGGCAGCCTCACGGTCAAGATCTGGAGTACCGCCCATTACCGGGTCGAGACGTCGGTGTCCGCACGGAGCAACCCCACCGACCCGCAGACGATCTACGACACCGGCGACGAGTGCATGGCCCAGGACGGCTGGCAGGGCTTCAGCATCACCTCGTACCGGAAGGCATGGACACCCGACGGCGCGCTGGTGAAGGACGAGTCGTATCCCTGGACCTACCGCCCGAACCCCACCGTCGTCTGCGGGCCGGATCCCGGCACCGGCGAGTGATCACGGAGCGGAGCGACCGTAGCGGTAGTGGTAGCGGTGGTGCTCGATGAAGCCGAGCCGCTGGTACGCCGCGAGCGCGGGCGCGTTGTCAGCGGAGACCTGCAGGTAGACATCGCTCGCCCCGTGCGTGCGGGCCCACACTGCCGTGCCGGCCACGACATGGGTACCGAGACCCCGCCGGCGGGCGGCCGGTTCCACCTCGACGGCCGTGATGCCCACCCACCGACGCCCGTCCGGTGCGTCCGTGACCGCGCCACGGGCGATCGCCACCCGCCGGCCGCCGTCGTCGACCGAGGCGAAGCCCACCGTCTCGGCGTCGACGAGCACGTGCCGCGCGTGCGCCGGCAGGGTCTGCCCGCGGTAGTGATAGGCGGCCAGCCAGGCGTCGTCCGGCTCGGCCGTGACGGTGACGCGGGCGAGGCCGGGTCTCACCGCGTCGGCGACCGGTCCCAGCGGCGCGGTCATCACCAGGACGTCTTCGGACCGTCCGGCCCAACCGAGCGAGTCCAGGTGCGCGTCGACGGCCTCGGCGAGTGGAATGATCACCTGAAACAGCGGGTCCATGCCTCGGCCGGCGTACCACCGCTCGACCTCCCCGACCGCGCCGTGCACCGGCATCCCGGGGGCTGCCAGCGGAAGGCATGAGTTGGCCCGCCGGGTGAACCCACCGGCGGCGCGCAACAGCCAGCCCCCCAGCCGCGCCGTGTCGGGCGCGCGCCAGCCCGCCGCCGCCGCCGTCTCGAGAGCCCTCACGTCACGACGGGTGACCCGGCGCGCCGGGACGGGCTTGGCCGCGACGACATCGACGAACGGGACATCGACGACGGAGCCGTCGGCCCGCCTGATCCGCAGTGCGCCCGCGAGCCGTTCGACGAGCAGGCCCAGGACGTCCGTGGCGATGTCCTCGGCCGGAAGCCGATACCTGACCACGACCCGCCGGCCGACGTGGTCGGCGCGGATTCGGTCGACCCAGACGTCGGTGGCGGCGGATGCAGGCTCAGTGGCCATCGCCACCCTCCACACTGTGGTCACGCCTCCACTCGGGCGCAAACAGCGCCTAGGCTGGTCTCGATTGCGCAAGCCCGAGTGTGCAAGGTGATACTAGGAAACAGGTGCCGACCCAAGCCCGTGCCGGTACCGACAGGAGGACGTTCTCGTGACCTACACCATCGCGCAGCCGTGCGTCGATCTGAAGGATCTCGCCTGTGTCGAAGAGTGTCCGGTCGACTGCATCTACGAGGGCGAGCGGATGCTCTACATCCACCCGGACGAGTGCGTCGACTGTGGTGCCTGCGAGCCGGTGTGTCCGGTCGAGGCCATCTTCTATGAGGACGACGTCCCCGAACAGTGGAAGGACTACACCCAGGCCAACGCCGAGTTCTTCGACGACCTCGGCTCCCCGGGTGGCGCGTCCAAGCTGGGCGTCATCGACAAGGACCACCCGCTGATCGCGGCCCTGCCGCCACAGGAAGTCGGCGCGCACTGACGCTCTCGCCCGAGGTGCGCGCCCTGCCCGAGTTTCCGTGGGACCGGTTGGTGCCGTACGAACGAAAGGCTGCTGCACATCCGGGCGGGCTGGTCGACCTGTCCGTCGGCACCCCGGTCGACCCGACGCCACGGCTGGTCCGGGAGGCATTGGCAGCGAGCTCCGACGCCCCCGGCTACCCGGCCACCTACGGCACGGCGGCGCTACGCGAGGCCGTCACGGCATGGTTCACCCGGCGGTGGGGCATCGACACCGTCGACCCGGACGGCGTCCTGCCAACGATCGGCTCCAAGGAGCTCGTGGCTTGGCTACCCACCCTGCTCGGCCTGGGCCCGGGCGACGCCGTCGTCCATCCGGGCCTGGCGTATCCGACCTACGAGGTCGGGGCCCGGCTGGCCGGTGCCGATCCGGTCGGATCTGACTCGCTCACCGAATTGGGGCCCAGGCGGGTGGGGCTGATCTGGGTCAACTCGCCGGCGAACCCGCATGGCCGGGTGTTGCCGGTGGCGCACCTGGCCAAGGTCGTCGCCTGGGCTCGCGAGCGGGGAACGGTCGTCGCGTCGGACGAGTGCTACCTGGAGTTCGGCTGGGATGCGCAGCCGATCTCCGTTCTACACCCCGACGTCAACGGCGGGTCGCTCGACGGGGTGCTGGCCGTCCACTCGATGTCGAAGCGCTCCACGATGGCGGGCTACCGGGCCGGCTTCGTGGCCGGCGACACCACCCTGGTCCGGCACCTCCTCGAGGTGCGCCGGCACGCCGGCATGATGGTGCCGACGCCGGTGCAGGCCGCGCTGGTCGCGGCGCTCGAGGACGACGTGCACGCAACCGAGCAGCGGGCACGGTACGCGTCGCGCCGGGTGATGCTGCGGGCCGCACTGCAGGCCGCCGGCTTCGTCATCGACCACTCCGAGGGCGGGCTCTATGTCTGGGCGACCAGGGGCGAGCCCTGCTGGGACACCGTGAGCTGGCTCGCCGGGCGAGGCATCCTGGTGGCCCCGGGCGATTTCTACGGCCGCGCCGGCGAGCGGCACGTCCGGATCGCCCTGACGGCCACCGACGAGAAGGTCGCAGTGGCGGCCGACCGCCTCGCGACGGAGTGATACTCGACTGCGGCCGCTCAGGCGCCGCGGGCGACATCCACGTGGACATGGTCGAGGTGCTGAAGTGTCGGATCGGCGGTGTTTCCGGACGGGTGGGAGTAGGGCCGCCAGCCCCGCGCCGACCGTCGTGCCGTCCAGATCCGGGCGTCGTAGATGACCGTTGCGATGCCGAGCCGGTCGGCGTTGGCGACCAGCCAGTGGGCCACGACCCAGCCCGAGCGGTTGAGCTCGGGGTCGTCGTGCGGTCGGAAGAAGACATCGAGTGCCCGACCGTCGTAATGCGCGGAACCGGAGACGTGGCCCGAGTCGATGCCCCCGGCCAGGTAACCGCCGACCTCCAGACCCGGGAACGTCGCATCGAGCTCGTCCCGGACGGCACGCGCCCGCGCGGTCAGACCGTCGGAACCCTCGGTCTGCTCCTCGTAGGTCGCGGCCCGGATCGAGCAGCTCAGTGCGGCCGGAGAGTTGCCGGACAAGGCGGATGCGAGAACCCGCGCGTCCGCCTCGTGGTCGGCATAGGCGTCGGGATAGGCGCTGCGCTGGACCTGCTGGGCGGCGACGGTGATGTCGAGCGCGCGGTAGTCAGGGATCTGTACCAGCGCGTCGTAGAACCGGCCCACTGCATAGACAGGGTTCTGGATCTGTGCGGGTGTGCCCCAGCCCTGGGAGGGCCGCTGCTGGAAGAGCCCGAGAGAGTCGCGGTCGCCGTGGTCGAGGTTGTACAGGTCGGATTCCTGGTACGCGGTGGCCAGCGCGATGGTGACGGCCCGCGCCGGCAGGCCGCGCTCCTCGGCCACCGCCGCGATGGTCGCGGCGTGGGCGGCCTGCTCGGGGCTGAGCGTCGTCGTCCGCCCGTCGACCTTCGCCGTGCAGGCTTCGCGCACGACGACCGGGCCCACCGAGCCACCGGTCCACCACACCAGCAACGCCGCTCCACCGGCGCCCACCAGGGCGAGGATCAGCACGGCGATCAGCGCACGGGACTGGCGGGTCATCGTGGGGTGAGAACGCGCGGCGCCCGCCGCGGCGTTCCCGTGGCCCTCCGTTGCCGTGCTCGGCCGCCGTCCGGCATCGTTGCCCCGGATGAACGATCAGGAGGTGTGCAGAGCGGCGTTCAGGCCGCCCCAGTCGCCCGCGCGGGCCAACGCCTCCACGGCGCCGGTGAGGCTGTTGCGACGGAACAGCAGTCCGTCGCGCCCGGACAGTTCGCGGGCCTTGACCACCCTGTTGTCGGGCAGGCTGACCTTGGTGCCGGCCGTGACGTAGCACCCGGCCTCGACGACGCAGCCGTGGCCGAGGGAGATGCCGATGCCGGCGTTGGCGCCGATCAGGCAGTTCTCGCCGACGGATATCACCTCGGTGCCGCCGCCGGACAGCGTTCCCATGATCGACGATCCACCACCGATGTCGGACCCGTCGCCGACCACGACACCGGATGACACCCGACCTTCGACCATCGAGGTCCCGAGCGTGCCGGCGTTGAAGTTGACGAACCCTTCGTGCATGACCACCGTGCCGGGCGCGAGATGTGCCCCGAGCCGGACCCGGTCGGCATCGGCGATCCGGACACCGGGCGGCACCACGTAGTCGGTCATGCGCGGGAACTTGTCGACGCCGAACACCTCGACCCGGCCCCTGCGCCGGAGCAGCAGGCGGGTCTGCTCGAATCCGTCGACCGCACACGGACCGTGGTTGGTCCAGACGACCGTGCTCAGCAGCCCGAAGATCCCGGTGAGGTCGATGCCGTGCGGCCGGACCAGCCGGTGCGAGAGAAGGTGCAGGCGCAGGTAGGCGTCTGCCGCGTCGACCGGCGGCGTGGCGAGCTCTGCCACGGTGCTGATGACGGTCTGCGACACGCCGCGGTCGGGGTCGTCACCTGCGAGCGCACGCAGATCGGTGTCGTCGGCGTCGGTGGTCTGGCCCAGCTGGGGGAACGGGTACCACACGTCGAGCACCGTCCCGTCGGGCGTGGTCGTGGCCAGGCCGATGCCGAAGGCATGGCCGGAGACGAGGGGGTCAGGCATGACGACAGCCTAGGAGTGCAGCCACTGGCGCGAACTACGCCTCGGGCAGCATGTCCGTGCACCACGACCACCGGGAAGCGCTCACCCCAGGTCACACGCGCAGTTCGGTCACTTGGACTCCTCGACACCCGCGATGATGCACCGTCGCAAGGGGGTCGGGCCCGTAGCCTTCCTCCATGAGTCTGGCGACATGGCAGGCGTTGTGCATGGACGCGGGCGACCAGGCCCGACTGGCCGGGTTCTGGGCAGCGGTCATCGGCCTCACCCCTGTGGACGCTGGCGACGGCTCCGTGCGCCTCGATGGCGAGCACAGAGACCAGCAGATCTGGGTCGATCCGGTACCGGAGCCGAAGACGGTCAAGCACCGGGTGCATCTCGACGTCGACGTGGGCGACCTGAGCGGCCTCGAGGAGCTGGGTGCGACCGTAGTGATCCCACCCGGTGACGACCGGACCTGGTGGGTCATGGCCGACGTCGAGGGCGGTGAGTTCTGCGCGTTCGTCCGCGACGGATTGCCGTCCCTGCCCGGCCGCCTGTACGAGGTCGTCGTCGACTGCACCGACGCGTACGCGCAGGCCGCGTGGTGGGGCGAAGTCCTGCGGCTTCCACCCGAGGGGTCGCCGACGGAGCACCATGCGGCACTCGAGGGCGGCGACGTGCTGCCGTTCGACTTCCTGTGCTTCGTGCCGGTGCCCGAACCCAAGCGGGCGAAGAACCGCATCCACTGGGACGTCAAGGCACGCGACGTCGACGCCCTGGTGGACATGGGAGCACGGGTGCTGCGCGCGCCGGACGACGAGATCTCCTGGCACGTGCTCGCCGACCCCGAGGGCAACGAGTTCTGCGCTTTCACGCCGTCCTGATCGCTGGCGGTCCGGCGTGGGCCCACCGGACGCCGAGGTCCGAGGCGTCGGTGTGCGGTTCAGCGGGCTGTGACTGCCGGGCGGCGCTGCTGACCCGCCAGTGACGGTCATGGCCCTGGTTTGCGGTCCTGACAGAGGCCTACGCGTGCCGGGTGAGTGACCCCGTCCGGGCAGGAGATCGATGACCGAGCCTGCGACGGGAACGCTTTGTCGACGAGATACACGTGACCGCGCCCGTGCAGGGGACCCACCGGCCCGAGCAACCACACGAGTACCGACCGGTGCCCCTCACGAAGAAGATGGTTCGCCTTGTACTCGGTCGCCGGAGAACGAATCCGGCGCGGCAATTCCTGAACGCAGCTGGTTGCCACTTCGACGTCCACACGCACGCTGGCATGTGCGGCCACGTCGGTCATCCCGATGTGCTTCTCGCCCTCGTAACCGGGTTCGTGGCAGGCGATCTGTACAAGCTCGTCACGTGTGGATGTCACAGTCTTTCCCTCGGCGGACGACCACCGCCTCACCAGCGACACCATCGTCGAGGAGCGGCGGAGGAGCAATCCAATTCCGGCACGAAGGAGCATGGCCGACACCGGAGACGGCAGATCCGGCCGTGGCGGTGTCCGCCCGGCCAGATGTCGTTCGTGTCGAGGGTGAGACGCCGGCAGCGGGCCGGTGGCGACAGTGAGGAGAACATCATGAGCAAGATCGTTGTCTTCAACAGCCTGACGCTCGACGGAGTGATGCAGGCGCCCGGACGCCCCGACGAGGACCGCCGCGGCGGCTTCGAGCACGGGGGCTGGGCCCAGCCGTACATGGACGCAGTCATGGGGGAGGTTGCCGGAAAGGGGATGGCTCAGGGCGGTCCGATCCTGCTCGGCCGGCGAACCTACGAGGACTTCTTTTCCTACTGGCCCCACCAGACGGACAACCCGTTCACCGAGGTCCTCGACAACACCCAGAAGTACGTCGCGTCGAGGACGCTCGAAGAGCCGCTGCCGTGGCAGAACTCCACCCTGCTCGAGGGCGACGCGGCCGACGCGGTAGCCGAGCTCAGGGAGCAGCCAGGCAAGGACATCGTGGTGCTGGGCAGCGGAGACCTGCTCCAGTCGCTGATCCGACGCGGTCTGGTCGATGCCTACATGCTGCTCATTCACCCGCTGGTGCTCGGATCGGGCCGCCGCCTCTTCCCCGATGACGGATCGCTCGCCAGGCTGCGGTTGGTCGACTCCGTGACCACGACCACCACCGGCGTGATCATCGCCACCTACCAGCCAGCCGACCCGAGCGTCGCCTGAGAGGACGTCCGTGCCGCGCCCCGCCCACGGTGGCCGCCGCGTCCGGCCTCATCGACGCGGTGCGAGATTCCACCAACATGTCCACCTTCGGGTGACGCCCACGCCACCGCCGACTCGTACCGTCCACAGAACGAATCCCAACACCGCGTCGAGACGCGGTTTCGCGGCGCAAAGAGGTCACCGTGGCGGTAGGTATGAACGATGCAGGGCGCGGTGGGCACGGCGTGCACCGCATCGAGATCTGCGTGGATCGGCTCGGGGAGGTGCCCACCGGTGAGCTCAGCTGGCTGGCGGAGCGGTTTCATGTTGTGACGGTGCGCATGTACGAGGAGCTGTGCGCGCGGCGGGCCGCGGCGGGCGGCGCCGGGAAGGTGGAGGCACTGTGGGGTGAATGGGACGGGGGGGCAAGGTGATCGGCTACCGGTTGCGCTGGGACTGCCGTTGCGCTGATTGCAGAGCGCTGCTGGTGGCGGGTTCGACCGGATATCGGGTGCAGGACCGGCTGCTGTGCCAGCAGTGCCCGGCCGAGGTGGAGTGGGCCGCGGCGAAGCCGGCCGACCCCGCGCCGCGGACGTTGCGCCCTGGCCCTGGCGTGCAGCGGTCGAGAAGCTGATGGCGACCAGGACACGACAGGTCCTCGACCTCCGGCAGGTCGAGCACCGTTGGCGGGGTCAGGGCGCCGGCCGGCGATCGCGCACCAGCCTTCGGGAGGTGGCGTTGATCGCCGCCGCGGCGCTGCTGTACACGCTGGTGCGCGGACTGACCGACGAGCGGGTCCCGGTGGCATTCGCCAACGCCGACGCGGTGATCTCCTTCGAACGCGCTGTCGGGATCTTCGTCGAGCCGGGCCTGCAGGTCGCCGTGCTCGAACGCGAGTTCATGGTCGAGGTCGTCAACGCCGTCTACATCGCCTACTGGCCGATCGTGGCCGGCGCACTTGGCTGGGTACTGGTCCGCCACCGATCGCACTACCCGCTCTACCGCAACGCCGTACTCAGCTCCGGAGCGGTCAGCCTGGTGATCTTCGCGCTGTATCCCCTCGCGCCGCCACGGTTCGTCACCGAACACGGCTTCATCGACACCATCGCGGCCAACTCACCCGGATACCGCGACTTCAACGCCTCGGCACTGGTCAACGAGTACGCGGCGATGCCCAGCCTGCACGTCGGATGGATCCTGCTGGTCAGCATCGCAATCATCAACCTGGCCCGCAGCCGCCCGGCACGCGCCGCCGCCGCCGTGCTACCCGTGGCGATGTTCGCCGCGACCGTACTGACCGCCAACCACTACATCATCGACGGCATCGCCGGCGCCCTGGTCGTCCTGCTCGGCCTGGCCACCGCCACCGCGTTGCGACGCCGCCACACCGCAGCACAGCCCATGCTCTCCACCCGCCGGAGCGCTGCACCGGATGACCGGCCCGCTCACCGACAACCAGTCGAAGCCGGCCGCGCCAGCTGAAGCACGCCGCACGCCGCCGCCGTCGCCGCCATCAAGACCAGCGCCGCGCCGGTCGGGCCGGCCGCGTACCGCTCACCGAGAAGCGCCACACCGATGACGGCCGCCGTGATCGGATTCACGCTGCTGACCGTGGCCAACGGCGCACCCAACCCGGCACGATAAGCGGCCTGAGAACACAGCAGGCCACAGGCCACAAGAACAACGACCACCCCCGACGCCGCGCTGAGCAGCCCCCCGATCCCGTCACCGCTCACCTCGACGGTGACGGTCTGGGTCAGCGCAGAGGACACACCGAAGGAGATACCGGCAGCGGTCGCATACCCCAGACTGCGGCCGATCAGGTTCGACATCGCCGACACCCACGTCGCGATAGTGATCAACACCAGACCGGTGGCCAAGGTCAAGACCACGATCTGGCCGGAGTCGAGCGTCCTGTTCGGCGCGCCCGAGGCGGCGAGAAGCAGCAGCCCGGTCAGACCGGCCAGGGTCAAACCTGCCCCCCGCCACTCGGTCGTCGTCACACGGCGACCGACCACCACCGCCGACAAGGGCAGGGCCAGGACCAGAGTCAGCGCGCCCAGCGGCTGGACGACCGTGAGCGGACCGTGGCGGAGGGCGAACACATGCAACGCCGCCGCCGTAGCGCTCAGGCCCACCGCGATCCACCACCGACGACGGCGCAGCAGCCGAAAGCTGCCACGGCGCCACGACACGGTCAGCGATTCGCGCAGCAACCGCGCAGCCAGCCGCTCCTGTACCACCGCAGCCAGGGCGTGAGAAGCCGCAGCCGCAACAGACAGCACGACCGCTGGAAGAAGCGCGGTCATCGCCTATCCCGGCGCTGCGGTCGACGCTTTCTCGGGACGCGATCGTGGACCCCTGGTGGGCAGGACATCAGTCACGCTCTCCCGGGGACATGGTGCTCTCTGCCGAGATCGCGTGATCCATGGGGCGATCACCCATCCCCTCGGATCGCCGGCACGATCGCGCGCTCCTCGTCGATGGACCCGACCCATTGGGCTGAGCGGAGCGCGTGCTGCAGCCGGCCACCGAGCATTCGGACGCGACGCGCCGACCGGTCAGCGGCAGTGAGAAGCGCTCCGGTCGACCGTTCCGACGGCGCCGCCGCCGTCAGCGCGGCGAGCAGGCGAGACTGCGCGACTGCAAGCTCCCTCAGTCGAACGATTGGCGCCACCCGCACCGCGGCGCTGGTCGCCGGCTCGCCGGTCACGACTCCGGCCACGTAGTAGGCCTCCGTGGAGAGCTCGGCGACGATGTCGTCAGCGTGCTCCCAGAGTCCGGTGTGATCGAGGTCCAGTTCGGCGGCGAGGGCCGCAGCCCGGACGTGCGCGGTACCCAATTCCGCCAGAGCGGCCGGCAGTCCGCGGACATCGTCGTAGAAGCTGCCGGTGGGTTCGCCGCTTGCGATCGTCACGGATGGATCCTTCTCGTTGCGTCTGTAGGCCCTTTGGACGGTATGAGCCGGGTGTGGGGGCGGGCGTCACCCGAAGGTGGACATGCGGGTGGAATCTTTGCCGCCGGCCCGGGCACGAAGGTGCCGTCGGGGGCGGCGACCAGCAGCCCCAGCACCTGCCGCTCGCACGCGGCGCACGCATCGGGCCTGGCGCACTAGGCCGTGCGCACCGGGGCGGCGACCGGGTCGGACAGTAGGGTCGGCAGGCGTGACGGTGCGCCTCGACCTCGGGCTGGCCGCCCCGGACCTGACCGCGGCGCTGTGCGACGTTCCGTCCGTCAGCGGCGACGAAGCCGTACTTGCCGACGCTGTTGCTGCGGCGCTGGCCGGCCGCGACCACCTGCGTATCGACCGCGCCGGTAACACCGTCGTCGCCCGCACCGGCAGTGCCAAGGGCGAGCGGGTCATCGTCGCAGGGCACCTGGACACCGTGCCGGTCGCAGGTAACCTGCCGACCCGCCGGGACGGCCTGGTGCTCTGGGGCCGCGGCACGGTCGACATGAAGGGCGGCGTCGCCGTGGCCCTCCGGCTGGCGGCACACATCCCGGAGCCGGTCCGCGATGTCACGTACGTCTTCTACGACAACGAGGAGGTCGAGGCGGACCGCAGCGGGCTCGCCCGGGTGGCTCAACGTCACCCAAAGTGGCTCGCAGCCGACTTCGCCGTGCTGATGGAACCGACCTCCGCGCAGGTCGAGGGCGGGTGTAACGGGACGCTGCGGGTGGCGGTCACGGTCCGAGGACGGGCGGCGCACTCCGCCCGATGGTGGATGGGCAGCAACGCGATCCATGCGGCCGGCGAGGTGCTGGCTCGGCTGCGACGCTACGTCCCGGCCGAGGTCGAGGTCGACGGCTTGGTCTACCGCGAAGGGCTCAGCGCGGTCGACATCCGGGGCGGCATCGCCGGCAACGTCGTCCCGGACACTTGCGTGGTCACGGTCAACTATCGGTTCGCCCCCAGCAGGAGTGAACAGGACGCCGAGGCCCATCTGCACGAGCTCTTCGACGGATACGAGGTGACGACTCTCGACAGCTCATCCGGCGCGCGGCCGGGCCTGAACCACCCGGCGGCCGCGGCCTTCGTCGCAGCGGTGGGTGCCGAGCCGCGGCCGAAGTACGGCTGGACCGACGTTGCCCGCTTCTCGGCGCTGGGCATCCCGGCGGTCAACTACGGGCCGGGTGACCCCAGCCTGGCCCATGCCGACGACGAACGCGTCGACCTGCGCGAAGTGCAGCACTGCGAGGACCGGATGCGGACCTGGCTCACCGCGGCACCAGCCGCACAGGGTGACTAGCCTGACAACCGTGACGGCATCGCAGCACCCTGGCCCGCCCTCGGAGAAGCACCGCGGCCCGGTGACCCTGCGCCGCTCCCAGTTCGAGGTCACGACGACCGACCAGCGGTTGCTGGAGAGCCGGGGCCCGGCCGACTGGGTTCATGGAGACCCGTGGCGGGTGATGCGGATCCAGTCCGAGTTCGTCGAGGGGTTCGGGTCGCTGGCCAACCTCGGCCCGGCGATCAGCGTGTTCGGATCCGCCCGGACGCCGCGGGACGATCCGCTCTACGTCACCGCGGTCGCGCTCGGCACTGCGCTGGCCCGGGCCGGGTACGGGGTGATCACCGGCGGCGGCCCGGGCATCATGGAAGCGGCCAACAAGGGTGCCGTCGAGGGTGGCGGTGTCTCTGTCGGCCTCGGCATCGAGCTGCCGTTCGAGCAGGGCATCAACGAGTACGTCGACCTCGGCATCAACTTCCGGTACTTCTTCGCGCGCAAGACGATGTTCGTCAAGTACGCCCAGGGATTCGTCGTCTTCCCCGGCGGCTTCGGGACGCTGGACGAACTGTTCGAGGCGTTGACACTTGTCCAGACCGGCAAGGTCACGCAGTTCCCGATCGTGCTCATGGGCGCGGCCTACTGGGCCGGGCTGCTGGACTGGCTGCGGGGCACCGTGGCAGCCGAGAAGAAGATCGCGATGGCCGATCTCGACCTATGGTGCGTGACCGACGATCCCGGCGAAGCCGTCGACGTCATCGTGCGGGTCAACAGCAAAGGAGGAGCCGCGGCGGGCACCGCGCTCACATGAGACCCCGCCGCGGGGTCCGCGGGGGACGCGTGCCGCGGATCGCTGCGATCATGTCGAGGACCTGTCGGGTCTCGGCGACGTCGTGCGCCCGGAAGACCCTCGCGCCCGCCCATGCCGACACGGCGGTGGCGGCGAGCGTGCCGGGTAGCCGGGCGGACGGGGGCAGGCCCAGCGTCTCACCGACGAAGTCCTTGCGGGACAGGCTCACCAGCACCGGCCAGCCGGTCGCGACCACC
>DASUYL010000187.1:0-5250 GCA_036377395.1 Jiangellaceae bacterium
CCGATCAGCTGCTTCTCGCGGTCGCGCAGCGAGGCGGCCTTCTCGAAGTCCTGCGAGTCGATCGCGGACTCCTTCTCGCGGCGGACCTCCGCGATCCGCTCGTCGAACTCGCGCAGGTCCGGCGGTGCCGTCATGCGCCGGATCCGCAGCCGCGAGCCGGCCTCGTCGATGAGATCGATCGCCTTGTCCGGGAGGTACCGGTCGGAGACGTAGCGGTCGGCGAGCTGCGCCGCGGCCACCAGGGCCGCATCGGTGATGGAGACGCGGTGGTGCGCCTCGTAGCGGTCGCGCAGGCCCTTGAGGATCTCGATGGTGTGGGCGAGCGTCGGCTCCTTGACCTGGATGGGCTGGAACCGTCGCTCGAGGGCGGCGTCCTTCTCGACGTACTTGCGGTACTCGTCGAGCGTCGTGGCCCCGATCGTCTGCAGCTCGCCCCGGGCCAGCATCGGCTTCAGGATCGACGCAGCGTCGATGGCGCCCTCGGCGGCACCGGCACCGACGAGCGTGTGGATCTCGTCGATGAACAGGATGATGTCGCCACGGGTGCGGATCTCCTTGAGGACCTTCTTCAGCCGCTCCTCGAAGTCGCCGCGGTAGCGGGAACCGGCGACCAGCGCACCGAGGTCCAGGGTGTAGAGCTGCCGGTCCTTGAGCGTCTCGGGGACCTCGCCCTTGACGACGTTCTGGGCCAGCCCCTCGACGACCGCCGTCTTGCCGACGCCGGGCTCGCCGATGAGCACGGGGTTGTTCTTGGTGCGGCGGGACAGCACTTGCATGACCCGCTCGATCTCCTTCTCGCGCCCGATCACCGGGTCGAGCTTGCCTTCGCGGGCCGCCTGGGTGAGGTTGCGGCCGAACTGGTCGAGCACGAGCGAGGTGGACGGCGCCTCGCCCTGGGGACCGGCCCCTGACGTAGCGGCCTCCTTGCCGCCCTGGTAGCCCGAGAGCAGCTGGATGACCTGCTGGCGGACCCGGTTGAGATCGGCGCCGAGCTTGACCAGCACCTGGGCCGCAACGCCCTCGCCCTCGCGGATGAGGCCGAGCAGGATGTGCTCGGTGCCGATGTAGTTGTGGCCGAGCTGCAGCGCCTCGCGCAGGCTCAGCTCGAGCACCTTCTTGGCCCGCGGCGTGAACGGGATGTGCCCACTGGGCGCCTGCTGGCCCTGACCGATGATCTCCTCGACCTGCTGACGCACGGCCTCCAGCGAGATGCCGAGGCTCTCGAGCGCCTTTGCCGCCACACCCTCGCCCTCGTGGATCAGGCCCAGAAGGATGTGCTCGGTACCGATGTAGTTGTGGTTGAGCATCCTGGCCTCTTCCTGGGCCAGGACTACGACGCGCCTCGCGCGGTCGGTAAACCTCTCGAACATCAGTGGCGCTCCTCACCGAGCGGTCTGGGTGTGCCGGGGCTCTCCCGGTCCGCCCGTACCCGCATGCTAACCCGCACCCGGCGCCCGTCTGCGGTCGTTACACGACGGTAGCCGGGACCGGCCATGACTGCACAACACCGTCCTACCCGACGACGTTCCTACCCGCCGCAGCCGTACGCCACGGGCGAACGCCAGAGGGGAGGTTGCTGGATGCTCGGGCGGGTGGGAGGTGACCGGGTGCTCCGACGGGCTCCGCGATCCGTGGCGGAGAAGCACGCCACGGATCGCTCTTCAGGCGCCCGCTTACCCACCCGGTCAGCTTCCACCATTCTCACGTCCTCGTCGTATTCGCTCTGCCCAGGCCGGCCAGACTCGTCCGGCGTCACGTGCACGCAGCCGCCCACCGAGGTGCATCGCGCGCCACACTCCGCGGTAGCCGGGAAGAACACCGGCGGCGACGACGACGTGGCCGACGATCACCGGCGTGAACAGGTACGTCGACCAGCGGTGGATGCGGTTGAACCACACGAAGGCCGGCCCTCCGGAGACCATGAACAGACCGATGCCGCTCACGGTCAACGCCACGAGCAGCACGACCATGACGACATTCGCGATCCGCTGGCCCGGGTCGAAATGGCCCTCGTGGCGACCGAAACGTCCGGTGAAGACGGCCGCCGGCCAGCGTGCGAACCAGCGGAGTTCCGACCTGCGCAGGCGCAGCGAGTCCGACGCGAGTGTCCACGCCGCCCGCCGTCCCAGCACGAGACCGAGCGCCGCGATGCCAGCGAACACCCATCCGATGACGGTGTGCAGCTCGGCGTCGGGTGTGTCCACCAGCTCGGCGAGCGGGCTCGGCCGCCCCTCGCTGCCGAGAGTGAGCCACCAGCCCGTGAACAGCAGCATGAGTACCGTCAGGTACACGCCGGCGTGGAGCCACCGCGTGCGGCGGTTGTTGCGCTCGAGCGTTTCGGGCCGTCCGGTCCCCTGCCGCACGGATGCCGTCATGAGTCCGGACCTCGGCTCAGTACCCGTACGACGGCGACTCGGAGTCGTCGGAGTCCTCGGCCGGGGAAGCGCCGGGGTCTTCGACGTTCACGGTGACCTCGGCCTCCGCTCCGGCCGGCGAGTGGTCGGCGTTGCGGAGGGAGATGTTGAGCACGTGCTCACCCGGCTCCAGCCCCTCGACGGCCGGGGAATCCGCCGTGATCTCCCGCGGCTCGCGGTTGTCGTCCTCGATGACCTCGTAATTGCTGTCGTCACCGTCGAAGAAGATGTGCACGTGGTGCAGGCCGGTGTCGGTGGTACCGAGCTCCTCGCTCGAGTCCACCTCGAGCGTGAACGGCACGCTGATCGTGTCGCCGTCGGCCGGCTGGAGTATCTCCACGCTCGTTCCGCCGTCCCCACCGCCGCTCGTCGTCGCTGCATCGTCGCCGTCGTCGCCTGCGCACGCGCTGACGCCGAGCACAAGGGCGGCGGCCGCCGCGGACATCCGTAGCCGCTTGCTCATCGATCCTCATTCCTCTCACGGTTCGCCACACCGCGTAGTACGCCGCGCGAGGACTCGGGGTTCGACTCCGGAGGCGTTTGGGCGTCGGAGCGCGGTCAGGCCGCGGTGCTTCGGCGCACGACGACGTCGGCGGTGTCGCCGGCACCGCGGGGTGAGCACCGGCGTGTGGGTGTCGCTGACCCAGGTGCCGACGGCCGAGCGCAGCCGTGCCCACACTGCGATGTCGGCGTGGTCGTCGACGTCGGCGGCATCGACTGCCAGCTCAACGGTATCGGCGCTTTCCGGCGACCTCCAAGGCGTTCTGCGCGAGGACTACCGCAGCAGCATCGGCGCGGGAGACGTCGGCGACCCGGACGGTGACGACCGCGCCTGGTGGCAGAGCGATCCGCTCACGTTCGCGGCCCGACTGCGAAGATCGTCGTGCAGATGTGACAGCGTGGGATCCTGCCGACACCCTCACGACGATCTTCACGACCGCCGCCTCGTTCGCCGCTGCCGGAGGTGATGTCCGATGCCGGTCGCACCGGGCGTGCGGGAGCGATGCCAGGAGCTGCTCGAACCTGGTGAGCAGATCCGCTACCTGTTCCCCGCGACCTCAGCCGTGCTGTCGGTCGGGATCGCCGCCGCGCCCTTCTTCGTCGCCGTCACCGACCGTGCGGTCGTACTCATCGGCGGCAAGTTCCTCCGCCGAGACCGTCCGGACCAGATCTTCAGGCGGTTCCCCCGCAACACCCGCCTGGGACCGCTCGAGACGTCACTCGGACCTGCCTTCGGCCTCGGTGGCATGATCCTCGAGGTCGACGAGGAGTACTCCGCGGTCGTCGCGGCTGCGGATGCCGAACTGGAGGGGCCGGCCTCGATGCCCGACGACCCGTTCCCACACCTGTGAGGCAGCCCATGCATGACGGCGACATCGTCGCGGTGATCGGAGCGGGCCCCGGCCTTGGCCGTGCCGTCGCAACCGCATTTGCCGGTCGCGGCGACCAGGTGGTCCTGCTCGCCCGTGATGCCCGTCGACTCGCCGGCCTCGCGGCGACGGTGCGGTCCGACACCGGTGGTGACATCGGCGCTGTCAGCGCGGACGCTTCCGACGAGGTGGCACTGCGCGCCGCCTTCACCGAGATCCGCGACCGGTACGGCGAGCCCACGGTTCTCGTCCACAACCCGTCGATCGCGGTCGAGGCACCACCGACCCGCACCACCCAGGCCGCACTGATCGACGGCGTGCGGCTCGCCGCCGGATCCCTCCTGGTGGCAGCGCAGGAGGTGGCACCTGCGATGCGTCGCGCCCAACGCGGAACGATTCTCGTGACCGGCAACGCGAGTGCGCTGACCGGCTCCACCTGGTCGGCAGCGCTGGCGGTGCAGAAAGCTGCCGTGCGCAATCTCACCTTTTCGCTGGCAGCGGAGCTCGGACCCGACGGCGTCCACGTGGTCACTGTCACGATCGACGGCGTGCTCGGCACCGAGGGATTCGAGCCCGATCGCATCGCCGCCGAGTACGTCCGCCAGCACGAAGCCACGGACGGACCCAAGAGTGCGTGGCGACACGAACTGATGTGGGATTCGGCCGCTTCGGACGGGTGACTCAGCTGTGAGCGGCCTCGTAGCGCGCCACGACGTCGGCCGGGATGCGCCCGCGGTCGGAGACCTTGAGACCCTGGTCGCGCGCCCACTGGCGGACCGACGCGGTGTCGGTACTGCGCGCTCCACCGGAGCGGCTGCGGCCGCGGCCGCCACGCTTGCTGACCCGCCGCGCCGAGGCCACATATGGCGCGAACGTGTCACGCAGCTTGCCGGCATTCTTCTTGGACAGGTCGAGTTCATAGGCGACGCCGTCCAGGGAGAAACTCACCGTCTCGTCGGCGTTGCCCCCCTCCATGTCATCGACCAGAATCACCTGGACTCTTTGCGCCATCTGCGGTTCCTTTCCCGACCGTTCTCAAGACTATTACACCCGTCATGCGACTCCAATTTCTACGCTCTCCAAGCGCAAATGGCAACACGGCGAGGTGCAGTGGCCGAATCAGTGCCGACGCAACACGCGCGTGTTGCCGAGCGTGTTCGGTTTGACCCGGTCCAGATCCAGAACTCGGCGACGCCTTCGTCGTAAGAGCGCAGTAACTGCGCATACACCTCTGGTTCCACCGGTGTGTCCTCGAGCACCTCGAAGCCGTTCCAGGCGAAGAAGTCGACCTCGAAGGTGAGGCAGAACACGTGGCTCAGGCCCAGATCGTTGGCCACGCACAGCAGTTGTGACGGCAGCGCACTCCGCACGCCCCGACCGGTCCATCGGGGATCCGTGGCCAGGGTTCGGACCTCCGCCAGGTCCTCACGCATCACGTGCGGGGCACCACAGCCGATCACGCCCCC
>DASUYL010000188.1:0-4568 GCA_036377395.1 Jiangellaceae bacterium
TTGAGCTCGTTGCCCGGACGGAACTTCGGCACATACTTGCGCCGGGTCTTCACCGAGGCACCCGTTCTGGGATTGCGGGCGGTTCCCGCCTTGCGGACGCTGCGCTCGAACGCGCCGAATCCTGTGATGACGACCTTCTCGCCCTTCGACACCGACCGGGTGATCACGTCGACAACGGAGTCGAGCGCGTGGGCCGCCACCTTGCGGTTGCCCTCGAATCGTTCGGCGAGCTCGTCGATGAGCTGCGACTTGTTCACTGCATCCCCCAGGGTTGCGGACGGTCGGGTCGTGCACCCGATTGCATAGGCACGCTAGGGAGAATCTCCCGTCCGCACAATGACAAAACCCAATCCGGGTCCACGTGTCGCGCCAGAAGTCACCCGTCGACGGGCACGGTCCGCGGCAGCTGGGACGGCCTGGTCGCCTCGAACAGCTCGATCTGGTCGACGTGCCGCAGGGTGAGGCCGATGTCGTCGAGACCTTCGAGCAGCCTCCAGCGGGCGTAGTCGTCGACCTCGAAAGGTGCGGCAACGCCGCCGGCACTCACCCGCCTGGCCACGAGATCGACGGTGACCGGCGTCGTCGGCTCGGCCTCGACCGTTGCCCACAGGCGTTCGACCACCTCCTGCTCGACGCATGCCGTGAGCAGGCCCGACTTGCCGGCGTTGCCACGGAAGATGTCGCCGAAACGCGGGGAGACGACGGCCCGGAAGCCGTGGTCATGCAGCGCCCAGACCGCGTGCTCCCTCGACGAACCGGTGCCGAAGTCGGTGCCGGCCACCAGGATCGAGGCGCCACTGTACTCGGGGCGGTTCAACACGAAGCCAGGATCCTTGCGCCACGCCGCGAAGAGGCCGTCCTCGAAACCGGTGCGAGTCACTCGTTTGAGGTACTCGGCGGGGATGATCTGGTCGGTGTCGACGTTGCTGCGGCGCAGTGGGACGGCCGTGCCGGTGTGAACGGTGAACCTTTCCATGACCTCACACACCCACGCGCTGGGGCAGATCGGCAGGTGCGGAGAGCCGGCCCGTCACCGCCGTCGCGGCGGCCACCAGCGGCGACACCAGGTGAGTCCGTCCGCCCCTGCCCTGCCGCCCCTCGAAGTTCCGGTTGGACGTCGAAGCGCTCCGCTCACCGGGAGCGAGCTGATCCGGATTCATGCCCAGGCACATCGAGCAGCCGGCCGAGCGCCATTCCGCGCCCGCCTCGAGGAAGAGCTCGTCGAGGCCCTCGTACTCGGCCTGTGCCCTTACCTGCATCGACCCGGGCACGACCAGCATCCGGACGCCGTCGGCGACCCGGCGCCCACGGATGACCTCGGCCGCCGCACGGAGATCCTCGATCCGACCGTTGGTACACGATCCCAGGAAGACCGTGTCGACGGCGATGTCGCGCAGCGGCGTTCCCGGCGTCAGACCCATGTACTCGAGCGCACGCTCTGCCGCGTTGCGGGCACCCTCGTCGCTGAACGAGGCGGGATCGGGCACCGACGCCGACAGCGGAAGGCCCTGCCCGGGGTTCGTGCCCCAGGTGACGAACGGCTCGATCTGCTCGGCCCGCAGAACGACCTCGGCGTCGAAGACCGCGTCGTCGTCTGTCCCCAACGCGCGCCAGGCTTCCAGTGCGACATCCCAGTCGGATCCGTGCGGGGCGTGCGAGCGATCCTTGAGGTACGCGAAGGTCGTCTCGTCCGGCGCGACCATGCCGGCACGCGCGCCGGCCTCGATCGACATGTTGCAGATGGTCATCCGCGCCTCCATGGACAGCGCGCGGATCGCCTCGCCCCGGTACTCGATCACGTAGCCCTGGCCGCCACCGGTGCCGATGGTGGCGATCATGGCGAGCACGACGTCCTTCGCTGTGACGCCGGGTCGCAGCTGTCCGTCGACGGTGACCGCCATCGTTCGGAACGGCCGCATGGGCAACGTCTGGGTCGCCAGCACATGCTCGACTTCGCTGGTGCCCACCCCGAAGGCCAGCGCCCCGAAAGCGCCGTGCGTGGACGTATGCGAATCGCCGCACACGACCGTCATGCCCGGCTGCGTGAGGCCGAGCTGAGGGCCGATGATGTGGACGATTCCCTGCTCGGCCTCGCCCATGCGATGCAGCACGAGGCCGAACTCCTCACAGTTGCGACGCAGCGTCTCGACCTGGGTGCGGGACACCGGGTCGGCGATGGGCAGGTCGATGCCGATCGTCGGCACGTTGTGGTCTTCGGTCGCGAGGGTGAGATCCGGCCGGCGGACCCGGCGGCCGGCCAGCCGGAGTCCCTCGAACGCCTGGGGACTGGTGACCTCGTGGACGAGATGGAGGTCGACGTAGAGCAGGTCCGGCTCGCCTCCGGCCCGGTGGACGACGTGTGCGTCCCACACCTTCTCGGCCAGGGTCCTGCCCATGACGATGTCCTCTCGCTGTGGCTGCGCTGCCGTCGGACGGATGGTCGTCGCGACACCGGCCTGGCGCTAGTTGTCATCTCGTATGTTGAGATGGCAATATCGAGCCATGGACAACTCTAGCGGAGTCGGAGTCCTGGACAAGGCAGCCCTCGTCCTGTCGGCGCTCGAGGCAGGGCCGGCGACGCTGGCGAACCTCGTCAACTCCACCGGCCTCGCCCGTCCGACCGCGCACCGGCTCGCGGTCGCCCTCGAGCACCACCGGCTGGTCTCGCGCGACCTGCACGGGCGTTTCATTCTCGGGCCCAGGCTGGGCGAACTCGCGACGGCGGCCGGCGAGGATCGGTTGCTGGCCGCCGCCGGACCGGTCCTCGCCCGGCTGCGCGAGGCCACCGGCGAGAGCGCTCAACTGTTCCGCCGCCAGGGCGACCACCGGATCTGCGTCGCAGCGGCCGAACGTCCGACCGGCTTGCGCGACACGATCCCGGTCGGCGCCACCCTCACCATGCTGGCGGGCTCCGCCGCGCAGATCCTGCTGGCCTGGGAGGAACCTGAGCGGATGCACCGGGGCCTGCAGGGCGCACGATTCACCGCCACGATGCTCGCCGCCGTCCGCCGCAGGGGTTGGGCCCAGAGCGTCGCGGAGCGTGAGCCCGGCGTCGCGTCCGTCTCGGCGCCGGTCCGCTCGTCGAGCGGCCGGGTCGTGGCAGCCGTGTCGGTGTCCGGGCCGATCGAGCGGCTCACCCGGCAGCCGGGGCGCATGCATGCGGCCGCAGTCCTCGGCGCGGCGGAGCGTCTGACCACGGTCCTGCGCAGCGTCGAGGACTGACGCTTCCGTCGCGGGGCTGCGAGCGGCGGAACCGCCACGTTTACGGCGATGCTGCTGGCGCGAAAGCAGGGACCCGGCCCAAACCGGATCCCTGACAGACGTAGCCCCGACGGGATTCGAACCCGCGCTACCGCCTTGAGAGGGCGGCGTGCTAGGCCGCTACACAACGGGGCCAATGCGACGATCGTCGCGGTGCGGAACTCTACCGGAGGCCGGATCGCGTTCAAACACCGCTGGGGTACCAGGACTCGAACCTAGACTAACTGAACCAGAATCAGTCGTGCTGCCAATTACACCATACCCCATCAGACCGGACATCAGAACGTCCGAGCAGCGCGGCAAGGATAACGGCCGCGAGTACAGCGATCCAAACTCGCGGGCGCCGCGACGGACATGGCCCGCCGGGAGCGGGTCCGGCCGCTGTGCACCGTGGACACGGGTGAAGGCAGACGTGGTGCGCCGTCCGCGGGATACGCAGAGGTCACAAGGTGACACGTGCGTATCCAGGTTCGATGGGATGCGTCGCCCTTACCGGGCCACGGCTAGTCCGCCAACCCAGCGCTGTCGGCGAATCCATCGCCGGCCGCTCCGGTCGCCGATGCGCCCGCGTGTTCCAGCGCAGCGTCCAGCCGGGCCAGCGTGCGCTCCCGGCCGAGCAACTCGATCGACTCGAACAGCGGCGGCGACACCCGGCGGCCGGTGACTGCCACCCGGACGGGTCCGAAGGCGTGCTTCGGCTTGAGGCCGAGCCCGTCGACCAGTGCCGAGCGCATGGCCTTCTCGATCGACTCCGTCGTCCAGTCCGGCAGATCCGCCACGGCGTCCCGGGCCGCCGCGAGCGTGGGTCTGGTGTCCGCAGTGAGGACGGTCGATGTCGCGGCCTCGTCCAGGTGGACGACGTCGTCGAGGAACAGGAACCCCAGCATCGGAACCGACTGCTCGAGCACCGTCATCCGCTCCTGGACCAACGGAGTCGCAGCGCGCACCAGTGCACGCTGCTCCACCGTGGGCGGGTCGGCCAGCAACTCGGCGCGCTGCAGATACGCGACGATGCGGTCGGCGAGGTCGTCCGGGTCGAGCCGGCGCAGCCAGACGCCGTTGATGGCCTCGGCCTTCTTCGGGTCGAACCGGGCCGGGTTGGGATTGACCCGGGTCACGTCAAAGGCGGCAGCCATCTCGGCCAGCGAGAAGATCTCCCGGTCCTCCCCGATCGACCAGCCGAGCAACGCGAGGTAGTTCAGCAGGCCCTCGGGGAGGAATCCGCGATCGCGGTAGAGCTGCAGCGACGACGCCGGGTCGCGCTTGGACAACTTGCGGTTGCCCTCACCCATGACGAAGGGCAGGTG
>DASUYL010000189.1:0-5962 GCA_036377395.1 Jiangellaceae bacterium
GCGACGTGAACCTTGCGGAGTGACCGGGCGTGGGTTCCCATGGAGGTCTCGTGATCGTGAGACGACGCATCCTGACGGTGGCCGTTCCGGCCGCCGTCGTTGTGCTTGCTGCCTGCTCCGGTGCCGAACCGGGCGCGACTCCGGCCTCGTCGCCGTCACCGTCCAGCGCGTCGCCGTCGCCGACGCTCACGGCTACGTCGGAGCCCACACCGATCCCGACGCCGGTGGCGTTCGACCCCGCCGCGGCCTACGCGACCGTAGAGCACCTGGCGACCCGCATCGGCCCACGCGAGGCGGCCTCACCGGCGTTCCACGAAGCGGCAGCGTACGTCCAGTCACGTTTCGAGGCCATGGGCTACGTGGTGACGACGGTTCCCGTGCCCGTTCCCGCCGGTGACTCCTGGGGCGTCCCGGTCGAAGCGGGCACCTCCACGAACGTCATCGCGAGCCCGCCGGGCTTCGACGACGCCGCGCCGCACGTCGTCATCGGAGCGCACCTCGACACGGTCGCGGTGGCGCCCGGCGCCGAGGACAACGCGTCGGGCATCGGTGTGATGCTCGACCTCGCCCGGATGGCCGCCGCCGAGCCTCCCCGCCTGCCGGTCCGGTTCATCGCGTTCGGGGCAGAAGAGCCACGGGGCCGGGGTGACGCGTTGCACCACTTCGGCTCGCAGGACTACGTCGCCGGGCTGGCACCACCTGCTCGGGCCGCCGTGGCGTCGATGCTCTCACTGGACCGAGTCGGCGTGCCAGCCGACGCGGTGCCGGTCGCGACCGGCGGCACGGGCACGACGGCCGTGATGGACGCGCTGATCGCGGCGGCAGCCGCCGCGGGCATACCGACCCAGGCGGAGGAGAACCGCGCGAGTGACCACTGGTCGTTCGAGAAGGCCGACATACCGGCGGCCCGGATGGGCAGCGTCCCGTACGCGGGCTATCACTCCGATGGCGACGTTCCGAGCGTCGTAAACCCGGACCAGCTGAACCGGGTCGGCACCATCGCCTGGACATGGCTCAGCTCGCTGTAGTCGATCAGCGGCCTGCGTCCGCGGAACCGTGCGCTGCCTGGGTTCCGGCCGGGGACGGGAGACCTGTCGGCTCGCGCATCCGGACGAACGCGGTAGACCCGAGCGCGAGCACGGCGGCCGCGACCCCGAAGGCGGCGACGAACGTCGCGTTCTGGGCCAGCGCGCCGAGGGACAGACCGGCTACGACGCCGGAGAGCTGCAACGTCAACGACTGCACCGACAGGATCGTGGCCCGTTGCGCCGACGGCACGGCTCGGTGCGTGAGATCGCTGGCCAGCGGGCCGGCGAGACCGAGCAGCGCGTACATGACCACGTAAGCGATGGCGGCGAGAGCGAAGCTCGGTGCGGCGATGCCGACCAGGGCGACGGCCGCCAGGACCATGGACAGTGCGATGCCGCGAGGTGACGAGCGCACCAGCCGGGCCAGTCCCGGCGCCAACGTCGAGCCGACCGCAGTGCCGAAGAACGCCAATGTGACGAGAACCGAGTACGGCCCGGCCGCGGCGACCTCACCGCCGAGCAGTCGGGCGAAGGAGACGGGCGAGAGCAGCTCGACACTGGCGAGGGTCACGCCCAGGCAGGCGCTGAATATGGTGAGCCGGCGCAGCGTGCCCGGCCGCCCGGCCATGCGCACGCCGGTGACGATCGTCGTGGGTACGCCGACCAGCACGTGACGCACCGACCTGCGATGCTCGCGCGGCGAGTCGTGGACCCAGCCGACGAGTGCGACCACATGGACCAGCCCGATGGCGGCGGCTGCGAGGAACGGCACCGACAGGCTGATGACGGCACCCCCGCTCTGGTCCATCGGCACCAGCGAGGCCAGCGCGCCTCCGGCGAGCGCTCCGACTCCGAGGGCCCCGGCCTCCACCGCCTCACCGCGGGCCAGCCCGGGCTTGAGGTCGGCCTGCCGGTCGACGGAGTGCACGGCCTCGACGTACCAGGCCTGCAGCGGTCCGGAGTCCAGTGCCCTGGCCAGCCCGCCGACCACGGCGCCGGCGGCGAGCGCCGGGACGCTCTGGCCGAGACCGAGCACGAGGAACTGGGCGACGAAGAGCCCGGACGCCGCGATCAGGACCGGCCGGCGGCCGAGCACGTCGGCCAGGCCCCCGGTGGGCAACTCGCACACCGCGGTGGTGACGCTGTACCCGGCCATCACGACGGCCACCGTGGTGATGTCCAGTCCGCGGGCGCGGAACAGCAGCACCATGACGGGGATCACCAACCCGACCGGGAACCACCGCAGCGCGGACAGCACGAGGAAGTGCCGCCGGACCCGGGCCAGCTCCAGGACGCTCACGCGACCACCTCCCTGGTCGGGAGCGCATGCAGGAAGAGGACGACCTTCTCCGCCTCCGGGTCGTCGGCCGGGCGCTGGGCGTTCGCGTGGCGCGTGACCACGTCCCACAACTCCGTGCCCATCCGATTCAGGTCCTCGGGACGCATCCGGATCACCATGTCCGAGTCCTGAGCGGCCGAGACCCATTCGCGGGACCAGTGCTCGCGCTCCCCGTACCACCGATCGAGCTGGTCGACCATGAAACGGATCCGCTCACGGGCGAGTATCCGCAGCGCCGACCGGGCGGCCGGGTCGTCGAGGAAGTCCGTCGGCTGCCACGACGTCAGTTCGTGGGCGGCCTTCCAGCGGCGTTCGCGTCGCGACGGCTGTTCGTCGTCTTCGACGACGAACCCGAATCGCGCCAGCTGGCGCAGATGGTACGAGGTGGCGCCGCTGGACTCGCCGAGGAGACGGGCGAGATCCGACCCGGTGGCCGGTCCGTCGAAGCGGAGGGCGGCGAGCAGCCGCATGCGCAGCGGGTGCGTGAACGCGCGCAGCGTCTCGAGGTCCTGCACGTACTTCTGGGTCAGCGCCATGAGTAACAGGCTAGACCACAAAGCCTTCTTTGCAAAGATATCTTTGCAATTCGCTTCGCGGTCGACCCGGAAGAGAAGTCGTATACCGTGCGTTGTCCGTCGAGTTGACAGCAGCGGCCGCCATGGCCGCACACTCAGCCTCGGCGTACCCGAGAAGGAGCATCCCCGTTGGTCCGCACGAGCAGCGACGTCCCACGCCGCCTGGTCATCGTCGAGTCGCCCGCCAAGGCCAAGACGATCGCCGGGTACCTCGGCGGGGGCTACGTGGTGGAGTCCTCGTTCGGGCACATCCGGGACCTGCCGTCGAAGAAGACCGAGGTACCCGCGGCCCAGCGCGACCGGTTCGGCGCCCCGGTCGGCGTCGACGTGGAACACGGCTTCGAGCCGCTGTACGTGGTTCCGGCCGGACGCGCCAAGGAGCAGGTGCGCAAGCTCAAGGCCGCACTCAGCACCGCCGATGAGCTCCTGCTCGCCACCGACGAGGACCGGGAAGGTGAGGCGATCGCGTGGCACCTGCGCGAGGAACTCCGCCCGAAGGTCCCCGTCCGCCGGATGGTCTTCCACGAGATCACCCGCGACGCGATAAGGGCAGCGGTCGAGAACCCGCGTGAGATCGACGAGAACCTCGTCGATGCACAGGAGACCCGGCGCATCGTCGATCGGCTCTTCGGCTACGAGGTCTCCCCGGTGCTGTGGCGAAAGGTGATGCAGGGCCTGTCGGCGGGACGTGTGCAGAGCGTCGCCACCCGGCTCGTGGTCGATCGCGAGCGTGAGCGCATGGCGTTCCGGTCGGCCGAGTACTGGGATCTGGTGGCCACCTTCCAGTCCGGTGCCGCCGACGAGTCGGGTGCCTTCGACGCGCGGCTGCTGACCGTGGACGGCGGCCGGGTCGCCCAAGGCCGTGACTTCGACCCGACGGGCTCGTTGCGAGGCCGTTCCGCCGATGCCGTCGTGCTGGACGAGCAACGTGCCAGGGCACTGGCGGCGGCACTGGGCGAGGTGCCGTTCGAGGTCAGCTCCGTGGAGGCGAAGCCGTACCGGCGCAGCCCCTACGCACCGTTCCGGACGACCACGATGCAGCAGGAGGCGTCGCGCAAGCTCGGTTTCGGCGCCGCCCGCACGATGCAGGTGGCCCAGCGGCTGTACGAGAGCGGCTACATCACCTATATGCGGACCGACTCGACGACGCTGTCCGGTGCTGCTGTCTCGGCGGCCCGGGCCCAGGTCGCCGAGCTGTACGGCGCCGAATATCTGCCGGAGTCCCCGCGCACCTACGCGAGCAAGGTCAAGAACGCTCAGGAGGCGCACGAGGCGATCCGCCCTGCCGGCGAGTCGTTCCGCACGCCTGCCGAGACCGCACTGACCGGCGACGACTTCCGGCTGTACGAGCTGATCTGGATGCGCACAGTGGCCTCACAGATGCGCGATGCCGCGGGTCAGACGCTGACCGTGCGGGTCACCGCGACCGCAACCTCGGGCGAGGCGGTCGAGTTCGGTGCGTCCGGCCGCACGATCACTTTCTTCGGGTTCCTCAAGGCCTACGTGGAGGGGTCCGACGACCCGGAGGCCGAGCTCGACGACCGCGAGCGCCAGCTCCCGTCGTTGCGGCAGGGTCAGGCGCTGACGGCGGCCGCCGTCGAGGCGGACGGCCACGCCACCAAACCGCCGGCCCGCTACACCGAGGCCACGCTGGTCAAGGAGCTCGAGGAACGCGAGATCGGCAGGCCCTCGACGTACGCATCGATCATCCGCACGATCCTCGACCGGGGCTATGTCTTCAAGAAGGGGACGGCCCTGGTGCCGTCATGGTTGGCGTTCGCGGTCGTCCGCCTTCTCGTCGAGCACTTCAGCTGGCTGATCGACTACGAGTTCACCGCCCGGATGGAGGACCGTCTCGACGAGATCGCGGGCGGCCGGGCGAACCGTCCGACCGAACTGGACCGGTTCTGGAACGGCGGCGAGGGCCTCGAAGGGCTCAAACACCTGGTCGACAACCTGGGGGAGATCGACGCCCGCGGCATCTCCTCGTTCCCGCTGGCAGACGGCGTGGTCGTTCGGGTCGGCCGCTATGGTCCGTACGTCGAGGACGCAGAGGGCAACCGTGGCAGCATTCCCGAGGACCTGCCGCCCGACGAGCTGACCCCCGACCTCGCCGGCGAGCTGCTGGCCGCCGGGAACGGCGACCGCGAGCTGGGCGTGAACCCTTCGACCGGACGGATCGTCGTGGCCAAGGCCGGCCGCTACGGGCCGTACGTCACCGAGGTCCTGCCCGACGATGCTCCCAGCCGTGAGCGGCCGCCCACCTCGTCGCTGTTCCGCTCCATGTCGCCGGAGACGGTGACGCTCGAGCAGGCCCTGCGACTGCTCGAACTGCCGCGGCTGGTCGGCAACGCCGCGGACGGTGCGCAGATCGTCGCGGCGAACGGGCGATACGGGCCATACGTGAAGAAGGGCTCCGAGTTCCGGTCTCTCGCCGACGAGGAGTCGATCTTCACCGTGACGGTCGACGAGGCCGAGAAGCTGTTCGCCGAGCCCAAAGGCCGGCGTGGTCGTACGGCGCCGGCGCCGCCCCTGCGCGAACTCGGCGCAGACCCGGCGAACGGCAGGCCGCTGACTGTAAAGGACGGCCGCTTCGGCCCCTACATCACCGACGGCGAGACGAACGTGACCGTCCCACGTGGAACGTCGATCGAGGCGCTGACGCTGGATCGGGCGGCCGAGTTGATGGCCGAGAAGCGGGCCAAGGGTCCGGCCCCCAGGAAGCGCACCCGCACCCGCAGCCGCACCTGACGACTGCTACCGAACCAGGGTGAGCGCGTCGTCGTCCTCCGCCGCCTCCTTCGCCCCGTCATGCCCTGCCTTCACGCCTGACCTGGTGCGACGGCGGGCGACGGCGTGCTGGACCCCGGCCAGGGCCGCTGCAACCACGAAGCCGACGACGACCGCGATGCCGACCTGAAGCCAGATCGGGCCGTCCATGGTGTCGCCGACGACGTAGCCCAGCCCGACCATCCACAGCGCCCAGGTCGACGCTCCGAGCAGGCTGATCCAGACATAGC
>DASUYL010000190.1:0-4669 GCA_036377395.1 Jiangellaceae bacterium
CCGCCGTAGGTGTCGATGATGATCTTGCGCCCGGTCAGGCCGGCGTCGCCCATCGGGCCGCCGATCTCGAATCGCCCGGTCGGGTTGACCAGCAGCCGGTAGCCCGCGGTCTCGATGTCCAAGGCGGCCAGAACCGGAGCCACCACATGCGCGTCGACATCGGGGGCCAGCAGGCCATCCAGGTCGATGTTGCTGGCGTGCTGGGTGGACACGACGATGGTGTCCAGCCGGACCGGGCGGTCGCCGTCGTACTCGATGGTCACCTGGGTCTTGCCGTCCGGGCGCAGGTAGGGCATCTCGCCGGACTTGCGGGCCGCGGCCAGCCCCTGCGCCAGCCGGTGCGCCAAGGTGATCGGCAGCGGCATCAGTTCGGGGGTGTCGTCGCAGGCGTAGCCGAACATCAGGCCCTGGTCGCCGGCACCCTGTCGGTCCAGCGGGTCGTCGGACCGCTCGGTGTCGACACGCTGCTCCCAGGCCTCGTCCACGCCCTGGGCGATGTCGGGTGACTGGGACCCGATCGAGACCGAGACCCCGCAGGACTGGCCGTCGAAGCCCTTCGTCGACGAGTCGTACCCGATGTCGAGGATGGTCTCGCGCACGATCCCGGGGATGTCGACGTACCCGGCAGTCGTCACCTCGCCGGCGATGTGCACCTGACCGGTCGTGACCATTGTCTCGATCGCGACCCGGCTGGCCGGATCGTTCTTCAGCAGGTTGTCGAGAACCGCGTCGCTGATCTGGTCACAGATCTTGTCCGGATGGCCTTCGGTGACGGACTCGGACGTGAACAGGCGTCGGGACACGGGTTTCTCCACGGAGTGGGCGGATTTCTGGGCGACAACTGTAGGCGGTCGCGGGCTCTTCGTGCTCAGATGTCCGCGAACCGGTCACGGACCAGCGTCCATACGACGTGGGCCAACACCGACTTGGGACCGTACGGGACCGCGGTGACGGTGCCGTCGGCTCCCAGGACGACCGCTTCGTTCTCCTCCGACTCGAAGCCACGTCCGGCGCCGACCTCGTTGACCACCAGCAGGTCGCAGCCTTTCGCGGCCAGCTTCGCCCGGCCGTGATCGAGCACGCTGCCCGACGCGTCGCCGGTCTCGGCCGCGAAGCCTACGATCACCTGGCCCGACCGGGACCGCGATCCGGAGATCTCGGCGAGGATGTCCGGCGTTCGCTCGAGTTCGATGGTCGGCGCGCTCCCACCGGGTGACTTCTTGATTTTGTTTTCGGCGTACGCCGTCGGCCGGAAGTCCGCCACGGCTGCGGCCATCACGACGGCATCGGCGGTCGCCGCCGCGTCGACCACTGCCGCGCGAAGCTCGTCGGCGGAGCCGACCCGCACCAGGTCCGCGCCGGCCGGGTCGGGCAGTCCGACGTTGGCCGCCAGGAGCGTGACCTTCGCCCCCCGCGCGACGGCCGCTCGTGCCAGCGCGTAGCCCTGGCGGCCGGACGAGCGGTTGCCCAGGAACCGGACCGGGTCGAGGAATTCGCGCGTGCCGCCGGCCGACACGACGACGTATCGACCGGCCAGGTCGGGACCGGTCGGAGCACCGGCGAGCAGATCGCGCGCGAGAGCCACGATCTCGTCCGGCTCGGGCAGCCGGCCCTTGCCCGAGTCGGCACCGGTCAGCCGGCCGACGGCGGGTTCGGCGACCACGGCGCCGCGCGCGCGCAGCAGGGCGACGTTGTCGGCCGTGGCCTGGTGCTCCCACATCTCGGTGTGCATCGCGGGCACGTAGAGGACCGGGCACCTCGCGGTGAGCAGTGCGGACGTCAGCAGGTCGTCTGCCAGACCGTGCGCGGCCCGGGCGAGCAGGTCGGCCGTGGCCGGAACGACCAGCACGAGATCGGCCTGCTGGCCGATGCGGACGTGCGGCACTTCGTGAGCGTCGTCCCAGACCTCGGCGGACACGGGGTGACCGGACAACGCCGACCAGGTGGGAGCACCGACGAAGCGCAGGGCGGAGGCGGTCGGCACGACCCGCACGTCGTGACCGGTCTCGGTCAGCCCACGCAGGACCTCGCAGGCCTTGTACGCCGCAATCCCGCCGCTGACCCCGAGGACGACCCGGGGTCGCGCCACTGCCCTACTCCGGCTCGGCCTGCTCGGCGGTGAGCAGCCCCTGGTCGATCTCGCGCAGCGCGATCGACAGCGGTTTCTCCTGCACGTGGGTCTCGACCAGCGGACCAACGTACTCGAGCAGACCCTCGCCGAGTTGGGAGTAGTAGGCGTTGATCTGCCGCGCGCGCTTGGCCGCGTAGATGACCAGCGCGTACTTGGAATCGCTCTTGGCGAGGAGTTCGTCGATAGGGGGAGAGGTGATGCCCTCGGCCACGCCGTGGGTACCGGACACGTTCATGCCTCCGGGCTGGGGGTTCGATGGGGGGAACCCAACAAGGTTACCAACTGTTCGCACACCTGCTCGACATCGCTGTTGACCAGCGTGACGTCGAATTCCGATTCGGCGGCCAGTTCCTCGCGGGCGGTCGCCAGCCGCCGCTCGACGAGCTCGGCCGGCTCCGTGCCCCGCCCGGTCAGCCGGCGGACCAACTCCTCCCACGACGGCGGCCGCAGGAACACCAGCCGGGCGTCCGGTAGCCGTTGCCGAACCTGCCGGGCACCTTGCAGATCGATCTCGAGCAGGACGCTCTGCCCGAGGGTGAGGCGGGCCAGCACGGGGTCGAGCGGCGTTCCGTACAGGTTGCCGGCGAACTCGGCCCACTCGAGGAACTCGCCGGCGGCGGCGCGACGCTCGAACTCGGCCCGGTCGAGGAAGAGGTAGTGGACGCCGTCCACCTCACCCGGCCGCGGGAACCGGGTGGTCGCCGATACCGAGATCCAGACGTCGGGATGGTCGACGCGTAAAATGCGCACGACCGTCGACTTGCCCACACCCGAAGGCCCGGACAGGACGACCAGACGCCCCGCTCCAAATCCTCCGTCGGCAGACGTGGTCAGTCCCGGCCGCCGAACTCACGCTCCAGAGCAGCGACCTGGTTGGCACCGAGCCCGCGCACGCGGCGGGTCTCGGCGATGCCGATGCGCTCCATGATCTGCCGCGCGCGAACCTTCCCGACACCGGGAAGCGCCTCGAGTAACGCGGAGACCTTCATCTTGCCGACGATCTCGTTGGTCTCGCCGTCCTTGAGGACGTCGTGCAGCGAGGCGCCCGAATGCTTGAGCCGGTTCTTCACCTCCGCACGCTCCCGGCGGGCCTCCGCGGCCTTCGCCAGGGCTGCCGTGCGCTGTTCGGGAGTGAGGGGTGGGAGCGTCACTGGGGGGTCACCTCTGTGAGTCGTCTGTATCCACTGCGGTCATCCGGAACCTAGCGAGTCCCGGGACCGGTCAGCAACGCGATCGGACATGCAATGCGCAATCCGGGTCTGGCCGCGGGTGCCTCAGGACGCCAGCGCGGCCCGGCAATCGGCCAGCAGGTTGGCGGCCGCGGCGCGCAGTTGCCGGACCTCCGGGCCCGCCCGCAGCACCTCGCGGGACGAGGCCGGCAGCACGTACGGCAGGGCCGCGCCGAAGACGGTGCGCAGGCCCGCGGGCACACCACCCTGCGCACCGATTCCCGGCACCAACAGCGGCCCGCCGACGTCGAGGTCATCGTCTGCCGCGGGGATCGTCGCGCCGACGACGGCGCCGACGTTTCCCTGCGGTCGGGTTCGCGCGTTCTCCGCCCGGACCCGGGCCAGGATCGCGCCGGCGACCGTGGACCCGGAGTCGGTGCGTGCGCGTTGAACCTCCGCACCCTCGGGGTTCGAGGTCAGGGCCAGGACGAACACGCCGTTGCCGTGCCGGGCTGCAGTGTCGAGCAGGGGACGCAGCGACTCGAAGCCGAGGTAGGGCGAGGCGGTGACCGCGTCCGAGCACAGCGGAGAGGCCGGATCGAGGTAGGCGTCGGCGTAGCCCTGCACCGTGGAGCCGATGTCTCCGCGCTTGGCGTCGGTCAGCACCAGTGCTCCACCAGCGCGCGCGTCGGCGATGACCCGCTCCAGCACGGCGATGCCCCGTGACCCGTGCCGCTCGAAGAACGCCGACTGCGGTTTGAGCACCGCCATCGTCTCCCCGAGCGCCTCGACGGCGGTCCGGGCGAACCGTTCGAGCCCTGCGAGGTCGTCGTCGAGTCCCCAGGCGTGCAGCAGCTCCGGATGTGGGTCGATGCCGACACAGAGCGGACCGCGTTCCCCGACCGCCACGTGCAGCCGTGCGCCGAAGCCTTCTCGACCTGTCCGGCCGGACAACTCGCCGGCCGGGGCGGATTCGCGTCCCCACCCTGACACCACGCCGGTCATGAGGCCACCGTCGTCCGATACCGAAGCTCCCGGGCGAGCTCCCGGTTGACCCGGCACGGCCACAACGGCCCGCCGTAGACGAATGCCGTGTAGGCCTGCACGAGCGTGGCTCCGGCGCGCAGCCGTTCGGCCACATCGGCGGCGGTCTCGACACCTCCGACCGAGACGAGCACCAACCGGTCACCGACGCGGTCCCGTAGCAGCTTCAGCACCTGCACGGAGCGCTTGCGCAGCGGCGGGCCGGACAACCCCCCGGCTCCCGCCGCGCCGACCTCCTCAGGGGTCGACCGAAGGCCGTCGCGTGCGGTCGTGGTGTTGGTCGCGACGATCCCGTCGATGCCGAGCTCGAGCGAGAGATCGGCGA
>DASUYL010000191.1:0-17610 GCA_036377395.1 Jiangellaceae bacterium
GCCATCCCTACAAGTCCGCCGGTGACCCGCAGCGTCGCCTGGATGGCCACCAGGATGCCGAGCGCCCGGAATCTCTCCGCACCCTGGACGATGCCGAGAGCCGGCGCCGTGGCCGTGAACGCCCCGACGGCGACCGCCGCGCCGATCGCGGGAACCACGGAGGGCAGTCGGAGAAACGTGGCGAGGACGGGCGAGAGCAGGATGAGACCCATCCCGACGGCGGACGCCAGGAGCAGTCCGGAGCGCGCGGCCGGCGCCGGAGGCTCGCGGCGCGCGACACTGCGGGCCGTCGTGGCCTGGGCTGCGAGTGCCGCGACACTGCCGGCGATGATGAGGGCCAGGAGTGCGCCGAATGCTCCGAACTCCTCGGGATCGAGCACTCTGGCCGCGACCACGGTCAGGACGTATCCGACCACGTTGGCGAGGCTGGTCCCGACGGCCACCATCCCCGCACCGGTGACCGCGGCACCTACCCGTTGCCAGCGCAGTCGTGTCCGATTCACCGACCGCGACCTCAGAACGGGTCGTACGGCGAGTCGTGCCCCATGAGTCGCGCGAGAGGACGCAACCGTAACCGCAGCAGAAGCTTGATCATCACGTTGCGGCAGAACCAGCCGAGCTCGACGGCAAGGAGAAGGCGGTCACGCGCTGCTGGGGAGCCGACGACGAAGGTGGCCAGCGATCCGGTGCGGTGGCCGTACCGCAGTCGGGGTGTTCGTCGCAACTGCTCTCGTACCAGGCTGGCGGTCACGCCCACCGAGGAGAACGCGTCATGGACGAGGACCGGTGCTCCGGTGTCCATGTGCACCACCCAACCGATGTCCCGCGTGCACGACCAGTAATCGTGCTTGCCGTCGATGTAGACAAGCGCCACCGGTCCGTGCCACCGGCGCAGAACCTGCCAGCTGTACTCGGCCTCCAGCCGGACGACCGTATCGAGACCGGCCTGTTCGATGTGCCGCTCGAACAGGGCCCGCGTCCGCCGCCCGCCGAATTTCGCACCATCGACGAAGGGGTCGACTGCGACGACCGTCGAGCCGGTCACCGTGGCCGCGTCTGCCAGCACTACGGTCGACCGCCCCTGGTGGCTGCCGATCTCGACGATTGTCGAGTTGGGCGCGAGCGTGCGCACTGTCGACCACAGGTCGTGCGCCTGGTCCCGGGTCAGCCACCCCGAGATGCGGCTGGCCCGATCCCACGCCTCGGCAAAGTCGCGGTCGGCCGGCGAGGGCATGTTCTCGGTGATCGCGATGCGTCCTCTTCCTCGGTGACCCTGCACAGGGTAGAGGAGGGCAAAGTGCGTCGTTTGCGACCGTTACGATCCGTGCGTGCTGCTTCGGACCACAGTGGTGTCCCGCGGGCCCACTGAACGGTCCACGGTGGCAGCTGCTGCTGCGTGGCTACGTATGCGACGTGCCCATGTGGCCGTCGTCGGCGGCCTGGTGCTGCTCAGTCTCGCGCAGCGCCCGGGTGAGACGACCTTCGATACGAAGCTCGACCTGACGGAGAACCCGTGGGGCTTCCTCGACCGCGCGCTGTCGCTGTGGAATCCGCAGACGAACCTGGGTGACCTGCAGAACCAGGCGTATGGCTACCTACTTCCGATCGGACCCTTCTTCGCCGTAGGTCAGGCCGTCGGAGTGCCGTCCTGGGTCGTCCAACGGCTGTGGAGCGCATTGCTGCTGGTCGTCGCGTACACCGGCGTGGTCGCTCTCTGTCGCGCCCTCCCCGTCGGCACTCGGTGGTCCCGCATCCTCGGCGGCGTCGCATACGCCCTCTGTCCCCGGATGGTGACCACGATCGGGCCGATATCCGCGGAGGCCCTCGTTGTCGCTCTGCTGCCCTGGGTCGCCCTGCCGCTCCTGCGATGGCAGAAATGGGGGCTTCGCAGGTCCGCGGCGCTTTCGGCACTCGCCGTCGCGGCCATGGGAGCTGCGAACGCGACCCTCACCGTGGCCGTGCTGCCGTTCGCCGGACTCGTCGCGCTGACCCGGCCTCGGGGTGTGCGGTTCCGGCTCTCGGCATGGTGGGCGGCCTGCCTCGGTCTGGCGTGTGCGTGGTGGGTGATCCCGCTGGTGCTGTTGGGACAGCACAGCCCGCCGTTCCTCGACTACATCGAGTCCGCGGCGAACACGGCGGGCGGGGTGGGGATCCCGGAGGCCGTTCGTGGGACCACCCACTGGGTCGCCGGCGTGGCCGTCGGAGGGGATCCGTGGTGGCCCGCCGGGTATGAACTGGTCGCGTCGGACTGGCTACTGATCAGCACAAGCGTCGTCGGGGTCGTCGGTCTGGTCGCCCTCCTCGACCCGCGCGTTCCGTCTCGCGCCGCGCTGCTGGGATCGGCATCGCTCGGACTTGTTCTGCTGTCCCTGGGCTGGGACGGTCCGCTGTCCAGCCCGCTCGCCGACGTGTGGCGTGAGTTGCTCGACGGACCACTGGCCGCGTTCCGCAACGTTCACAAGTTCGATCCGCTCGTCCGCCTGCCGGCGGCGATCGGCGTGGCACACGCGGTGGGGCTCCTGATTGCGCTTTCACGGCGCGATCCTGTGGCCTCGCTGGTCCGCGGCGCAGGAGTGGTCGGGCTGGCCGCCTGCGTGTTGGCACCGCTGGTGGTGGCGTTGAGCCCTGGGCTACGGCCGGGACCCGGGTGGGAGAGGCAACCGGAGTGGTGGCACGACGCGGCGCAGTACGTGGCCGCACGTGATTCGCAAGCGCGGACACTCGTGCTGCCATCGTCCGGGTTCGGGACCCAGGTGTGGGGGCGCACGGTCGACGAACCGCTGCAACCTCTCGCCGAAGCGCCGTGGGTGAGTCGAAGTCAGGTCTTCCTCGGCGGCGAAGGAGCATCGCGACTGCTCACGGCCGTGGACGCCTGGGTCGATAGCGGGCGTGGCTCACCGGTCTTGGGCGATGTGCTTGCCCGCGCCGGAATCCGGTTCGTCGTCCTTCGGGGCGATCTGGACCGCAGGCTGTCGGGAACCCCGCCCGTGGCAGTGGTGCGACAGGCGCTGGAGCGATCGGGCGGGATCTCGAGGGTCGCCCAGTTCGGCCCCGTCCTGGGAACCGGCGGTGCAACCGGCCTGCGGGTGTCGGGGTTCGCGGTGGACGGGTCGACGCCTGCAATCGAGATCTTCGAAGTCGAAGATCCATTACCGACGGCACGGATCACTGCAGTCGACGACATCGTCGGCGTCAGTGGCGGGCCGGAGTCCATCCCACGACTGATCGAGGACCGCCTGCTCGACGCCGACCAGCCGGCGGTTCTCGCCATGGACGGTGCGGAGGCCACGGCACACTGGGTCGTCACCGACGACCTCGCCCGGCGGGAGCGCGGCTTCGGCCGTATTCGCGAGAACCTGGGCCCGCTGCTCACCGCCTCCGAGCCGGTGCGGCAGCAGCGTGCAGCGAGCGACGTCATCGGTCCCGACGCCCACGGTCACCAGACCGTGGCCCGTTACCGGGGCATCGCCGGTGTCACCGCGTCCACCTCGCGGGGATATCCCGACGCACTGCTGGCCACGTCGACCGCGCTCGGACCGTGGTCGGCGGTCGACGGTGATCCGTTCACCGCGTGGCGCTCGGACTCCGGGGGGAGCCCGATTGGTCAATGGGTCCGCATCACCTTCGACGAGGCCACGTCGCTGCGCAGGATCGCCGCGCGGTTCGTGGACTCGAGGCTGGTCGGCCCGAGAGTCAGCGCGGTCGACGTCCGCACCGAGTCCGGTGTGGAACGCTCGGTCGTACGCGGCGACGGTTCACTGGAGTCCCTGGCCGTTCCTGCTGGCTGGAGCGATGGCATCCAGGTCGAGATCGCCGATGTCGAGGGGGAGGGCGACGAGACGGGAGAGGTCGGCATCATCGATCTCCGGCTTCCCGGTATCGACACCCAGCGGATCGTCATGGCTCCCGACGACCAACCGCCGGCGGTGCAGCGCTCGGGTGCGGTCGGCGGGTTCTCCTTCCATCGCCTCGACCCGACTCGTGCGGCCTGCGTGGTCGTGGGGTTCTCGACGCGATGTGATCCGAGCCTGGTGGACCCGGGTGACGAACCCACCACTCTCGTCCGCTCCTTCACGACCCACGGCAGCGCCACGTTCCGTCTGCAGGGGACGGTGTCGAGCCGCCCGGGCTCGGCTGTGGAAGAGCTGCTCGAGCCGCTCGCCGGAATGGCGGCCGTGGGATCGTCGACCCTCGGTGGCGATCCCGGTGTAGCCGCAATGCGCGCGGTGGACGGCAACCCGGCCACGTCGTGGGTCGCCGATCCGTCCGACCTGCTCCCGACGCTTCGGCTGGCGTGGGGAGAACCCCGGGAGATCGACAGCTTCCGGATCCAGGTGGCGGACCATCCGGTGGCGGCGCGGCCCACGGCGGTACGGATTCAGATCGGCACGTACACGCGCGAACTCGACGTCGTCGACGGCTGGGTCCGCTTTCCGCCCAGGCTGACCGACCGCCTGGACGTGACCGTGACCGAATGGACGTCAGTGGCGTCGGTCGACCCCAGCACCGGTAGCGCGCAGCCAGTACCCCCGGGATTCGCCGAACTGCAGATTCCCGGAGTCGAGGATCTGGTCGTCGCGCCGGACATGGATGCTCCGACCGGGCAGCCATGTGGCTTCGGGCCGGATGTGTTCGTCGACGGGGTCCGGGTGAGTACCGAGGTCGAAGGCACTGTCCGCGACCTCTTCGAGAATCGCCCACTGCGATGGAGTGCGTGCGGCGATGAAGCCGCCGGCGTCGCCGTGGGCAGCGGCCAGCACACGCTCGAGGTCCGCGCGAGCCGGATGTTCGTCGCCGACGGTGTCGTACTCCGCCGTATTCCCGCACTACCGCAGACTGCCGATGAGGTCGGCACGGTCGCAGTGACGCGGTGGGACGACACGCACCGGACGGTGGACGTGACCACCGAGGCGGCCGCACTACTGGTGGTCCCCGAGAACGGCAACTCGGGATGGATCGCGCGCGCGGACGGTGTCCGACTGCCGGAGGTCCGCGTCGACGGCTGGCAGCAGGCCTGGGAGTTGCCCGCCGGCTTCGACGGTGCGGTGACCCTCGTGTTCACGCCCCAGGACGCCTACGAATCGGGACTCGGCTTCGGTGCGGCCGGTTTGGCCGCCCTCGTCGGTCTGGCAGCCGTCCGGACGCGGAAGCCCGTCGGAGTTGCCGACCTGCCGCGTCACCGGGCGATTCCGGGTTCGGCTCGGCGCGTGCTCGCCGGCGCCACCATCATCGCGTTCGGCGGCCTGATCGCGGGCGCCGTGGGTGCGATCACCTTCGCCATAGCAGGTGTGCTGCGCCTGGATCGCCGCCGCCTGCTGATCACCGGCGCCGTCCTCGGGGTGATGGTGCTCACGGGTGTCGCCGTCTCGGCGTTGCTTGACCAGCGGCTGGACGATGCCGTTCGAATGTGGTCGGTCCTCCCTCTGGTCGCCCTGATCGGTGCCGTCACGGTTCGGGTTCTGCTGCGGGCCGAGGGCGGCGGGACCACACCGAGTGCCGTCTTTGCCCCGATCGCCGGCCTCAGGCGGCACTGGACATCACAGCGGCCGTGGATCACGGCCGCCTATGCCCTGGTCGCCCTCCAGCTGGGCTGGCGGGCTTGGGCCCTGTCGCACAGCTTCTTCTGGCAGGACGACTTCGTCTACGTCCACTTGGCCGGCGGGGGACTCTCACTGGAATACCTGCTCCAGGACTACAAGGGTCATCTCATGCCTGGGCAGTTCCTGCTCTCCTGGGCGCTGACGGAGGTCGCGCCGCTGTCGTGGGGCCCGGCGGCGATCTTGGTGCTGGCTCTGCAGGCTACGGCGAGCGTGCTCGTCCTGTGTCTCGTCCGGGCACTGGCGGGCGACGGGCCGCTGACCCTCACGGTGGTCGCCGTGTACCTCTTCAGCCCGTTGGCCTTCACCGCGTCGGTCTGGTGGTCCTCCGCGCTGCAGGCGGTGCCGCTGCAGATCTGCATGGCCTGGGCCCTGCTCTCCCACCTGCGCTACCTGCGCACGGGCTCGCGGTTCGCGGCCGCCTCGGCTGCGCTCGCCGTCGTCGTGGGATTGCTGTTCTGGCAGAAGGCGCTGCTGATCCCGCTCTTCCTGGTGGCGTTCACCGCGTTGGTGGGTCCGCTGTTCAGCGGGCGGCCGCTGGCTTCCCTGCTGCGCCGTAGCGCGCCGGCGCTCGTGGGATACGTCGTCGTGGCCGCTGGCTATCTGACCGCCTACCTCCTGACCACCGAGCAGGACGGTTCCGGCCTGCCCGCTGCCACCGAGCTGTGGCAGCTACTGAGGTTCGCGGTCATCGACACCTTCGCGCCCGGCCTGTTCGGCCTCATGGCAGGTGCCGAACCGGCCGGTGCGTTGTTGGCGCCCGCACCGCCGGCCGGCGTCCTGTTCGCGTCCTGGCAGATCGTCGGTCTGGTGGTCGTCGCGTCGCTCGTCCTCGCACGCTGGACGGCCGCCCGGGCGTGGGCCCTGCTCCTGGGCTACCTGCTCGTCGACGTGGCGCTGGCGGCAGTGGGGGTTGCCGTTCGCGATCGCCGTGCGACTCTGCCGCCGGCGTTATGGCGGTCCCGCGCTGTGCTGGCGGGCGCGCTCGTGCTGGCCTTGGTCAACGCGAGTCTGGTCAGCACCTTCGCGGTCGTCCAGCGGTTGCCCATGGACGATGCGGCCCGATTCGTCGCCAACGCCCGAGCGGCGGCGGAGACCGGGCCGGTTGATCTCGTCGACGGTGCCGTCCCCGACGTCGTCATCGCTCCGTTCTTCGTCGAGCAGGCGCGGGCGTCGGTCGTCGTGGGTGCACTGCCCGGCTTCCGGTTCGGCCGCCCATCGGCCGACCTGCGCATGTTGGACGGGTTCGGATTGCCGCAGCCGATCGACATCCGGCCGGCGGCGACTGCAGTCGTCGACGAGCGAGCGTCACCCTGTGCCTGGCCGGTGCGACGAGACCGGATCGACATACCTCTCGACGCGACGGTGCCGGCCGGCCGCTGGGTCGTCAGGATCGGCTACTACAGCGCGGCGCCGACCACGGGCGTTCTGACGGTGGGAGCGCAGCGACACGAGGTGGACCTTCTCGACGGCGTTCACCACGTCTACCTCGAGTACTCGAGCACCCACCCGGTGCGCCAGGTCTCACTCGAAGGATTACCTGCCGGCGACGCTGCGTGCGTGACGGACGTGTTCGTGGGAGCGCCGTGGCCCCGTCAGGACGGCTGAGATCGCGACGGCGCGAGGTAATAGCGCGTGTAGTGCCAGTGCCCGCCGTACGACGGGTCGCACTCGACCGCCAGGACCGTCCCGCCCGCAGCATTAACGGCCTTCCGAACGGCACGGTCGGGCAGAGCGGTCATGAGCATCGGTGCGGGATAGTGGAGCAAGTGGCGTTGGGCCCAGCCGGTCAAGCCGCGCGGAGCGAACCGAAAGGCCACGCCTTTCGCCGACCAGTCCGGCCGGCTCGCGACCTGGACGACCACGCATCCGGTGGGGCGGGTTATCCGTATGAGTTCGCGTACATAGAACAGCGCGTTGTCCCTCGGCAGATGCTGGAGGACCAGGCTCGAGTAGGCGAGGTCCACCGACGCGTCGCCGAACCGCGCCAGATCCGGCGCGCGGTTGAGAACAAACTCGCAGCGGTGGCCGGCGATCTCGCGCGCCCGCACCAGCATGGTGGGCGAAGCGTCGACGCCGGTGACGTGGGCAAAGTGCGCGCTGAGCGGGAGGCTGAGCCGGCCGACTCCGCAGCCGAAGTCGAGCGCGTGATCCCGGCCGGCCGCCGGAACGAGCTTCCGCACCTGGGACAGGACCCTCTCGACCTCGATCCGGCCGGTCTCGAGGAACGCGCGGACGTCCCAGCCTCCGTCGCGTCTGCCCGGTGCGACATAGACCGCCCAGAACGGGTCCTCGCGACCGAGTGTCTCCCAGTCGTCGTTGGTGGCAGCGAGGTCCATGGGTGCCACCGTAGGACGCGGCGATCTGTCACCCAGGACTCGGATACCGGCAGCGACACGAGAAGCTGTCAGCAGGTCCGGATGTACGCGGGGCGGCGGGAGGGTTTGCGTGGCGCGGCACGGTAGTCGTCCGCGCTCGGACAGCCGCTGGTGGCTGCCGGCGTGGTGCGCATTGCTCGCCATCCTGGTGATGCTGCCGCTGGTTCGGCCGGGATTCGTCCTGTCCTACGACATGGTGACCGTTCCCGACCAGGATCTGACTCGCGAATCGCTCGGGTTGGGGAGCGGCCTGCCGCGATCGGTCCCCCAGGACGCGGTACTGGCAGTGCTCACCACGGTGCTGCCCGGCGCGGTCGTCTACCGCGTGATCCTGGTACTCATCGTCTTCGCGGCCGCTCTGGGCGCCGGTCGTCTGCTGCCCGGTCCGACCGCGGTGCAGATCACGGCCGCCTCTGCATACGCCTGGAATGCCTATGTCGCAGAGCGGCTGGTGATCGGTCACTGGACGCTGTTGGTGGCGTACGCGGCACTGCCGTGGCTGCTCCGGGCTGCACTGTCCTTACGCGCCGGACGACGGGAGTCACTGCCGGCAGCGCTGCTCTTCGTTGCCGCTGCGTCCATCACTCCGACCGGCGGGGTACTGGCGTCGGCGCTGCTGGTCCTCACAGTTCTGGTACCGCACACGGGTGATTCGCCGGACCGGTGGCGCCTTCAACAGGCGGCGGCCGTCGGCGGCTGCCTGCTGCTTCAGCTGCCCTGGGTGATGCCGGCCGTGTTGACACCCACCCGGCTGACGTCTGACCCTGCGGCCGTCGAGCTGTTCGCGGCACATGCCGACTCGCCGTTGGGGTTACCGGGCAGTGTGCTGACCCTCGGTGGCATCTGGAACTCCGACGCCGTGCCCGACAGTCGCGCCCTGGTGTCGGCTGCGGTCGTGACCATCGCGTGGGTCTCGCTGGCTCTCGCGGGTGCTGGGCAGGTAGCCCGCGTGCTGGGCCGTACGGCCGCGCTCGTTCTCGCCGTCCTCGGAACCGCTGGACTGGTGCTCGGGCTGGCCGGATCGGTCGGCCCGGTGCTCACCGCCGCCGTGGAACGGGTACCGGGAGCCGGTCTGCTCCGTGACGGGCAGAAATTCCTCGCGTGGTACGCCCTGGCTCTGGCGCCCGCCGTCGCTCTCGGTGCGTCGCGGCTTGCATCGTGGGTGGCACACCGGGCCCGCGACCGGATTCCGGCCACGGCGGTGCTCGTCCTGGCGGCAGTGCTGCCGCTCGCGGCCATGCCCGACCTGGCCTGGGGTGTCGGTGGGCGCTTGAACCCGGTCGAGTACCCGCGCAGCTGGCACGAGGTGAGGACTACATTGCGGGCGGAACCGGACTCCGGCGCCTTGGTCGTCGTGCCGTACCAGCCGTTCCGTTCGTTCCCGTGGAACGACCGGCGCACGACACTCGATCCCCTGCCCCGGTATGCCGGAGTGGAAGTGGTCCGTCCCGACACGCTGACGGTCGGCTCCACCAGACTTGCCGGCGAGGATCCGCGCGCCGCCGCGGTCGCAGTGGCGCTGGAATCGGACCATCCGGTGCGTGGTCTGTTGGACGCAGGGGTCGGCTGGGTGGCCGTCGAGCATGACACGCCGGGTGTCGTCCCCGATGGCCTGATCGACGACCTCGTCGAGGTGGTCACGAGCGCTGAGCTCGGTCTCTACCGCGTTCCCGGGGATCCGCTTGCGTGGACGGCGACGGCACCTGCCGGCCCGGTGCTGGTCGCCGATCTGGCAGCTGTCACCCTCGTCGTCGGTTGCTTCTGCTGGGTCGTGCTCGTGCTGCGACGCTCTCGGACGGGCCGTATCCTGCTGGTACAGTCCCGCAGGACCTGAACCTCCGAGGTCGAAGGAGCGCCAGGAGATGATCGGCACCATCGTCGCCGCTGTCGTCGCCGCCGTGGTCGGCGCCGGTCTTGCCGTCGCGGCCGCCATCACCCTGGTCAACGTCGCCGACGGGCCGACGCCGCAGGAAGTGGCCGAGCAGCGCGCCGGGCAGTCCGTCGATGCCGAGGACCTCGCCTACGGCAACAACTGAGCCGCCGCAGCCGCTCAGCGACCCGCTGCGACGGCGTCGGCCAGCACCCGCTCCCACGCCGTCACCGCGGCCTCCCAGCGGAACCTGCTGGCCCGCGCCGCAGCGGCCACCCCCAGCCGGTGGCGCGTGTCGGTGTCTTCGACGAGGCGGGCCACAGCTTCGACGAAGCCGTCGAGATCGTCGACGAGCAGGCCGGTCTCGCCGTCCACGACCGACTCCGACAGCCCGCCCGCGTTGCGGTATCCCACCGTCGGTATCCGGTGGGTCGCGGCTTCGACTACCACGAGTCCCCAGCCCTCCTTCAATGAGGGCGCTGCCAACAGCCAGGCGCGGGCCAGCTCCTCGTGCTTTCGCTGCTCGTCGACGTAGCCGAGGAACTCGACGACATCATCCAGCCCCAGCTGACGCGCCCGGTCGCGCAGCTCGCGAGCCCACCACCCGTCGCCGACGACTGCCACCCGGAGCTTTGGCCAGTGTGTCTGCAGACGTAAGGCGGCCTGGAATATGTGCTCGACCCGCTTGTGCGGTACGAGCCGGCCCAGGACGCAGATACGCGGTGTCACCTCGCGTCCGGACGTCGTCGGCGGTGGAGTCAGCGTGCCGTTGCGGATGACGGTACTGCGGTCACGGTCGACACCGAGGGTCGCCAGTTCGGTGCGGGTGACCTCCGACACCGCGACGTAACGAGACCTGCGGTAGACCCGCGGCGCGAGTCGCGATTCCAGCCACCAGCCCAGTGCGGCCATGACCGGCCCGTAGATGACCCGCCATTGCTCGCGATGCACGTGGTGGACGAGCACGACGACGGGGACACGCGTCGCCAGCCGGCTCCAGAACGGCATTCCGTTCTGGACGTCGACGACGACATCGGGCCGGCCCAGTCGACCGGTGCGCAGCGCAAGCAACGCCTGGGCATAGACCGTCAGCTTGCCGCCTGCTCGCACGATTCGAACTCCAGCCCGCAGCTCACGCCGCGGGGCACCCGGGTATGCAGCGCAGAAGAGGGTGACCCGGTGCCCGTCAGCCGCCAATCCTGCGGCGATCGTCTCGACGTAGCGCTCCGAGCCGCCGCCTTCCGGGTGTCCGGTGTCGCGCCAGTTGAGGATGACGACCGACAACGGTCGCGGTGAGTTCGGCATGGCCATCGAGCAGGACCCTTGGTCGTACGGGCAGGTCCGGGCCACCGTACGGCATGACCACCGGCATTGTTACCGTTCGGTACGGTCTGCGGGTGCGCGACGAGATCGTCCCGGTCGCAGCGGAGAACAAGGTCAGCTCGCGGCGGCCGTCCTTGGCACGAGCGGTGCGGCTGTTCCGAGCATTCCTGGTCGAGCAGTCCGATCCGGACCTCTTCTACCGGACCCTGGCCGCGGACTCGGTCGAGCAGGTGGCGGGGTTCGCGCCACTGTGCGGGGCATTCGTGCTCGACGTCGGTGGTGGTCCGGGTTACTTCCGCGACGCGTTCGTCCGGGCGGGGGCCCGCTATGCCTCGGTGGACAGTGACCCGGCGGAGATGGCGGCCCGGGGCGATCCCGTGCCGGGAAGCGTTCTCGGCAGCGGTATGGCCCTGCCGGTACGCGACGGCGTGGTCGACGTCTGCTACTCGTCGAACGTTCTCGAGCACGTCCCGCGACCGTGGCACATGGCCGAGGAGCTGTTGCGGGTCACGCGACCCGGAGGAATCGTGTTCTGTTCGTTCACGGTCTGGAACTCGCCGTGGGGCGGCCACGAGACGGCGCCGTGGCACTACCTCGGTGGTGACTGGGCGGCCAGGCGGTACGAGCGTCGGCACGGCCGGCCGCCCAAGAACCGATTCGGCTCGAGCCTGTTCGCCGTCGGGGTGGGCGATGCGCTGCGGTGGGCGGACCGCACGCGCCATGGCGCGCTCGTCACCGCCTTCCCGCGCTACCACCCGTGGTGGTCCCACGGGGTCGTCCGGGTGCCCGGATTGCGCGAATTCGTGACCTGGAATCTGGTCGTCGTGCTCCGGCGCCGGTTCCCCTGAGTCACGTGCTCACGGCGGTCGAGTGCCCAGGTCACGGACTAGTTTCGGCCACTACGCGCGGGTAGCCTGCATGCGCTAGTTTGCATCGCCGCAGTCGAGAGTCCTCCGTCTGGGAAGGTTGTCATGCGCCGCAAGGTCGGACTCGCCGTCATTGCCCTTGGGGCGCTGTTACTCATCCTGGCGCCCCTCCTCAAGTGGTATGCCTATCCCAGGTTGGCCGTCGCGCCCCATGACCACGAGAGCACGACCGTGTCCACCGGCGAGGACGTGACGGTCTTTTCCGTGTCCGAGCTGGCCGAAGGGCGAGACCCGCAGGTCGTCACCGACGTCACCTCGACACGGGGCACGGTGTCGATCGTCGACGACCTTCCCGAGGGCACCAGTGACGACGATGTCGCGGTCTGGGAGACGGTCGTCGACACGACCGATGCCGAGGGCACGACGCTGACAGCTACCCGCTCGATCGTGGCGTTCGACCGGCGTACCGGCGCCGGCGTGCCGGGCTACGGCCAGTCCATCGACGGCGACCCGATCGACCACGAAGGACAGGTCCTCAAGTTCCCGTTCGGCACCGAACAGCGCGACTACGAGTTCTGGGACACGGCGTTGCGCGAGGCGACGCCGGCCGTGTTCGACGGAGAGGACGAGATCGACGGCATGACCGTCTACCGCTTCGTGCAGACCATCGAGCCGACCGTCGTCAGCCAGCTCGAGGTGCCGGGCAGCCTCGCCGGCTCGGACGCGCCGTCGGTCGAGGCCGATAGAACCTATGCGAACACCCGCACGCTGTGGGTCGAGCCGGAGACCGGCGTCATCTTCAGGGGTCAGGAGGAGCAGGACACCGTCCTGGTCTACCAGGGGGATGAGATCGCGACGATCACCAGCGGCACAATCGGATACACCGACGAGCAGGTGCAGGCCAGGGTCGACGAGTACCGCCCGCTTTCCAACCAGCTCAATCTCGTCGGCTCGGTGCTTCCGCTGGTCCTGGGCATTCTCGGCGTGATCGGACTGATCGCCGGCGTCCTCCTGCTGCGCACGCCCTACACGCCCCGCCGGGCCGCGGAGAAGTCCCATCAGGACGACGTGGACGACACCGACGACACCGTCGTCGGCGAGAAGCCACCCATCCTCGACTTCGGCGCGGACCGCCAGTCGCCATAGCCGCCGCGCCGCCCGATGTGGCTGACGTCCGCGCGGCAGCGGTGATACCGTTCCGTGACACCGGTGAGCCCGTTCCGTGACACCGGGGTTTGATCACGCCGATTGACCCTGATCGCCCTCGGCGGGTAACCTCTGCGGTGCGCTGTGGGCCTGCGCGACCTCGGACCGAGCAGGCTTGCGCTCGTCTCATGTCGGCTCACTGGTACTTGATGCCATCACGGTGTCCGGGTCCCACGGCACGGCGATCACAGGGCCCGTGGCGCGCCACACCACATTCATCTGCCCGACCGGAGCCCCCTACCACATGACGAGCAGCATCGAGGCGCCCACGACCCCCGCGACCCCTCAGGTCGCCGTCAACGACATCGGGTCGGAGGAAGATTTCCTCGCCGCGATCGACGAAACCATCAAGTACTTCAACGACGGCGACATCGTGTCCGGCGTCATCGTCAAGGTCGACCGGGACGAGGTCCTGCTCGACATCGGCTACAAGACCGAGGGCGTCATTCCGTCGCGTGAGCTGTCGATCAAGCACGACGTCGATCCGGCCGAGGTGGTCTCGGTCGGTGACCACGTCGAGGCCCTCGTGCTGCAGAAGGAGGACAAGGAAGGTCGGCTGATCCTGTCCAAGAAGCGCGCCCAGTACGAGCGCGCCTGGGGCAAGATCGAGGAGATCCGCGAGGCCGACGGCGTCGTCAGCGGCACCGTCATCGAGGTCGTCAAGGGCGGTCTCATCCTCGACATCGGCTTGCGCGGCTTCCTGCCCGCGTCGCTGGTGGAGATGCGCCGGGTCCGCGACCTGCAGCCGTATGTCGGCAAGGAGATCGAAGCCAAGATCATCGAACTGGACAAGAACCGCAACAACGTGGTCCTGTCGCGCCGGGCATGGCTCGAGCAGACCCAGTCCGAGGTCCGGTCCACGTTCCTGCAGACCCTGCAGAAGGGTCAGATCCGCAAGGGTGTCGTCTCGTCGATCGTCAACTTCGGCGCGTTCGTCGACTTGGGCGGCGTCGACGGCCTCGTGCACGTCTCCGAGTTGTCCTGGAAGCACATCGACCACCCCTCCGAGGTGGTCGACGTCGGCCAGGATGTCACCGTCGAGGTGCTGGACGTCGACATGGACCGCGAGCGGGTCTCGTTGTCGCTCAAGGCGACCCAGGAAGACCCGTGGCAGCAGTTCGCCAGGACTCACCAGATCGGGCAGATCGTGCCGGGCAAGGTCACCAAGCTGGTGCCGTTCGGGGCGTTCGTCCGCGTTGACGACGGCATCGAGGGCCTCGTGCACATCTCCGAACTGGCCGAGCGCCACGTCGAGATCCCCGAGCAGGTCGTGCAGGTCGGCAACGACGTCATGGTGAAGGTCATCGACATCGACCTCGAGCGACGCCGCATCTCGCTGTCGCTCAAGCAGGCCAACGAGGGCGACACCGCCGCGGCCGTGACCGACCACTTCGACCCGACGCTGTACGGCATGGCCGCCGAGTACGACGACGCCGGCAACTACAAGTACCCCGACGGCTTCGACCCGGAGACCAACGACTGGCTGCCGGGGTTCGAGACGCAGCGCGAGGAGTGGGAGCGGCAGTACGCCGAGGCCCAGGCGCGCTGGGAGGCGCACAAGTCCCAGATCGAGACCGCCGTCGCCGCCGATGCCGAGGCGGGCGCCGAGGTTCCGTCGTCATATTCCTCGACCGAGGAGAAGGAGGCGGAGGAGGGCGGCACGCTGGCCTCCGACGAGGCGCTGCAGGCGCTGCGGGAGAAGCTCACGGGCAACTGACCGCCGGCGTCTTGTGGCGGGATGCCAACGTCTTCCTCGGCGGTGAGGCGTGCCGAGCCAGCCGCAATTCGCAGCAGACCGTACCGTTTGACGCGTGGTCCGAAGCCTGGTCCTCGCGGCCCTGCTTGCCGTCGCTGCCGCGGGGTGCACGGGCGACGGGGACGAAGCCGTTGTGCCGGTGCCGTCGGTCGGTACCACGCCCGGTGCGACCACAGCGGGGGTATCGCCGGCACCGAGCGTGGCCGCCCTGTCGGTCCCGCAGAGCTGCGACGACGTCATCCCGTTCACCGAGGTGGTCCGGATCGTCGCCGTGCCGCTGCAGGGCACTACCAACCGCGTGTACGCGGACGACTTCCCGGCCGAGTCGGGCCGGACCGCGCGGCTGACCTGCCAGTACGGGGTCCGCTCCGGGGCGAACGGCGACGCGCCGCCGCCCCAGGTGGAGATCGCCGTGAGCGGGTACGTCGACGAGGCCGCCGCAGCCGCCCGGGTGGAGGACACGGTCGTCTCGGCCCGGTCGGCCGGTCAGCAGATCGAGTCCCAGGCCGCGGCCGCCCAGGACGGCTTCCTCATCGCCGATGCCGTGGGCGTCACGTTCGTCGCCGCGGTCGGCAACGGCACGCTGGTGGTGACGCTGGCCCGCGGAGTGGTGCCTGCGACGGCGGAGCGGGTGGTGCTGCTCGGTCTCGCCGAGACCGCGCTCGGCGGCCGCGACCCGACGCTCACGGCGACGCCTGCGGTGACCTGAGCGGTCATCCGCCTTTCGCCCAGGACGAACATGCGTGACCTGGGGCGATACTCCGGAATTGAGCGCCCTCGACTCAAGTTGTTCGAGGTACAGCCGACCCGGCTGTGAAGACTCAACGGAGGTCAACCATGAACACCCTGGTCCTGCGTGGCCGCCGCGACCCGTTCGCGGAGTTCGACGCCCTGTTCCGTACCCCCTTCGGCACCGATGCCGCGCGCCGTGGCCGTTTCGTGCCCGCCGCCGACATCGTCCGTGACGGCGACGACGCCGTGGTCAGCCTGGAGCTGCCCGGCCTCGACGCCGAGCGCGACATCTCGGTCGAGGTCGACGGTGGCCGCCTGGTCGTCACCGGCCAGCGCCGCGACGAGCGGTCGGACGACCGCGACGGCCGCTCTCTGCGCGAGTTGCGCTACGGCACGTTCCGGCGTTCGTTCACCCTCCCGCAGCACGTCACCGGCGAGGACGTGTCGGCCGGTTACGACGCCGGCATCCTCACCGTCCGGGTCGGGGGGGCGTACTCCGGTTCGACTGCCCACCGCATCCCCGTGACTGCAGGCTCGACAGCATCCGCGGGCGAGTCCGCATCCGACACCGGCAGCGACGGGGAGCCGCAGGCCGCCTGACTCGCGCGGTCTGGCGCCCGCCCCGTGCTTCGCCTCGTGCGTGCACGCTGAATCCCGACATATCGGGCCACAGGTCGTGCATCGCCGGGGCGAAGCGCGTCTCACTAGGCTGCCGCCCATGCTGCGGGTCGGGTTGACCGGGGGGATCGGGTCGGGCAAGTCGACCGTCGCTCAGCGCCTCGTGGCCAACGGCGCCATCCTGGTCGACGCCGACCGGATCGCCCGCGAGGTGGTGGCGCCCGGCACCGTCGGGTACGACGCCGTCGTGGCCGAGTTCGGGCCGGGCGTCGTCGCACCGGACGGTTGTCTCGACCGGGCCGGGCTGGGCCGGATCGTGTTCCGGGACGAGCCCCGACGGCAGGCGCTGAACGCGATCGTGCACCCCCTCGTGGCCGAACGCAGGTCGCAGTTGGTCGACCGCGCGCCGGCCGAGGCGGTGGTCGTGGAGGACATCCCGCTGCTGGTCGAGAATGGCCTGGGGGTGGGATTTCCGCTCGTCGTCGTGGTACACGCGCCCGCCGAGGAGCGGGTCCGGCGGCTGGTCGCCGAGCGTGGCATGGACGCCGACGACGCTTGGGCACGGGTCCGGTCGCAGGCAGGCGACGCGGCCCGGCGCGCGGCCGCCGACGTGTGGCTGGACAACGGCGGTCCCCGCGGCGCGGTACTGGCTCAGGTCGACGCCATCTGGGAGCAGCGCATGGTCCCGTTCGAGGCCAACCTGCGCACCGGCCGGCCGGCGGAGCGGGTGCCGCGCGCGGTCGTCGTCCCTCCCGACCCGGAATGGCCGGTCACCGCGACACGGTTGCTGGGCAGGGTGCATGCGGTTGCCGGCGGCCGGGCACACCGGGCCGACCACATCGGGTCGACCGCCGTGCCCGGCCTGCCGGCGAAGGACGTGATCGACCTGCAGGTCGTGGTCGACGACATCGCGACCGCGGGCGACGTGGCCGACGATCTGGCCGCCGTCGGCCTGCTGCGACGTCCGGGCCGGTGGTGGGACAACCATCGCGACGGAAGCACCTCCGACAAGGCGTTGGCGCAGAACGCCGATCCCGGCCGGAGCGTCAACTGCCACGTCCGTCCGGCGGACTCGCCCGCCTGGCGTGACGCTCTGCTGCTGCGCGACTACCTGCGGGACACTCCCGGAGCAGCCGGTGACTACGCCCGGCTGAAGCGTGAGCTCGCGGCGGCGCCGCACGACAGCATCGACGACTACGCGGAGGGGAAGACACCGTGGATGCGGTTCACGCTGGCGACGGCCGATGCCTGGGCCGACCGCACG